>NZ_CP072548.1:666504-999756 GCF_017798005.1 Aggregatibacter sp. 2125159857
CACCCAGTAGAATTAATCGGTCAAGAATTGCGTGGTTACATGAAAGATATGAAACGCGTTTCATTGCAAGGTTAATGGAAATATTCATAATGTAAAAAAGCCGGCGATATTGCCGGCTTTTCTATGCTTGTGTGAACAGGATAAAACGCAATAGGCTGTTTTAAATATCCAAATTCGCTCTTAACGCATTGCTCTCAATGAACTCACGGCGAGGCTCTACTTCATCACCCATTAAGGTGGTAAATAGCTTATCTGCCGCCACAGCATCCTTAATAGACACTTTCAACATGCGGCGAGTGTTTGGATCCATTGTTGTTTCCCAAAGCTGTTCCGGGTTCATTTCACCTAACCCTTTATAGCGTTGAATCATCAAACCACGGCGAGATTCTTTCATTAACCATTCAATCGCTTGCTCAAAAGAAGTTACTGCAACTTTACGTTCACCACGCATAACATAAGCATTTTCTTCTAATAAGCCGACCAATTTTTCACCCAATGCAATTAAGCGGGCATATTCATTACCGGTCACAAATTGGAAGTTCAAGAAATAATCCGTATCAATGCCGTGTGTTCTTACCGTTAATACCACTTCATGCAAGTTTCGTTCAGCATTGAATTGCAAACGATAGCTATAATGTCTGCCGTCAGTTTCTTTTCCATTTAAAGAAGCAACCAAAGAATCAGCCCAAGAATTGACCGCACTTTCCTGTTGCATTAACGCTGTGGTCAACGCCGGTTGATAAATCAATTCTTTCAACACGCTTTCCGGATAATAACGACTCAAGCGGGTCGTCATTTTTTGTACAGCAAGATATTCGGAAGCGAGATTTTGTAACGCCATACCTTGCATACCCGGTGCATTGTCATTCACATAAAGCGCCGCATTTTCCAACGCAATCGCCAATTCAAATTCCGCCATGGCTTCATCGTCTTTAATGTATTGCTCTTGTTTGCCTTTTTTCACTTTATACAACGGTGGCTGGGCAATATACACATAACCACGTTCAATCAGCTCCGGCATTTGACGATAGAAGAAGGTTAATAACAACGTACGAATGTGTGAACCATCCACGTCCGCATCAGTCATGATAATAATGCTGTGATAACGCAATTTATCTGGGTTATATTCGTCACGACCGATACCGCAACCTAGCGCCGTAATCAATGTCCCCACTTCTGCAGAAGATAACATTTTGTCAAAGCGGGCTTTTTCCACGTTCAGAATTTTCCCTTTTAACGGCAGAATTGCTTGGTTTTTACGATTACGCCCTTGTTTTGCCGAACCGCCCGCAGAGTCACCCTCCACGATATAAAGTTCAGATAACGCCGGATCACGCTCCTGACAATCCGCCAATTTACCCGGCAAGCCGCCTAAGTCTAATGCGCCTTTACGACGGGTCATTTCACGGGCTTTACGTGCGGCTTCACGCGCACGTGCCGCATCAATAATTTTGGTCACGATGATTTTCACATCGTTTGGATTTTCCAACAAATAGGTTTGCAAATACTCGTTCATCAAAGATTCCACCGCACTTTTTACTTCGGAGGAAACCAATTTGTCTTTTGTTTGAGAAGAGAATTTTGGATCCGGCACTTTCACGGAAATCACAGCCACCAAGCCTTCACGAGCATCATCACCGGAAGTCGCTACTTTAGATTTTTTGGTATAGCCTTCATTTTCCATGTAGTTATTCAGCGTACGGGTCATCGCCCCGCGGAAACCTGCCAAGTGAGTACCACCATCGCGTTGTGGAATGTTGTTGGTAAAGCAGTAAATGTTTTCTGCATAACCATCGTTCCATTGCAACGCAATTTCTACGCCAATGCCGTCTTTTTCTGCAGAGAAATAGAACGGTTTCGGATGGATCGGAGTTTTGCCACGATTGATATATTCCACAAACGCTTGAATACCACCCTCGTAATGAAAATGGTCTTGTTTGTCGGTACGTTCGTCAATTAAACGGATAGAAACACCGGAATTTAAGAAAGATAACTCTCTTAGGCGTTTGGCTAAAATATCGTATTCAAATTCAATGTTCGTAAAAATCGTTGGGCTTGGCCAAAAGCGCACAGTCGTGCCGGTTTGGTCGGTTTCACCAATGACCGCTAACGGAGCAACGGGATCGCCAAGGCGATAAAATTGCTCATGCACTTTGCCTTGACGACGAATAGTCAGTTGCAATTTATCGGACAACGCATTAACCACAGACACACCTACACCGTGCAAACCACCGGACACCTTATAGGAGTTATCGTCAAATTTACCGCCCGCGTGCAAGACCGTCATAATTACTTCTGCAGCAGAAACACCTTCTTCCGGGTGAATATCTACCGGGATACCGCGCCCGTCATCTTGCACGGAAACGGAATTATCGGAATGAATAGTCACGATAATGTCACTGCAATAACCTGCCAAGGCTTCATCAATGGCGTTATCCACCACCTCAAAAACCATATGGTGTAAACCCGTTCCATCGTCTGTGTCACCGATATACATGCCGGGACGTTTACGCACCGCATCAAGCCCTTTCAGCACTTTAATACTGTTTGCACCATAAGTTTCTGGAGTAGTTGTTGACATAATTCTTCTCTGTGTAATTCGTAAAAAATTGGGCGGGATTATAGCAAAATTTTGCGCAATTAGCTAAACATAACTGCACTTAAACGGTACTTAGACTTATTCGGTTGCGCGGGCATTTTTATGTTCGCGGATTAAAGACAGAAACGCTTGTCCGAAACGTTCCAATTTAATCGTACCGACACCGTTAATTTGCAACATCTCAATATTGCTAACCGGTTGGTACTGCGCCATTTCTTGCAAAGTCGCATCGTTAAACACGATATACGGGGGAATGTTTTCCTTATCGGCAATTTGCTTACGCAAGAAGCGCAAACGTGCAAATAAATCTTTGTCGTAAGAACCGACCGCACTTTTGTGCATCATCACAGTGGTAACGATAGACGATAGACGTGGCGTTGCCAATTCCAACGGCATCTCTCCCCGCAAAATCGGCTTGGCGTTTTCTGTGAGCTGTAACGTATTGCCATACTCGCCAATGATTTGGCGAACTAAGCCCAAATGAATGAGCTGACGCAACACGGACTGCCAGTATTCCGTGCTGTGTTCTTTGCCAATGCCGTACACACTCAGTTGGTCGTGTTGCTGATCACGAATTTTCTGATTATTCATGCCACGCAAGACGGCAATGACATAATGAGCACCATAACATTGACCGGTACGATAAATTGTCGACATGATTTTTTGTGCGTCCAACAACCCATCGTATTTTTTCGGTGGATCGAGACAAATATCGCAGTTTTGACAGGCTGTTTGACGATGTTCGCCGAAATAATTCAATAAGACCAAACGGCGGCAGGTTTGGCTTTCGGCAAATTCGCCGATGGCTTGCAATTTATGCTGTTCAATTTGGCGTTGTGGCGTTTCCGGCTTTTCCATCAACATTTTGTTCAGCCACACATAATCCGCCGGATCGTAAAACAACACCGCCTCCGCCGGCAAATCGTCACGCCCTGCACGGCCGGTTTCTTGATAGTAGGATTCAATGCTACGCGGTAAATCAAAATGTGCCACAAAACGCACGTTAGATTTATTGATCCCCATGCCGAAGGCGATCGTCGCCACCACCACTTGGATGTTGTCCCGCTGAAAATCCCGTTGTACCTTTTCCCGTAAGCTATTTTCCATGCCCGCATGATACGCCGCCGCCCGCACGCCTTTGTTACACAGCGTTTCCGCAATGCGTTCCACCTTATTGCGGCTGTTGCAATAAACAATGCCGCTTTTGCCTTTTTGGGCGAGCACGAAACGACAAAGCTGTTCCATCGGCTTAAATTTTTCCACTAAAGTGTAACGAATATTTGGGCGATCAAAACTGCCCACATGAAAGTGCGGTCGATTTAGCCGGAGATTTTGCAGAATATCTTGTTGCGTTGTGGGATCTGCCGTGGCTGTCAGCGCCATAATCGGCACGTTCGGGAAACTGCCTTTTAAACCGCCAAGTTGGGTATATTCAGGGCGAAAATCGTGCCCCCATTGGGAAATGCAGTGCGCCTCGTCGATAGCAATAAAGCTGACGTTGCAATGAGAAATAAATTGGAAAAAGCTGTTGGTCATGACTTTTTCCGGAGATAAATACAATAATTTTAACTGGCCGGAAATTGCCCTATTTTGCACCTGTTGCTGTTCTTCAAAGGTTTGCGAGGAGTTTAAATAATCCGCTTCTACGCCGCTGGCACGAAGCTGATCCACCTGGTCTTTCATTAAAGAAATCAACGGCGAAACCACCAAGGTCATTCCGTCAAAACACAACGCAGGAATTTGATAGCACAACGATTTTCCCGTGCCTGTCGCCATAATGACCAAACAGTCTTGCCCATTTAGCGCCGCATGAATAATCTCTTGTTGACCTTTGCGGAAAGATTGATAACCGAAAACGGAATGTAAAACATCCAATGCGGTGGAAGAAAGTGCAGTGAGATTTTCCGGCGATTTATCGGAAAAATTCACCGCACTTTGTTGAAGGGATGAAGATGGGGCTAAAACGGACATTAAGCGAAATGTACTTGTTCACCATGTTTGGCACAGGCTTCGGTTAAAGCTTGCCAGAAATCCAAGCCCTCATGATTCACCCAATGGCCGTCTTTGTAAGCAAAATGGAAACCGCCATTGTGGCTCGCCAACCATAATTCGAACAACGGTTCTTGTTTGTTGATCACAATTTGACTGCGATCGCCAAGCGTAATCGTGAACACGGAGCCTTGGCGATCACAATCCACATCACAATCTTGCGCTTCTAATTGTTCTTCGATTTGATTCCAAATTTGTTCAATATTTTGATGAAATTCCATTACATTCATAAAACCACTCCTCGTAAATCCTGCTAAAATGGCGATTATAAAGATTTTCCGTGCGTTGTGATAGCACAAAGCCGGATTTAGTGGTAAAAAGAGTAGCCGAAGTGAAGCGCAAGGAGCAACCTATGAAAAAACTGATTTCTGTATTTTTACTCGTCACATTGTGTGCGCTAAGTAGCGGTTGCGGTGTTAAAGGCCCATTATATTTTCCGGAACAAGATAGTACTCAGCAAACAACGAAATAACTTTTTATAGGCGACTTTATGGACTTTTTCCAATATAAAAACAATCAACTCATGGCGGAAAATCTGCCAGTCAAACAATTGGCCGAACAATTTGGTACGCCTTTGTATATTTACTCTAAAGCTACCCTTGAACGTCATTGGCACGCATTTAATAACGCGTTTGGCGAGCATCCGCACTTGGTGTGTTTTGCGGTGAAATCCAACCCGAATATTGCGATTTTAAACGTAATGGCAAAATTAGGATCAGGCTTTGACATTGTGTCCCAAGGGGAATTGGAACGCGTCCTTGCCGCCGGCGGTGACGCGGCCAAAGTGGTCTTTTCCGGTGTCGCAAAATCTCACCAAGAAATCGCCCGCGCATTAGAAGTCAACATTCGTTGTTTTAATGTGGAATCGGAAGCAGAATTATTGCGCATTAACCAAATCGCCGGTGAAATGGGCAAAATCGCACCTATTTCATTGCGCGTAAATCCGGACGTGGATGCCCATACCCACCCTTACATTTCCACAGGGTTAAAAGAAAATAAATTCGGCGTGAGCGTAGAACAAGCTCGAGAAGTCTATAAATTAGCCGCTACCTTATCAAATATTAAAATTGTCGGTATGGATTGTCACATCGGCTCACAACTCACGGAATTACAACCGTTTTTAGATGCGGTAGATCGCTTAATTGTACTCATGGAACAATTAAAACAAGATGGCATTCATTTAAAACACTTAGACTTAGGCGGCGGCTTGGGTGTGACTTATACGGACGAAACGCCGCCACATCCGACAGACTATGCCAAAGCGTTGTGGGAAAAATTGAGTGCCTTTAGTGAACTGGAAATCATCGTCGAACCGGGACGCGCCATTACTGCAAACGCTGGGATTTTGGTCACCAAAGTAGAGTATTTAAAATCCAACGAAAGCCGTAATTTTGCCATTGTGGATGCCGGCATGAACGACATGATTCGCCCGGCGTTGTATCAAGCTTACATGAACATTCTAGAAATCGACCGCACTTTAGCGCGTGAAGAAAAAATCTATGATGTGGTCGGCCCGATTTGCGAAACCTCCGATTTCCTCGGCAAACAACGCAAACTTGCCATTGCGGAAGGGGATTATTTAGCCCAACGATCTGCCGGTGCCTACGGCGCAAGTATGTCTTCTAACTATAACTCTCGCCCAAGAACAGCGGAAGTGATGGTGGATGGCGATAAAGCTTATCTTATCCGCCGTCGCGAGGCGTTAAACGAATTATGGCAATTAGAAAGCTTATTGCCGTAACGCAAGGTGAAACATAAAAAATCCCGCAACTGATTTGCGGGATTTTTTGTTAGTGGGTTGATGCTTTTAATTTCTCAATCGTTTCTTTATTGAAGAAATAATGCGTGCCACAGCATTCGCATTGCATATCGATGGTGCCTTGGTGTTCAGCAAGGATATGGTCAATTTCTTCTTCCGAAATTAACAACAAGGCAGCGCCTGAACGTTCTTGCGAACAGCCACAGTGGAAGGTCACCGATTGTGGTGCGAAGAGTTCAACGGTTTCTTCGTGGTATAAGCGGTACAACAATTCTTCTGCGCTTAAACCAAAAATCTCGTCGTCTTTAATGGTGGCGGTTAAGGTGGCTAAATGCTCGAAATCGTCCGGTGAGCCTGAACCATCCGGGACGATTTGTAATAACACGCCGGCAGCGACCGGTTTGCCGTCATATTCACCACTGCGGATAATCAGTTGGGTTTGGAGTTGTTCGGAACGGATGAAATAGTCTTCTAAACATTCGCTGATGGTGGGTTTGTCCAGTGGTACGATACCTTGATAACGTTCGCCTTCTTTTGGCGCAATGGTGATCACCAACACGCCTTTGCCGATCATTTGGTGTAGGCTCATGTTGTTATCAATATCGCCTTGCAAACGGGCAAGCGCACGGATTTGTTGCTGATCGTTGCCGTTGACTAACGCCAGTTTTAATGGGCCATCGCCTTGAATTTGCACGGTGATGTCGCCGTTAAATTTTAAGGTGGCGGTCAGCAAACTGGTGGCGACCATCATTTCGCCTAATAAATTGCGCACGGCTTGCGGGTAATGATGGGTGTTTAAGGTGTCGTTGAACGTTTGATTTAAGCGTACCCATTCGCCACGTACGGCGCGGTCTTTGAACAAGTAACGATAAAGTTGGTCGTTGTCTTTAGTATAAGTTGTCATCTTTTTTGTTCCTAATTGAATGTTGTTCGCCAAATATAAGGCCGTTTTCCTCGATTACAAGGTGGCGTTTATGCTTGGTTTTGATGTTTGAATTTAAGTAAATCGCGACGTTCTTTTTTGTCCGGGCGGCGATCAGGGTGCGGCATGGACAGCGCATTCATTTTGCGCGCCATGGCAAGTTTTTCTCGATTGGCAAGGCTTTGTTCCGTTTCTCGGTAAAGCAGTTGCGCTTCTGGTGCGCCTCGTCGTTGAGTGGAAAGCGCCAACACAACGATTTCCTTTTCGTCACTGCCTTGGCGTATTTTTAGGGTGGCACCCACTTCTACGATTTTATTTGGTTTGCTACGTTGCCCGTTGTAATGGACTTTGCCTCCGTCAATCATTTCTTTGGCGAGTGTGCGGGTTTTGTAAAAACGCGCTGCCCACAGCCATTTGTCCAAACGCACTGCTTCTTTTTCTTCTTCCATTTGAGAATGTTTTGCCATGTTGCCGCGTCCTTACAGTAAAGTGCGGTAGTTTTTGACGGAGAAATGACGCTCAAAGGATTTGTCCGCCAATGTACTGTCCGGATTTTCCACGCCGATGGTGTAGGCGATGCCAAATTTTTTAGCGCTATCTAACACCGGTTCTGTGTCGTCGATAAAAAGGGTTCGGCTCGGATCGAATGGCGTGAATTGTTGCAAACGTTGCCACAAAGACTGTTCCACTTTTGGCGCATTAAACTGATGGCTGGAAAGCAACAAATCAAAGTGCGGTGCTAAATCGCAGTGTTTTAATTTTTCTGCCAAACTGAACGGATGGCTGTCGGTGAGCAAAATCAATTTCTTGCGGCGCTCGCGGGCAGCCTGTAAAAACGGATATACATCCGACCGCACTTTGATGTAATCGCGCTGTTGTTGTAACAATTCGCGCAACGGTAAATCTAAATTCTTCGCCCAAAAATCAATGCAATACCATTGCATACTGAATTCCACCTGCTGATAACGGCGATGGATCAGTTCGCGACTTTGTTCCACAGAAAGCTTGAATTTGTCGGCATATGCCTGCGGCACCACCTTTTTCCAGAAACGATGATCGAAATACAGATCGATTAGCGTGCCGTCTAAATCCAGAATCACGGTGTCGATTGCTTGCCAGTCAAATTTTTGTTGCGCCATCCCTGTTGTGGTCCCTTTTCTTTGTAAAAATAGTGGGGTATGGTATCGCTATTTCGGTAGTTTGTAAAACAAGGGAAGAAGAGAACAATGTTACAAAAACCAACTATTCTCAATATAAAAACTGTAGCAAAATCAACGATATTTGAAATTCAATCGGTGGATTTGAAATTCGCCAATGGAACGCACCGCACTTATGAACGTTTTCGCCCCGGCAAGTACGCTTCGGTGATGGTGGTGGCGATTGATGGCGACGATATGTTGTTAGTGCGTGAATATGCCATGGGAACAGAGCGCTATGAGTTAGGATTTGTGAAGGGCAGAATGGATGCCGGTGAAACGCCGGAACAAAGTGCCAATCGCGAGTTGCAAGAAGAAATTGGTTTAGGCGCAACATCTTGGGTGCATTTACGTACGATTAATTCATCCGTTGGCTTCATGAATAATCCAATGCACATTTTATTGGCGCAGAATTTTTATCCGAGCAAACTGGAAGGTGACGAGCCGGAACCGTTGCAAGTGGTACGCGTGCCGTTGGCAAACATTAACGAATTATTGTATGACCCTGAGTTCAATGAAGCGAAAAATCTGACCGCACTTTATTTACTTCGGGATTATTTACAACGGAAAGCCTGTGTTAACCCATGAATTGGTAGTTGTATTTATCGGTATTTCCCCGGAGAAATGCCGTAATAGGATTTGAAGACTTTGGTAAAGTGGGTGTCTGATTGGTAGCCCACTTCCGAGGCAATCACGCTAATCGGTTTTTGTGTGTTTTTTAGTAACATTCCTGCCATATTCATTCGCATTATAGTGAGAAATTTACCGGGTAAAATGCCCGTTTTTTGTTTAAATGCACGAATAAAATTGGCGCGCGACATGGCGCAACTTTCTGCTAAGCTCTCCATGCTCCAGCTTTCCTTGGGATTGGCTATGATGGCATTCACGGCATTTCTTAAACGCTTGTCCTGTAATGCGCCGAAGATGCCTTGATTGACCTGATGGTGTTGAAGGTAATCTCTGATTAAATAAGTGAAAAGAATGTTGCATAACGCATTGACGACAACTTCATTGCCGAGGTTATCCTCTGTTTCTTTGCGCAGCAATTTCAGTAAGGCCATGATGGAATCGTTATTTCCGGCAAGGTGCCACTGCGGTAGATTAAACAGTAAACTTTGCGCAACGTTTAAATAACGGAAATAACCGCAAAACATTTCAAAATCAGCAGATTCGTTGCTTGGGCTGTTGCGATGTAATGTAAAAACACCTTGAGTGGTTTTGGTAATTTGTGTTTCTGTGTCGGTGCCGTGATAAATAACGTGCTCTTCTCCGTAGGGCAGAAAAATGACATCGCCCGGTTTGAGCTGGCAGGTTTGGTCTTTCAGCTGAATTTGGCATTCCCCTCGTGACACAATATGAAATCTGCCAATTAAATTCGGTTCCTGTTTATGATGGATTAGCCAGTCACCTTGAAAACGACAGAGGATATTGATTTCTCCCTCAATGCCTGACTGTCGGACAAGCTGATCTAAATAGTCCATGTTCTACTTTTCTCCTGATTAACAAATGAAGAAGCCTATCACAGAGTGATAAGCTTCATACCGGTGTTTCAATTAGACGGATGCTTTATATTTTAAGTAGCGATTCGCACATTCGGCAGCGGCAACTAATCCCCCAGCCATCATAATAATATCTTTAATAACCAAACGTCCCGCGGCGGATAAATATGGAAAGCCGTAATTTGGTGTAGGCAAATCACCCCCTAAATTAGGCACCCACGTTTCCGGCGTGAAGATCAGGAACGACAGGGTGACAATGGACATACCGAACGTCAGCAAACCGCCGAGTAGCCCAAAAGTCGGAGACCAGATTCCGGCTAACGTTAATAAGCCGATGGCCACAATGATTGCACCGATAATATAAGACGCTGTGTAAGTCCCGTTAGCTTTGTGCCATTCAATATTTTTCGCCACCATTTTACCTTCGGGATTTTTATAAAGGGTATATTCTTTTACTAATTCGCCTTTATCGTTTTGCACTAAATTCGGTCCGTTTTTATAGAGGAAACTTAAAAATGGACTGTTCGAGACAAAATGGGCAATACCATCTGCTTCATATTGACATACTTTTAACCCGCCAATCCATACCATAACGATACAAATGGCGATCCGTATAAAGTTAATAAATTGGCGTTGCATCGGGGCAACAATTTTTGCGAGTAATTCAATTAATGCATTCATTTTTTAGCCTCATAGAACTTCATCATTCAGTGGATGATACAAAATTTAGTGGTTATTTACCTAAATGGAATAGGTTCGGCGAACTATATAGGATATAAAGAATAAATAACTTGATGAGACTCGCTATTTTTTATAATTGAGACTAAATCAGATGGATTTAAGATTATAGCGATGTTGGGTAGAGGACAGTTTTACTATTGAATAGGTTATGGGATTATAAATAGTTTAAAAATATGGCTGATATTTAAATAAAATTCAATTTAAGCAAAATAAATTGAATGAAACTTGATTATTCGCCGCTTTTTTGTCAAGGTGTCAATGTTTTTATTAAAAAAAATAGGTAATGATATGCAATCTACAAACTTAAAAGAATTGACCTTCCGAGGCATGTTACTCGGCGCGTTGATTACGGTGTTATTCACCGCTTCCAACGTGTATTTAGGTCTGAAAGTGGGGATGACATTTGCGTCGTCGATTCCGGCGGCAGTTATTTCCATGGCGGTACTGAAATTCTTTAAAGATTCCAGTATTTTGGAAAACAACATGGTGCAAACCCAAGCGTCTTCTGCGGGTACGCTTTCCTCTGTGATTTTCGTGTTGCCGGGCTTATTGATGATGGGCTACTGGCAAGACTTTCCGTTCTGGCAAACCATGTTGATTTGTGCGGCGGGTGGTACGTTGGGCGTGTTGTTCACGATTCCATTACGTCGCGCGATGGTGGTAAATAGCGATTTACCTTATCCGGAAGGCGTTGCGGCGGCAGAAATTTTAAAAGCCGGTAACAATTCTGATGCAGACAGCGGTGTGAAAGATATTGCTTATGGCGGTATTTTTGCCAGCGTTGTGGCGTTTTTAACCAACGGTTTGCGTTTGATGGCAGATGGCGCCAGTGCGTGGTTTACCGGCCCGGGTGGCAAAGCCATCTTCCAACTGCCGATGGGCTTTTCTTTAGCCTTATTAGGGGCGGGTTATTTGATCGGTATTGTTGGCGGGATTGCCATTTTATTAGGCACTTTCTTTGCTTGGGGCTTAGCGGTGCCATTCTTTACTATGTCCGGTGATTTGCCGACAGATACAACCCTTGCCGGCTATGCCATGAGTATGTGGAAAACCAAAGTGCGTTTTATTGGGGTGGGAACCATCGGGATTGCGGCGATTTGGACGTTATTGATGCTGATGAAACCGATGGTGCAAGGCATGGTGCATTCCTTCCGTATGTTGAAGGGCGCGCAAGAAGCGTCGGATCATCGTATTGATATCGACCTTTCACCAAAAACCATGATTTATATTCTTATTGCGACCGTGGCATTAATTGTGATCTCATTACATCACTTTATCGCGACCGCGCCGATTTCCCCGGAATTAGCCTTATTATTGGTGGTGGTTTGTACCTTCTTAGCGGTGTTTATCGGTTTCTTCGTGGCGGCAGCCTCCGGTTACATGGCAGGGCTTGTGGGTTCATCTTCCAGTCCAATTTCCGGTATCGGGATTATTTCCGTGATCGTGATTTCTTTGGTGTTGGTTTCTATCGGCAATGCGTCCGGTTTATTTGATACCGCTGACGGACAGAAATTCTTGACTGCACTGACCTTGTTTACCGCGTCTATCGTGTTAACCACAGCGACCATTTCTAACGATAACCTGCAAGATTTAAAAACCGGTTTATTGGTCGAAGCAACACCTTGGCGTCAACAGGTGGCGTTAATTATCGGTTGTTTCGTGGGCGCATTAGTGATTGCACCGGTATTGGAAATTCTTTACCACGCCTACGGTTTCACCGGCGCATTACCACGTCCAGACATGGATCCATCACAAGCCTTGTCTGCACCGCAAGCGACGTTGATGACCACCATTTCACAAGGGATTTTTTCCAATAAATTAGAATGGACTTATATTCTTACCGGTGTGGGTTTAGGGGCTGTGTTAATCATTATTGATAGCTTCTTGAAAAAAGTGAGTAACAAAGCCTTTGCTTTACCGGTATTGGCAGTGGGGATTGGTATCTACTTACCACCTTCTATTAATATGCCGGTTGTTATCGGGGCAGTTTTGGCGTGGTTACTGAACCGCCATATCGCAAAATATGCGGCACGAAGCGGGGATAAAGAGGTCAGCAAACGAGCTGAGCGTTTCGCAACGTTATTTTCTGCCGGTTTAATCGTGGGCGAAAGCCTAATGGGCGTTGTGCTAGCGTTTATCATTGCCGCCTCCGTTACCTCAGGTGGATCTGAAGCGCCATTGGCCTTGAAGTTGGAAAACTGGGGTACGATTGGTGAAGTGCTTGGCTTACTTGTATTTATCGCCGGAATTGCCTTTTTCACCTTGCGTGTATTACGTGCAAAAAAATCTGCGTAATCGCTAAAATTCCTCTACAATAGGCTATCTTCTGATAGCCTATTTTTTACTCAGGAATTCTTATGTCGTCTAAATTTCCTTACTTAAAAGCATTCATTGTATTTCCGTTTATTCTGCAAATTTTGGGCATGATCATCGGGTTTTGTCTTAACGATAATATCGATGAAACGTTTACCGTGACCGATTTAATCGTATTTTATTTTTCTAGCACGTTTTTTATAGCTACCATTCCGGCATTTCTAATTGCCTTATGGGCGAAGGCCTACCGTTATACCCGTTATAATGTGTTTGCGATTGTGCTGATTTCAGCGATTATTGCATTTTGTTATAGCAATGTTGCCGGATATATTTACATGACCTTATTCGAAACATCGATGACCTTTGGGACTTGGTTATATAGTGGCGCATTAGATGTCGCCTTATTATTTAGTTGCGGTATGGCACTTTATTCCGTGTTGACACTCCCGTTGCTGTTGCCAAAAGAGAGATAAATCGACAAAAAATAAGAGGGAATGCAATGCCTATTCTCACCACACAGTTATTACAGGATGTGATTCATATCGCTCAGCAGGCAGGTGAGCATTTACAGCGTTTTTATCAACATTCGGTGTCGGTACAGATCAAAGCGGATAACACTCCGGTGACGGAAGCGGATTTGTTTGCCAGTCAATTTTTAATGGAAAAACTGACCGCACTTACACCACACATTCCCATTTTGTCAGAAGAAAATTGCAATATTCCCCTTGCGGAGCGGCAGGCGTGGGCGTCCTATTGGTTAATTGACCCTCTTGATGGCACGCAACAATTTATTAATCGCACCGATCAATTTTCCGTGCTCATTAGCCTAGTGAAAAATCATCAACCGGTGTTGGGCGTGATTCATGCACCGATATTGGGCTACACCTATTACGCCATGAAAGGATTTGGCGCCTATAAGCTGCAAGAGGGAAAACTCTGCAAATTGGCGTTCCGCGACATTGCGTTGGACCGACCTTTGCGCATTGCCGTTGGTTCTGCGGCTGCAGCGGAAAAAGTGCGGTCGATTTTAAGTGCGAATTTTGACTATGCATTCCATATTTACGGTTCCAGCGGCTTAAAAAGCACCTTGGTCGCCGAGGGAATCTGTGATTGCTATATTCGCTTGGGGCGCACCGGTGAATGGGATACCGCTGCTGCAGAAATTTTGCTGGCGGAAATGGGCGGAGTGGTTTTTGACTTAAATTATCAACCGCTGACTTACAATCAACGAGAATCTTTCGTCAATCCGGACTTTTTCATGGGCGTAACGCGAGATTTTTTATGGGGTAATATCTTTCACTCCGATTTATCAGAGTGATTAGAAATGTCCGATGATTTTCCTTATCATACGGGCATTTATTAAATCGTAACATTAATGTGGTAACTAAATGAAAGCAGAAAATTGTTGTATCGTTATCTTCGGTGCATCCGGAGATTTAACTTATCGTAAACTGATTCCGGCGTTGTATGACCTTTATAAAATTGATCGGCTGGGCGATAATTTCTCCGTGTTGGGTGTGGCGCGTACCGAATTAAACGATGAATCTTTCCGTCAAAAAATGTATCAAACGCTGATCGAACACGAAGGCGGGGAAAGTGAGTGTTTAGCCAAATTTTGTGGTCATTTGTATTACCAAGCCGTCAACACAGCAGATAAAGCGGATTATGCCAAACTGATTCCACGCCTTGATGCCTTGCATGAAAACTATAAAACCAACGGCAACACCTTATATTATTTATCCACACCGCCAAGTTTATACGGCGTGATTCCCGAATGTTTAGCCGAACATGGATTAAACAAAGAAACACAAGGTTGGAAGCGTCTGATTGTGGAAAAACCGTTTGGCTATGATCGCAAAACGGCAGAAGCGTTGGACGTTCAAATTCATCGCTTCTTTGAAGAACACCAAATCTATCGTATCGACCATTATCTGGGTAAAGAAACCGTACAAAACCTACTTGTGCTACGTTTTTCTAATGGTTGGTTTGAGCCGCTTTGGAACCGCAATTTTATTGAGTATGTGGAAATCACCGGTGCCGAATCCATTGGTGTAGAGGATCGCGGTGGCTATTACGACGGTTCCGGCGCAATGCGCGATATGTTCCAAAACCATTTACTGCAAGTGTTGGCGATGGTGGCAATGGAGCCACCGGCGATTATCAATGCGGATTCCATGCGTGATGAAGTGGCGAAAGTACTGCACTGCTTACGTCCTTTAACCCATGAAGACATGGAACATCATTTGGTGCTTGGACAATACACTGCCGCAGAAATTAACGGCAAAATGGTGAAAGGCTATTTGGAAGAAAAAGGCGTGCCGGCAGATTCCCGCACGGAAACCTACATGGCATTGCGTTGTGAAATTGAAAACTGGCGTTGGGCAGGCGTGCCGTTTTATGTGCGTACCGGCAAGCGTTTACCGGCGCGCGTTACCGAAATTGTAATTCACTTCAAAACCACACCGCACCCGGTGTTCAGCCAAAATGCACCGGAAAATAAATTGATTATTCGTATTCAGCCGGATGAAGCCATTTCCATGCGTTTCGGCTTGAAAAAACCGGGCGCCGGTTTTGAGGCAAAAGAAGTTTCCATGGATTTCCGCTATGCGGATTTAGAGGGCGCGACTGTGATGACCGCATACGAGCGTTTATTGCTTGATGCCATGAAAGGCGATGCCACCTTATTTGCCCGTACCGATGCTGTACACGCTGCTTGGAAATTCGTGCAACCGATTTTGGATTACAAAGCTCAAGGTGGTCGCGTGTATGACTATGAAGCCGGCAGTTGGGGCCCGGTAGCCGCAGATAAACTGATTGCCAAAGAAGGCAAAGTATGGCGCAAACCGAGTGGTTTGATGAAGAAAAAAGTTTAATTTAGTTAATCTCATGTAGGGTGGGCTTCAGCCCACCGTTCCTAATCTCTAACATAATAAAAGGGTGGGCTAAAGCCCACCCTACGGAAAAACAATGAACTATATTACCTTTCCGACAGCGCAAAGTGCGGTGGAAAAAATTGCCCAAGAATTTGTGATTTATAGCCAAGTAAATCACCCCGTACACATTTCCTTGTCCGGCGGTTCCACACCGAAATTATTGTTTAAAACCTTGGCACAAGCCCCTTACGCGGATGACATTAACTGGAAAAACCTCCATTTCTGGTGGGGCGATGATCGCATGGTGCCGCCATCTGATCCTGAAAGTAATTACGGCGAAGTGCAAAAACTCTTGTTTGATCACATCAACATTCCTGCTGAAAACATTCACCGAATTCGTGGCGAAAATGAACCGCACTTAGAGCTTAAACGCTTTGAAAAAGAATTAAGTGCGGTCATTCCTGACGGTGTTTTTGATTGGATTATCCTCGGCATGGGCGCAGACGGGCACACAGCTTCCTTGTTCCCGAATCAAACCAATTTCGCGGATGAAAATCTTGCCGTTATCGCCAAACATCCTGAAAGCGGACAGCTCCGCATTTCCAAAACCGCCAAATTAATTGAACAAGCGAAACGCATTACCTATTTGGTGACAGGCGAAGGCAAAGCGGAAATTCTCAAAGAAATTCAAACCACACCGGCGGAAAACTTGCCTTATCCCGCTGCAAAAATCAAAGCAAAAAATGGCGTGACGGAGTGGTATTTGGATAAAGCGGCGGCAAAATTGCTATAACAGATTGCATATCAGACATCACGGGGTTCACAATATGATCGAATACAAAACCAACTATCCCATTTCAGTAGAACAATTTATTGAATTGCTCAATAAAACTACCTTAGGCGCACGCCGTCCGTTAGAAGATAAAAAACGTGTAGCAGCGATGTTACATCATGCCGATTTGTTAGTGACAGCTTGGGATGGTGAGTTATTGGTGGGTGTCGCTCGTTCGGTGACGGATTTTTCCTACTGCTGTTATTTGTCTGATTTGGCGGTTGACGAACAATATCAAAAACAAGGTATCGGCGTGCAGTTAATCGAACACACCAAACAGGCGTTACATCCACAAGCCAAAATTGTACTTTTATCTGCTCCGCAAGCGGTAGATTATTATCCGCATATTGGGTTTACGCAGCACATGAGTGCATGGACGAAGAGTTAATTTATTAGAATGGTATGGAGACAAAAATGAAAAAATTGTTTGTGCTACTTACTTCAACTTTGTTATTTGCTTGTTCATCTGGTCCATCTTTAGATCAGTTAGCGGCACAAATGCCAAAAGATAATCGCTCAGTAATGCTTCAAGTTCCAGAAGCAGGAAACCCAGTTTCAAATGGAATGCTTGTAGCAACGATTAGAACCGCAGGTGGTACTTCAGGAAAACGACTCGTATCTCTTTTAGCTACAGATAATTTACACATCGGAATTGCAGGGAACAGTCAATCTGTGAATAAAGCAGTTGCTATGTATGGACTAAATAATGCAGAAAAGGTCGGCAAAGATGTATCTTTATACCTTGTTGGAGATAGTCAAAGTGATAAAGCAGATCTAGAAAAAGCCGCAAAAGCGAAAAATGTAGAAATGCATTACATTATGCAAAAATAAGATACAGATGAATTAGATGCAGAGTGACTTTAATGTTGAATTTAGATAATAAAAAATTTGTTGCTGTTGAAAACACCGTAAATGGTGAGGTGAGTAGCCAAACAGAATTTCATTACCATCAACAAGGTAAAATGATTTGGGCCGAATATGGTGGCGGTGAAATTTTAAAAGGCTTTTTAATTGGGAAATGGGTTGACGATACTCAAATTGAATTTACGTATCAACATTTAAATCAATCTCTAGAAAATCGTTTGGGGCGTTGCTATACAACATTTTCTTTAGAAGAAAGTAAACTCATCGGTCATGAAAAATGGCAGTGGCTAGATACGTTAGAGCAAGGTAGCTCTTTAATTAGAGAAATTTAAAAGAAGTTTTGCTATAGGATATCTGAAACAAGCTTCTTATACCCTTAGATAGCGCGCGTCTCCTGACGCGTGCTGATAACTTACTAAATTTGTAAGGCACGCGTCGGGAGACGCGCGCCAGCGTAAATAAAAAATAATTGAAAAAATGACCGCACTTTTGCGTAGCAAGAAGATAGATTTCTGATAGTGTGCACTTCATAGCCTGTGCTTATAGATAAAGGCACACGTTGGGAAACGTGCGCTATCATAGGAAGGAGCGATATGAAAATATTAGGTATTATCGGTGGAATGAGCCCGGAAAGTACGGCAACTTATTACACTGAGATCAACCGTCTAGTTAATCAGAAAAAAGGTGGGAATATTTCTGCGCCTATTGTCATGGTGAGTGTGGAATTTGAAGAAATTGTGCAATGCCAGAAACAAAGTGAATGGCAACGAGCAGGAGAGATTCTCTCTGAAGCAGGAAAAAAATTAGAGATGATTGGTGCAGAAGGTATTGTGCTTGCCACCAATACTATGCATAAAGTTGCACCACAAATTGAACAAGCTATTTCAATTCCGTTTTTGCATATTTTAGATGCTACAGCAGATGCTATTAAATCGCGAGGCTTAAATAAAGTGGCTTTGCTGGGTACAAAATTTACTATGAGCGATAATTTTTATGGTGATGGTTTAATTGTCCGAGGCATTACTCCTATCGTGCCAAACGAGGACACTCAAAATGAAATTCATCGCATCATTTTTGATGAACTTTGTGTGGGTAAATTTTTACCACAATCAAAAGCATTTTATTTAAAAATCATTGATGAATTGAAAAATCAGGGGGCAGAAGGCGTAATTTTAGGTTGTACGGAAATCGGATTGTTGGTTAATCAAAGCGACTCGCCATTGCCATTTTTCGACACGGCTAAATTGCATTCTAAAATGGCTGCTGATTTTGTTTTAGGTGTAAAAAAACATTTAGAAAAATGACTACTTTGATAGCGCTCGTCTCCTGACGCGTGCTGATAACTTACTAAATTTGTAAGGCACGCGTCGGGAGACGCGCGCCATCATGGGGATGGATTACTGATAGCGCATGCTTCATAGCCTGTGCTTGTAGATAAAGGCACGCGTTGGGAAAGGTGCGCCATCGAGGGAGAAAAGGCGTGACGGAATGGTATTTGGATAAAGCAGCGGCAAAAAATCTTGATGTTGAGATGCTATTGGTGAAAAGATACCAAGATATTTTTAAAGAAAATCAAGAAATAATTGATGCTTTATTAAGCAACTCTAATTTATCAAAAATTCATTTAGGATTTGTGCCTGATGACTTTAAACAGAAAAAACATCGAATTTTAATTGTAGGGAGAGAAACTAGAGGTTGGGGAGAGAAGCGAAAGGATCTAGAAAAATATGATCAGAGCTCAGTTTATCAATTAATGAGTTTGAGTAAATCTTGGGTTATTCGCAATTTAGAAAGGTCTGACTCAGTAAATAAAAAAGGAAAATGTTTCTTTAATTTCTTTAGAAAAGTATCTCAAGAAAACCCTAATGCAAGTATTTTATGGGCGAATATATTCTGTGTGTCTTATAAAAAATCGAACCCTAGTAAAATAGATAGTGAATCAGTATTTGCAAATATAAAGAAAATATCAGAATCTTTATTAAAAGCTCAAATTGAAATTTTACAACCTAATATCATCATATTTGCATCTGGACTTGATAGACAAGCAATCATTGCTAGAAGAGCTTATTTTAAAGATGATTTAAAGCCAGCAGGTAAAAGTGCGGTGTCTGGTTTAGATAAAAAATATTTAGAACAGTTTTATTTTTCAGATAATTACGATGAGGATATTTTATGTTATAGAACTGTTCATCCATCTAGTAGAAGAGAGCATTCAGTGATTGCGTTAAAAGAACTTAGAAAAATCTTAAAATCAAAGACAATGGATTAATATAAAAACAGGAGAAAACAATGTCAGTAAAAGGCGACATCGGTGTTATCGGCTTAGCCGTGATGGGGCAGAACCTCATTTTAAATATGAACGACCACGGGTTTAAAGTGGTGGCGTATAACCGTACCACATCCAAAGTGGATGAATTTTTACAAGGTGCGGCAAAAGGCACGAACATTATCGGCGCATACTCTTTAGAAGATTTAGCTTCTAAATTAGAAAAACCACGCAAAGTAATGTTAATGGTGCGCGCGGGTGATGTAGTGGATCAATTCATTGATGCATTACTCCCCCACTTAGAAGAAGGCGACATCATTATTGATGGCGGAAACTCAAACTATCCGGACACCAACCGTCGTGTGGCGGCGTTGCGTGAAAAAGGCATTCGCTTTATCGGCACCGGCGTTTCCGGTGGTGAAGAGGGCGCGCGCCACGGGCCATCTATTATGCCGGGCGGTAACGAAGAAGCATGGCGATTCGTAAAACCGGTATTACAAGCGATTTCCGCCAAAACCGACAAAGGCGAAGCGTGCTGTGATTGGGTGGGCAAAGATGGCGCAGGCCATTTCGTAAAAATGGTGCATAACGGCATTGAATACGGCGATATGCAATTAATTTGCGAAGCCTACCAATTCTTAAAAGAAGGCGTGGGCTTGTCTGACGATGAATTGGAAGCCACTTTCAAAGCATGGCGCAACACCGAATTAGACAGCTACTTAATCGACATCACCGCCGATATTCTTGGCTATAAAGATGAAGACGGTAACCGCCTTGTGGATAAAATTTTAGATACGGCAGGGCAAAAAGGTACGGGCAAATGGACGGGGATCAATGCCCTTGATTTCGGTATTCCATTGACCTTAATCACCGAATCCGTGTTCGCCCGTTGCGTATCTGCTTTTAAAGATCAACGCGTTGCCGCAAGCCAATTATTCGGCAAAACCATTGGCAAAGTGGAAGGCGATAAAAATGTATGGATTGAAGCGGTGCGCAAAGCCTTGTTGGCGTCAAAAATCATTTCTTACGCACAAGGCTTTATGTTGATTCGTGAAGCGTCTGAAAACTTCAACTGGAACATCAACTACGGCAACACCGCCTTGTTATGGCGCGAAGGCTGTATTATTCGCAGCCGTTTCTTAGGCAACATTCGCGATGCGTATGAAGCGAACCCGGATTTAATCTTCTTAGGTTCCGACAGCTACTTCAAAGGCATTTTAGAAAACGCCATGGGCGAATGGCGCAAAGTGGTGGCAAAATCCATCGAAGTCGGCATTCCAATGCCATGTATGGCGTCTGCGATTACCTTCTTAGACGGTTACACTTCCGCCCGCCTGCCGGCAAATCTGTTGCAAGCGCAACGTGACTACTTCGGCGCGCACACTTACGAACGCACCGACAAACCACGCGGCGAATTCTTCCACACCAACTGGACGGGGCGCGGCGGCAATACCGCATCCACCACGTATGATGTCTAAGTAAAAAACGTGCGATAAACCGACCGCACTTTGATCTGCACCTTACATATTGGCACTGAAACAAGCTGTGTAAGGTGCAGATTTTTTTATGCGTATTTTGTCTGCCGTAGGGGGCGGAATCTATAATGAACTTCAGAATGCTTCTTTTCGGCATCCCAAAAATCGCCATATTCCAACGGCAATGAAGGTGGCGGAGAGGTAAACTGTGAGATAGTCAAAGGCATGCGCGAGACGGAGGGAGACAAAGCCTGCTAGGTAGGCGCCGAAGAGGGCGACAGAGAATTGCAATGCGCTGTCGAGCGTGGCGTAAGTTTGATTGGATTTATCCATAATCATGGCGAGCAAGCACGGCACCAGCAACGCGTATGTGATGCTTAACAATAAAATCGGCGCAGCGATAAGATAAGGAAAATCCGTGCCGACATATTCAAATAAAATAAATAAGCAGAAGGCAAAGATTTGGCTAAATAATACCCATTGGGTGACAGAAACCCGAGAATATTTTTTGAGTAATAGACCACTTAGCGGCGCAAAGGCGATAGCAAAAAGGGGTTCGAATACGGAAAGTAATAGCCCAATGTGTTGGCTGCTCCAACCCAAGGCATTTAGACGCGGAATGAAACTACTGACCACCATGCCGCTGGGAATAAACACAAATAACAATAAAATCAACCAACGAAATGAAATGTGCGGTTGTTGCCAAAAGTGGAAAAAGCGTGTGAATAAAAAACGTAATGGCGGATTTTGCGGTTCAGCAGCAACTGTAGGTTCGGAATATAGGCTGATTTGTAGAATCAGCAGTAGCGCAAAAACACTGATTAAATCCACCGCACTTTGCCAGCCGTAATGATGATAAATCAATAACACTAAACCACCGCCAAGCATTTTACCTACACGTCCTGCGATCACCTGAATGACACCGCCAAAGCCACGTTGCTCAAAAGGCAGGATGGCACACGTCAGCCCCAACGCCGCACAACCAAAAAATAGACTGCTTAGGTTCAATAGCACACACGCCACCATAAGCAGCGTAAAATCCCGTTGTGGCTGGATGAAATGCAAAATAAACAGAGCAATAAAAATGATTAGCGAGGAAAAGCATAACCAGCCGCGAAATTGCCCGATACGCTTGAGACGATAGCGTTCAATTAATGGTGAAACGATGAATTTCGCCATTTCCATTCCACCAAGCAAATAGAACCAACTAAGCTGTTTAAGATCGAACCCCATCTCTTTTAACATGGTGATGAGGCCAATCATATAAAACGCCACTACGCAGAATTTAAAGCCGGCGGTCGTGGCAAGGATTGCCCAATCCTGTTTAGTGAGTGATGTTGCCTTGTTGGCATTGCCAAAACGCTGCATAACGTCCTTTTTGTTCTAAGAGTGTTTGATGCGTGCCTTGTTCGGCAATGTTGCCGTTTTCCAACACATAAATGCAATGCGCGCCCACAATGGTGGAAAGTCGGTGAGCAATAATCAACACGGTTTTGTCTTTAACCAGCTGATCCAACGCCTTTTGCACTGCCAGCTCATTACGAGTATCCAACGATGCTGTTGGTTCATCTAAAATGAGAATCGGTGCGTCTTTTAAAATCGCGCGGGCAATCGCAAGTCGTTGCTTTTCACCGCCGGAAAAATTACTCCCAATTTCATTAACTTGAGTTTGATACCCCTGTGGTAATGCCTGAATAAAATCATGGCATTGGGCGAGTTTACAGGCGTGAATCACCTCTTCATCGGTGGCATTGGGTTTTGCCATTCGGATGTTATTTAATACGCTGTCTTGGAATAAATAAACGTCTTGAAACACCACAGAAATTAATCTCATGAGCTGTTCTTGGCTAACATCCCGAATATCGATACCACCGATCGTAATTCGTCCTGATTGCGGATCAGCATAACGCAACAACAATCGGAGTAATGTTGTTTTACCACAACCGCTAGTACCCACAAAAGCATTGAGGCTGTTAGGTTTTATGTCCAGATTAATGTTGTTTAGGATGTTTTTTTCGGCATTGTAACCAAAGCGGATATGCTCATAACGAATGCGATAATCTGTGGGTAATCTGCTGCCATTATTTTCCGCCAATTCAGGTAATGCCATCAGTTTTTCAAATTTTTCACAGCTGATCACAAAAATTTCTAAGAGCGAGGACATTTGCACAAAGAAGTTCAATACATCTGAAATTCGGGCAATTAAAATCAGTACCGTGGCTAACAATACCCAATGGGAGCTACCGGAAATCACCCAAAATGTGCCAACAATTAATACCGCAATAAGACTTAATTGAATGCTTGAGGTAATAATCAAATTCGGGCGCTCGCCTTTTTTTGTGCCGATGCGTTGAATGTTTGCCACATCTTCAATCACACGGTTGAAAATATGTTGTTTGTTTTCAGTCTGCCCTGTTGATTTCAGAATTTCCAAACCTTGCACAAACTCAATGGTTTCGCCTTTAAGTCGCTGATTAGCTTCTGCCAAAGTACTAAATCCACGACGGAAAGCTTTTCTCCGCCATAAATAAAGTGGCACGATAAGCGGAAAAATAATGAAGATCAGCAGCCCAAAGCGGTAATCAAAGAAACAAAGACAAAGGGCGGCAGACACCGGTGTTACGATGCCGTAAATTAGAATACTGATTAAACTGAAAGCGTAATTCGTCGCTTCATTAATACTTTGGATGGCAACGGCACTGAGTTCGCCTGCACGAAATCCACTGAGGACGGCAAGAGATACGCGGCGAAGTTTTTCGCCCAGTTGACGTCTTAATTGATATGTCGCCAAAAATGAATCGCCTTTGGTGTCATAATATTCCGCCCAAATGCGGAAAAGGAGGCTGACGATTAAAAGCACGCCACATAAAACACTCCAAAAAATGACCGCACTTTGCCCTGCCTCGGTTTGTTCTAATGCCAAAAGCAGCGGATACAGCAAGCCGATAGCCACGCCGAATAAGGTTGCAGACAGTGCTGCAAAAGCGAGACAGCGTAAGAATGCGCTTTGTTGCTGTTGGGCGGCGGCAAATAAGGCGTGATAAGTTTGCCACAGGCTTTTTACGCGTTGAGTTTCAGGATTAAAGTAAGATTGCATAACATTCTCTAATGTATCGTCCAAGATTTTGCCTGTTGATATTCTGCCCAAAGGGTTTGATAGGCGACATTGGTTTGCAACAAGGCTTGGTGATTTCCTTGAGCAATGATTTTGCCGTTCTCTAAATAAATAATTTGATCGGCTTGGGTAATGCTAGACAGGCGATGCGCCACCATGATCACTGTTTTATTTTGCATCAGCGCATGAAATGCCTGCATTAAATCCGCCTCGTTTTTCACATCGGAAAAGGCAGTGGGTTCGTCTAACAATAAAATCGGGCGATTTTGTAAAAAGGCTCGGGCTATACTGATACGTTGTTTTTGTCCGCCTGACAATAATTGTCCGCGTTCACCCACTTTCGTTTGATATTGCTCCGGCAAGGTCATAATAAAGTCATGAATACGGGCTTGTTTGGCGGCATTGATAATGGCTTCTTCCGTCACATTTTCTATGCCGTAAGCGATGTTTTCGGCAATAGAGCAAGAAAATAAGAAATTATCCTGAAATACGACCGAACAATATTTCATGAGTTGATCCTGTTCCATATGACGAATATCCGCACCACCTAAGGTGATTTTTACGCTATCGACATCCCAAAAACGCAACAGCAAATTGAGTAAAGTGGTTTTTTCCGGAGCCTGAAGTGCCAATAATGGCAGTAAAACTATTTTGCGGTACGCTGAAGTCGATATTTTTCACTGTTGCTTTGTCGGCATCATAGCTGAAATTGACCTGTTCAAATTGAACAGCATACCCCTTCGGCGTTTGTAGCGGCAAAAGTGCGGTGGCATTTTCCAACGTTTTGATTTCGTTAATGCGTTCAATGGCGGCGCGGGAACGTTCCAACAAATGAAACAGTCCCATGTATGGATGCATGGTTTCAATTAACCAGGCGGCTAATACTAAAAAGGCAAAAAAGCCAAAGGTGGAAAGCAGCGCAAGCGAGTGTAAATACACGCCCAACACGATCAAAAACAGCATAATCGGCATTGGTGTAAAAAGCGAACGAGCAAGGCGTGTTGGTGCGCCCACTTTGGCTAAAAAAGCGAATATAACCTGATTAAAATTTTCCAATGCGGTGCTAAAACGGCTGTACGAACTTTGTCCCGCATCGAAGGTACGAATCGTGCTCATGCCTTGAATATATTCAATAATCGCGCTATTGATTCGGCTCACGGCAGCACCGTAATCACGATAATTCAACCGACTTTTTTGCATTAAACGTTGCAGAATCGTAAACAACACGACAAGGAAAATCACCACAGCCAATGCCATTTGCCAATTTAACCAAAATAATGCCGCCAACACGAAAATCGGTGTGGAATAAGCCTCTGCTTTAAGGGGCGGTGCATCGGCAACAAAGGTGTGTAATTCGTTTACGTCATCGCACAGCACTTTGGTTAAACCGCCTGAACCGATTTCATTGACTTTGCCTAACGATAATTGACTGATTTTTTTCGCAAGCTGTTGGCGTAGCATTTTTTCCAATTCAAAGGCCGCATAATGAGATTTGTCGTGTGCTTTAATTTTGCAGGTGTAATACAAAATGGACGTGGCAAGCAGCGCAAAAATCTGCCAATAAGGAAACGTAAGAGATTGGCTGACGGTGAACACAATGTGGACCATCAAAAGCCAAATCCCGATTTTTAAGCCTTGCGCGAAGGTTGCCAACCACATTGAGGCGCGTAATTGCGCGGCAACAGGTTGGCAAATTTGTTGGTGTTGCTGACTCATTGCTTAAAATCTTAACTCGGTGGATAGTCCAATTTGACGTTCCGGCTGACGAGTAATGTCGCCAGAGCGCGGTACGAGTAAGATATCTTTGCGTGAGTTAAGCACGTTGTCGGCATAAAGCGTGATTCTGGCGTGCTTAAAGTCGTACGCTAAATAAACATCAAGTTGGTCATAATGCCCTACTTTACCATTGGCTAAGTTGTCGGCAGTGGAATAATAACTACTGTTATAGCTGTAATTAGTGCCAATTTCTAGGTGGTCAAGAAGACGATAATTGGCTCCCACTTTTCCACTAAAACTTGGTGCGCGAGCAAGTTTATTCCCTTCAATGCCGCTGTTTGGATAACGTTTGATATCGGTTTTTAACATCCCAATGCCTGCGTTAAGTGCCAGTTTCTCCGTGGCCTGCCATTCGGTATTGATTTCCGCACCATAGGTAATGACTTTATCGGCATTGCGGATCACGATGGAATTTGGACCAAGGGTGAACGGTAACTGCATGTCTTTGTAGTCGTTATAGAATAGGTTGCTGTTAATGCGTAGGCGTTTATCTGCGGATGTCCAACGATGATAAAGTTCGTAGTTCCAGACATATTCCGCGTCATATTCATAGCTGGTGTACGGCACACCGAAAGTCACACCGGCACCGCCCGGGTTGTAACCTTTGCCTACTTTAAAGCCTAAGCGTTGATCGTCGTTAACTTTCCATGCAATGTCTGCTTTTGGCAGGAAGACATTGTATTTTTTATCCCGATTGATGGAAAACATCGCACTCTTGCCTTTACGTTGATGATGTTCCTGTTCATAGCGAGCAGAAAGCGTCAATTCAAACGGAATATCCGGCGTAAAGGTAATTTCACCAAAGGCCGCCTTGGTTTTCGTTTTATCATTAAAATTTGTCGTAATCGGCGTGCGAGCAATGCGCCCGTTGAGCATCGTAACACTTTCATCTTGTTTCGCATTGAAATAGAACAAACCGAATAAACCACGGTATTTTTCGCTTTCGTATTTTACAATGGGTTCAATTTGGAATTCATTACCATCAACGCGAGCCGGAACACCTCGACGATTTGGCGGCAATGCGGTGTTGAATGGCGAAGTTGTTTTTCTATCGTGAATAAAGTGGGTATAAACCAATTTATTTTCCCATTTCCAATGCTCTGAGAGTTGATAACCAATGTCCCAAATAGTGCTGGCAGAGCGCGTTTGGAATACCGGGCGTTCAGGCGTGTAACGTGGTGAATTAGGTTGTAACTCTGTTTCGCTTTGTGGCGCTCGTGCGTTTAAATGATTGAATGTTAAACGGCTATAGAGATCCGGCAGGGCAGACGGCGTCCACAGTAATTTGGCGCGGGTATTGGTGGCTTTAAACCAACGTGGGTTACCGACGGGATCATAATGCGGTAAATCCACAGCCGTTTCTCGTTGTTGATGATCTACGCTTAAACGAAACGCCAATTCGTCTTTCACCACCGGGCCTGAAATCAGGGCTGCTGTTTGCGCCAATCGATGATTCCCCATATGCAATTTCGCAGCGCCTTCCCATTCTTGCGTTGGGTCATTGCTGGTCATGACCACCGCACCGGCAATGGCGTTACGCCCTTGGGCATAGCTTTGCGCCCCACGGTAGATTTCCACCTGTTTCATATCCCAGAGGGATTTTGTACCGAATGCCAGTTCGTTATAGCTGGACGTTCTACCGTCAATTTGCATATTTAGTCTTGGGCGTGAACCGGCAAAAAATGCCACCGCACCTACCGCCGGGCCGGACCCGTCAACGCCACGCACAGTGGGTAAGTCATTGCCCAAGCCGGTGTCTAAAATATTCACATCGCGTTTTAATAATTGGGTCGCAGACAGTAAATTGGCTTCTCGTTTGAGTTGTTCGGCGGTTACCACGGAGGTGCTTGAACCAGTCGAAGATTGACTACGCTCGAATTTTTCACCGGTCACAGTGATTTCGTCTAGTACTGTGGTCTGATGACTTTCTTCGGCATGGCTATAAAAAGAATAGGCACTTATCAGGCAAAGGCTAATGAGGCTGAGTCGTGGGGATAACTTGTTCATGGGTTCTCCTAGGCTTTATTTTGATTTAAAGTTTACACTTTTTGCATTAACTGATTAATAATGTAAACCTAACATAATCACAACAGGAAAGTAAATAAGAATTTTTCTCAAATTTGACATTTGACAATTAAAGGCTTTCGGCTATGTTATTGCCCCTTAAGGAGCGAACCATGAAAAAAGATATTTTTTTGAAACAGGTTGCCACTGAACTGTTTTATCAACAAGGCTGGAGATTAACCTCTGTCGCCGAAATTTGTCGGGCGGCGGGGGTGAGTCGAGTGACGTTTTATAAATATTTCCCTACCAAGCAAGATTTAGTGAAATGTATTTTTGAAGAACAAAAAAATAATATGCGGCGGGAATTTGACAGACTGTTAGCCACAGAGGCAGATTTAGCCACGGTGATCCAGCAGATTTTGACGATGCAGCAAGAATCCATGGCAACGTTGTATTCCACCGCCGTATTACATGATTTAAATCATGATCAAGATGAAACCTTACAGACTTTTTTTCGGCAAATGGCACAGGAAAAATATCACTATATGCACTATTTTTTCAGCACGTTACAACAACGCAAAAGCGTACGTGATGATTTTCCTGTGATTTTAATTGATGTGTTGATCCAAAAAATGGATGAAATGATTCACTCTTCCGTCTTACAACAACATTATGCCGGCAAAGAACAGCAGCTCTTTAAAGATGTGTTACAGCTTTTTATGCATGGCATTGCCTATCAGAAAAACGCTGCCTGATTCTTTGAGTAAAACATTTCAAAAACAGACCGCACTTGGCATGGAGAATGACGACATCAGGCATCGTTCGCCATGATTTCTGGTTATAACATATAAAAAACCGTTCTTTCCTTAAAAAATTGTCTTTTTTTTATAATGCACGAAAATCTTGTTTCGTTTTGAATTACATATGAATTGGCAATATATCTGGAACACATTACCACGTTTTATTGATGCGACTTGGATAACGTTGCAGCTTTCTTTTTGGGCGATTGTCCTTTCGTTGTTCATCGGTTTTTTCTGCGCCATTGTGACGACATATAAAGTGCGTATGCTCAATCCCATTGTGAAATTTTATATTGAACTTTCCCGCAATACACCTTTATTAATTCAGGTTTTCTTTTTGTATTTTGGCTTATCTAAAGTCGGGCTCAAACTGGATGGCTTTACTTGCGCTATCATCGGTTTGGCTTTTTTAGGCGGCAGTTATATGGCGGAAGCTATTCGAGGTGGTTTGGAAGCCATTTCTCGTGGACAGTTGGAATCCGCTTTAAGTTTAGGATTGACCCCGGTACAGGCCTTTCGTTACGTATTATTCCCTCAAGCCTTTGCTATCGCCATGCCGGCCATTGGGGCCAATTGCTTATTTTTAATGAAAGAAACTTCCGTGGTGAGTGCGATTGCCATTGCTGAGTTGATGTTTATGGCAAAGGAAATTATTGGCATGGATTACAAAACGAATGAAGCTCTATTTTTATTGGTCGTATTTTATTTAATGATTTTATTGCCGGTGTCTTTATTTGTTGCATATTTGGAACGCCGTACACGGAGAGCAAAATATGGGGCTTAATATGTTATTTGAAGGGAGCAACTTTGAGCGATTACTGGGCGGATTATGGGTGACGGCCAAAATTGCCTTTGTTTCCGTTTTTTTCGCTTGTGTTCTTGGTGTAATTCTCGGTTTATTAATGACAAACAAGAACCGGGTCATTCGCGCCCTTTGCCGCTTTTATTTGGAATTTGTCCGTATTATTCCTTTGTTGGTCCTACTTTTTATTACCTATTTTGGCGTGGCGAAATGGTTCAATACGCATATTGATGGCGTTACCGTATGTATTTTTGTCTTCATTTTTTGGGGCACGGCGGAAATGGGCGATTTGGTGCGAGGCGCATTAACTTCTATTGAAAAACATCAAGTAGAATCCGCCCATGCGTTAGGTTTAACGTCGCTACAGACTTTTCGTTATATTTTATTGCCACAAAGTTTAAAACGTGTCACACCAAGTGCGATCAACTTATTTACCCGCATGGTGAAAACCAGCTCTCTTGCCATGTTAATCGGTGTATTGGAAGTGATTAAAGTCGGGCAGCAGATTATTGAAACCTCTCTGTTTGCGGAACCTTCCGCTGCCTTGTGGATTTATGGTGTGATTTTCTTGTTATATTTTGTGATTTGCTATCCGTTATCCTTATTTTCACGTTATTTAGAAACCTATTGGGAAAAATAGAAGGTGTGTATGCCCTTATTAGAAATTAAAAATTTAGTGAAATATTACGGCGACACCCTCGCATTAAATGATATTAATTTATCCGTTAAAAAAGGCGAAGTGGTGGTGATTTTAGGCCCGTCAGGCTGTGGTAAAAGTACGCTCTTACGTTGCATTAACGGCTTAGAAGAGATAAAAAGCGGTCAATTAATTTTGCAAAATGAAGGCGCGTTGGGTAAAGACTTGCCTTGGGTGAAGGTTCGTCAACATATCGGCATGGTGTTCCAAAGCTATGAATTATTTCCGCATATGTCGGTCATTGACAATATTTTGCTTGGTCCGCTCAAAGTGCAGAAACGCCAACGTGCCCAGGTGGAAGCTCAAGCCGATATGTTGTTGAAGCGGGTTGGGCTGTTTGAGCGTAAAAATGCCTATCCGCGCGAGTTATCGGGTGGACAGAAACAACGCATAGCCATTGTGCGTTCTTTGTGTATGAATCCTGACATTATGCTGTTTGACGAAGTTACCGCCGCACTTGACCCAGAAATGGTGCGTGAAGTGTTGGATGTGATTTTAGGCTTAGCGAAAGACGGCATGACGATGCTTATCGTGACCCATGAAATGTCTTTTGCCCGCCAAGTGGCGAATCGCATTGTGTTTATGGATAAAGGACAAATCGTTGAACAGGCTTCGCCATCGGATTTCTTCACTAATCCGCAAACCGACCGTGCGAAAACCTTTCTTAACATTTTAAATTACGAACCAAGAGGAGTTAACTATGAACAAAACATTTAAAAAAGTGACCGCACTTTTCGCCACCGCATTATTGGCAATGGGCCTAACCGCTTGCAACGATAAAGAGGGCAAAACGGAATCGGCGGCTTCATCAACGATTGAGCAACTCAAACAAGCCGGCAAAGTGCGTATCGGCGTATTCAGTGACAAACTGCCATTCGGCTATGTGGACAGTCAAGGCAAAAGCCAAGGATTTGACGTGGAGATTGCCAAAGCTATCACCAAAGATTTATTGGGTGATGAAAATAAAGCGGAATATGTGTTAGTTGAAGCGGCCAACCGCGTGGAATATCTTACTTCCAATAAAGTGGATATTATTCTTGCTAATTTTACTGTCACCCCAGCGCGTGCAGAAGTAGTTGATTTTGCTAAACCTTACATGAAAGTGGCATTGGGAGTGGTCTCGAAAGATGGCGCAGTGATTACCGATGTAAATCAATTAAAAGGTAAAACCTTATTAATCAACAAAGGTACCACGGCAGACGCTTATTTCACTAAAAATTATCCTGATATCAAACTGTTGAAATTTGAGCAAAATACCGAAACCTTCGAAGCTTTACGTGACGGTCGTGGCGATGCGCTTGCTCATGACAACACATTATTGTTCGCGTGGGCGAAAGAAAATTCGGGCTTTACGGTAGGCGTAAAAAACTTAGGTGATCAAGATTTCATTGCGCCGGCAGTGAGAAAAGGGGATACCGAATTGTTGAACTGGTTAAATGCTGAAATTGAAAAACTAGGTAAACAAGGCGTGTTAAAGCAAGCCTACGAAAAAACTTTAAAGCCTATTTATGGCGATGCCATTACGGAAGCAGATGTCGTGGTTGAGTATAAATAACTAAATGCCTTCATGAAAACGCTCTGTTATGTGAAAACAGGGCGTTGTTGTTTGTTCAAGCGTAACAACCTTTTGGGTAGCCAAATTTTGGTGATTCAATCACAGTCGTTTTTCATTTTGAATGCCCTTTTACGTTTATTTTTCCTTCTGCCAATTCATCCCAAAATTCATCCAACACTGACCGCACTTCAGTCGCGCAGCTACAACAGTATTTACGGTGTTAGGTGTTTTTTGCGGTTGTACTTGGTGAGCGGTGATCTTCATACCACAACCAGGTGAGTGAGATTGATATATCGCTTGCCTTTTACCCCGCGCTTAATTTCTTTTACAATAACCCCACTAATTACCTAACAGGAGGCATTTATTATGATGAACAGAAGACGTTTTATTCAAATTGGCGCGACCAGCGTGCTGGCGCTCAGTTGTAATCGCATGGCGTTCGCGAAAAGCGATAATCAAGTCGATTTACGCATTATCGGTACTACCGATATTCATAGTTTTTTGACGGATTTTGACTATTACAAAGACGCACCGACAGAGAAATTCGGTTTTACCCGTGCGGCAAGTTTGATTCGTCAAGCCCGTGCGGAAGTGAAAAACAGCGTGTTGGTGGATAACGGCGATTTAATTCAAGGCAACCCGATTGCCGATTATCAAGCGGCAGTAGGCTATAAAGAAGGCAAATCAAACCCGGCGGTGGATTGCTTGAATGCCATGCATTATGAAGTGGGAACATTGGGTAACCACGAGTTTAACTACGGTTTGGATTATTTGGCTGATGCCATCAAACAGGCGAAGTTCCCGATAGTAAACGCCAACGTAGTGAAAGTGGGAACAGAGGAGCCTTATTACACGCCTTATGTGATTCAGGAAAAAACAGTGGTGGACAATAAAGGCAAGTCACATAAGCTAAAAATCGGTTATATCGGTTTTGTGCCGCCGCAAATTATGGTGTGGGATAAAGCCAATTTAACGGGCAAAGTGGAAACCCGCGACATTGTAAAAAGTGCGCAAAAGTATGTACCGGAAATGAAGAAAAAAGGCGCGGATATTATCGTGGCGTTGGCGCATACCGGCCCATCCGACGAGCCGTATCATGAGGGCGCAGAAAACTCCGCGTTCTATCTTGCGGATGTGCCGCACATTGACGCGGTGATTTTCGGTCACTCCCACCGCTTGTTCCCGAATAAAGAATTTGCCAAATCACCAAATGCGGATATTGCCAAGGGCACCGTAAAAGGCGTGCCGGAAAGTATGGCGGGCTATTGGGCGAACAATATCAGTGTCGTAGATTTAGTGTTGAGCGAGCATAACGGCAAATGGATTGTGACCGATGGCAAAGCGGTATTGCGTCCGATTTATGATGCGGAAAACAAAAAGGCGTTGGCAGAAAATGACCCGGAAATGACCGCACTTTTAAAAGAAACCCATGAAGCGACCCGTAAATTCGTGGCACAGCCGATTGGTAAAGCGACCGACAATATGTATAGCTATTTGGCATTGGTGCAAGATGACCCAACTATTCAAATTGTTAACCAAGCGCAAAAAGCTTATGTAGAAAAAGTTGCCCCAAGCGTACCGGCAATGGCGGGTTTGCCGATTTTAAGTGCGGGCGCACCGTTTAAAGCGGGCGGACGTAAAAATGATCCGACAGGCTACACCGAAGTGAACAAAGGCGAGTTAACGTTCCGCAATGCGGCGGATTTGTATTTGTATCCGAATACCTTGGTCGTGGTGAAAGTCAGCGGCGAACAGCTGAAAGAATGGTTGGAATGCAGCGCGGGGATGTTTAAGCAAATCGATCCGGCGAGTGATAAACCACAATCGTTATTGGATTGGGAAGGCTTCCGCACCTATAACTTCGATGTGATCGACGGTATCAATTACGAATACGATTTAACTCAACCGCCACGTTATGACGGCGAGTGCAAGTTAATCAATCCAGATGCCCACCGCGTGGTGAATCTGACTTACCAAGGCAAACCGGTGGATCCGAAAGCGGAATTCTTAATCGCGACCAATAACTACCGTGCTTATGGTAATAAATTCCCGGGCACCGGCGACAAGCATATTGTTTACGCCGCGCCGGATGAAAACCGTCAAGTGTTGGCAGATTACATCAAAGCTACCAGTGAAAAAGACGGCGCAGTGAATCCAAGTGCCGACAAAAACTGGCGCTTCGTGCCGATTAAAGGCAACGATAAATTAGATGTCCGCTTTGAAACGTCACCAAGTGAACAGGCGGCACAATTTATTAAAGAAAACGCCCAATACCCAATGAAACAGGTGGGTACGGATGAAGTGGGCTTTGCGGTATATCAAATTGATTTGACGAAATAATCGAAATTAAACTTGATCATTATATATTTAAGTATATAATGAAATTGTTTGTTTAATGTTAAGATTGTCGTCATACTTAAACACAGGGCTAGTACAAAAACTCCCCCACGTCTTTTTGAAAGATATTTGTACTAGCCATTTTTTTCTTCTTATTCCCCCTCAAAAGCTTTACTATTAAAGCTTTCTTTCTTCTTTTTAGAGATACATTTATGCATAACCTTGCGCTCGAAAAACAACTGAATCAAAAATTAAATAGCCGATTGATTGCCGACTATTGCCCCAATGGACTTCAAGTTGAAGGCAAATCAGAAATTCGGAATATCATCACAGGAGTAACCGCCAGCCAAGCGTTGATTGACTATGCGGTAGCACAAAACGCCGATGCCTTGCTGGTGCATCACGGCTATTTTTGGAAAAACGAAGATCCTTGTATTCGTGGCATGAAAGGCAATCGGATTCGTACGTTGCTAACCCATGGAATCAATTTATATGCGTATCACTTGCCTTTGGATGTTCATCCTGAATTAGGTAACAATGCACAACTTGCAGCGTTATTAGGCATTGAAAATTTGCAACCGTTAGAACAAGGGGCAACCAGTATTCCTATATGGGGAAATTTAAAACATCCTTTAACAGGCGAACAATTTGCTGAGCGGATTGCACAAGTATTACATCGTCAGCCGTTAATTTGTATCGAAAACGGACCGCACTTTATTCATAAAATTGGGCTTTGTACCGGTGGCGGACAAGGTTATATCGATCTTGCCGTACAACAAGGCTGTGATGCTTTTATTACCGGTGAAGTGTCTGAACAAACCATCCATAGTGCAAGAGAACAGGGCATCCATTTTTTTGCGGCTGGTCATCATGCGACCGAGCGGTATGGGGTCAAAGCCTTGGGAGAATGGTTAGCGAAAGAATACGGATTGGATGTTGAATTTAAGGATATAGATAATCCAGCGTAAAATGCGGCGCTTTTAATAAGAAGGCAAGATAAAGGTAAGAGGCATTGGCGGAAGATCGTAGGAGTTGAACCTACCCGAGACTGCTGGCAGCCTCAACAGGATTTGAAGTCCTGCCGCTTCACCGGAAACGACGATCTTCCCTTTAAAAAATCGTGCGAACTTTAGCGTAAAAGCCGAGGTGTTTCAAGAGAAATGGTAAAAAATTTACTTTTGTTAGTGCGGGAAATAGTGCTTTAGATTATAATCGCAAGGATTTTTTGCTTTATTTTTATAGGATACATTTCATGGTAATGGAAAAACTACACGGAGCTTCAACCAGCTGGGCTTCTAAGTTTCTTTTTGGTTTTATTACTGTCACATTTGTTATCAGTTCGATGGCAGGCTATCTTTATACCCGCGTTGATAATTCTGCGGCAAAAGTCAATGGAGAAGAGATTTCACAGCACACGTTTCAAAATCAATATAATGCTGCCTCCCGTAATTTAAGCCCGCAAGATGCCGATTCGCCGGCGCAAATCACTCAGCTCAAAACACAAATTTTAGCGTCTTTAATTAACCAAGAATTATTACGCCAATATGCGAATGATCTTAAATTAGGTGTCAGTGACGACCGTGTTAAACAAGAGATCGTGACGACACCGTCTTTCCAAAATAACGGAAAATTTGACAATACCCTCTATCAGCAAATGCTACAAAGTAATGGCATTTCCGCTGAAACCTATGCCGGCTATGTACGAGAAGCGCTGCGTTTAGAACAGCTTCAAAATGCGTTGGCAGCCACGATGTTCAGTGTTCCGGTGCAACAGGAAGCATTGGAAAAATTATTTTTCCAACGTCGTCAAGTGCGTTTTGCGAAGTTATCGCTTTTGGATGAAATTGAGAAACAAAGCGTAACCGGTGAGGAAATCCAAGCTTACTATGAGGCACATAAAGCGGAATTTACCCTTCCGGAACAGGTTAAGGTGCAATATCTTGATTTATCCGGTGCGAACATGGAAAAAAATATGAATGTGACTGATGTAGAAATTGCACAGTATTATCAAGATAATAAAGCGCAATTTACGACACAAGGTCAGCAACATTTAGCCCATATTCAAGTAAAAACTGAGCAACAAGCGCAGGATTTATATCATCAATTACAACAAGGGGCTGTCTTTGAGGAGTTAGCGAAAAATCACTCTATCGATCCAACCAGTTCAGAAAAGGGCGGTGATTTAAGTTGGGTAAGTGCGGGTGAATTTCCAGCCGTTTTTGAAGAGGCAGCAAATGCGTTAGAGGTTGGAAAATATAGCCAACCGATAAAAGTGGATGGCAATTACCATATTATTTTAGTGAAAGAACGCAAACCTGCGAAAGTGTTACCTTTAGACGAGGTGAAAGCCGAAATCGCTGCACAAATTCGTCAAAATTTAATGGGTAACCAATTCTTTTCTATTGAAAAACGCGTAGCGGATAAAGCTTTTGAAGATGCGTCTTCATTAAAAGCTGCTGCAGATGAGGCTGGCGTAAAAGTTCAGGAAACCGGCTATTTTTCTCGTAAGGATGTGCCGTCAGAATTAAATTATCCGAATGTCACGTCGGCAATTTTTGATTCTGATCTTTCTCAAGGCGGTAGCAATTCTGAGCCGATGAGTGTAGGCGAGCAACATTCTTTAGTGGTTAGAGTGCTTGATCATAAACCTCAGTCCACCCGATCCTTGGAGGATATGAAGGGCGAAATCGCAGCAACATTAAAACACCAAAAAGCTGAAGACATTGTGTTAGCACAGGCGGATAAGTTTGTACAAGATTTGACGGCTGGGAAAGCCGTAGATGGATTAAATTTTGGTGAAGCACAAACATGGGTTTTTGCCGAAACGAAAGATCCTGTCCTTGGAGACGTTATTTTCTCAATGAAAAAACCGGCTGATGGCAGCGTGACTTATAAGGCCGCTAAAAACGCAGAAGGTGGCGTAGTGATTGTGGCGTTGGATAGTGTCGAGGACGGTAAGTTAACTGCCTCAGAGAAAAAACAATTTGCAGCACAATTAGAACAAACCGACCGCATCAGTTTGCAAAATAGCTTATTAAATGCGCTACGTGCCAAAGCGAAAATTGAGATAAACGACGCATTTATTAACCAAGAGCAATAATCAAGCGTAATGCCTATGATGTCATAGGCATTATTTTTGAGCTAAATTTAAGAAACCGTATGCTTTAATGTACTCATCCCGATTCTTTTCGTGGTGAACCGTTTAACATGAAGGAGATAAAAAATGAAATTAGTCGAAGTCAAACATCCATTGGTGAAACACAAATTGGGTTTAATGCGTGCTGCAGAAATTAACACGAAAAAATTCCGTGAATTAGCCACCGAAGTCGGCAGCCTATTAACTTATGAAGCGACATCCGATTTAGAAACAGAAAAAGTCATTATTGACGGTTGGTGCGGTCCGGTTGAGATTGACCAAATCAAAGGTAAAAAAGTCACTGTCGTACCGATTTTGCGTGCCGGTCTGGGCATGATGGATGGGGTGTTAGAGCATGTTCCAAGTGCGCGTATCAGTGTTGTCGGAATGTACCGTAATGAAGAAACCCTTGAGCCGGTACCTTATTTCCAAAAATTAGCCAGCGATTTAGATGAACGTTTAGCTATCGTTGTTGACCCGATGTTAGCGACCGGTGGTTCTATGATTGCAACCATCGATTTGTTAAAACAAAAAGGGTGCAAACACATTAAAGTTTTAGTATTAGTTGCCGCCCCGGAAGGCCTTGCTGCATTAGAAAAAGCGCATCCGGACATTGAATTATACACCGCGGCAATTGATGATCACTTAAACGAAAACGGGTATATCATTCCGGGTTTAGGTGATGCAGGAGATAAAATTTTCGGTACGAAATAATCCTGAAACCGGAAATTTTATTAACACGTTAGGCGGATTTTTATCCGCCTTTTTGCGGCAAGAAGAAACAAAAACATTTCGAAAAATGACCGCACTTTTTAAGTTAATTCAGACAGCGAGTTGAAACTTACATGACACATACAACACAAGCTCCAATTACGGAGCAACAGAGTTCCGTTAAACAAGCATTTGTGGGTTTACAAATGCTATTCGTTGCCTTTGGTGCATTGGTTTTAGTACCGTTAATTACCGGATTAGATGCCAATACCGCCTTGCTCACCGCAGGTATCGGTACTTTATTATTCCAACTTTGTACCGGCAAACAAGTGCCGATTTTCTTGGCCTCTTCTTTTGCCTTTATTGCCCCGATTCAATATGGTGTCGCCACTTGGGGAATTCCTGCCACAATGGGCGGTTTAGCCTGTGCCGGTTTGGTTTATTTAGCGCTGAGTACATTAGTCAAATTGCGTGGTGCCGCGGCATTAGAACGCATTTTCCCTCCTGTGGTCGTTGGTCCCGTGATTATTATCATCGGTATGGGCTTAGCGCCGGTCGCCGTCGATATGGCACTCGGTAAAAATAGCGCTTACCAATACAATGATGCTGTTTTAGTGTCTATGGTAACCCTCATCACAACCTTGTGCGTAGCCGTCTTCTCCAAAGGTTTAATGAAACTTATCCCAATTATGTTCGGTATCACCGTCGGTTATGTTCTCTGCCTTTTCATGGGACTCATTAATTTCCAACCCGTTTTAGATGCGCCTTGGTTTAGTTTGCCAAACATCACCACGCCGGAATTTAAATTAGAAGCCATTTTATATTTACTGCCAATTGCCATTGCGCCCGCTGTGGAACACGTTGGTGGCATTATGGCGATTAGTTCCGTGACCGGCAAAGACTTCATCAAAAAACCGGGGTTACACCGCACTTTGTTAGGTGATGGTATTGCAACCAGTGCCGCTTCCTTATTAGGCGGTCCACCAAATACGACCTATGCAGAAGTGACCGGTGCGGTCATGCTCACCCGTAATTTCAATCCAAATATCATGACTTGGGCGGCCGTCTGGGCAATTGCTATTTCCTTCTGTGGAAAAGTCGGTGCCTTTTTATCCACTATACCAACTATCGTGATGGGCGGTATCATGATGCTGGTATTCGGTTCCATTGCCGTTGTCGGTATGAGCACCTTGATCCGCGCCAAAGTCGATGTCACCGAGGCACGTAACCTTTGCATCATTGCTGTGGTCATGACATTTGGTATCGGTAACATGTTCGTTGATGTTGGTGGCGTGTCCTTAAAAGGAATCAGCCTTTGCGCGGTGGTTGCCATCATTTTGAACTTGGTATTACCTAAAGCGAAAAACGAAGCCGCATAAAACGCATATGTAACAGTCATTAGCAGGAAGGAAAAATATCCGCTAATGACTTTCTAATTTTAAAAATTTCGTTTATTCTTACCGCACTTTATTTCAGCATTTTCGGTATTTGATTTGAGCGAGCCACATTTCCAACTTCCTCTCCCCATTCATCAATTTGATAATGACACGCTGGAAAATTTTTACGCGGAAAACAATCAGCTTCTGCTCAGCTCCTTGCAAAAAAACTTTTCCCATCTCAGCCAACCTTTTTTCTATCTTTGGGGGCAGCGTGGTTGTGGAAAAAGCCATCTATTAAAAGCCATTTGTCATCATTACTTAACGCATCAGCGCCCTGCCTTATACGTGCCTTTGAACAAAGCACAATATTTCTCTCCGGCAGTACTGGAAAATCTAGAGCAACAAGAATTAGTGTGTTTGGATGATTTACAAGAAGTGATTGGTAATCCGGACTGGGAAGTGGCTATTTTCGATTTAATCAATCGAATCAGAGAGACCGGAAAAACGCTTTTAGTGATCGGCGCGGATCAATCGCCGACCAATTTATCGGTCCATTTACCGGATTTGGCGTCTCGTCTCACATGGGGCGAGGTGTATCAATTAATGCCGTTAAATGATCAACAAAAAATCACGGTCTTACAACTGGCAGCACATCAGCGCGGCATTGAATTGCCTGACGAAACGGCTAATTTTCTCTTCAAACGTTTAGAACGGGATATGAAAACCTTGTTTAATGCGTTAGAAAAACTCGATCAAGCCTCATTGCAGGCGCAACGTAAACTAACGATTCCCTTCGTTAAAGAAATTTTGGCGTTATAACAGCGGATGTTACAACCATCTGCGAGTACGTTGGCAGTACGCCGTAAATGCATCACCAAAAATATTTCGTAAATTTTCCTCTTCCCGCTTAATTTGAAATTCGGTGATATACCACACAAATAGTATCACACCTAATATAGCTGACAACGAGCCAAGGTAAGCATTCCACGCCAATAAAACAAAGGCTAAGCCTAGATACATTGGATTACGACTGTATTGATAAATTCCATTCGTCACTAATTGTGAGGTTTTTTCGATTTTTAGTGGATCAATCGTGGTTTTAGCGAATAAAAATTGTAAGACGCTCGCCATGCCGATCACGCAACCCATTCCGCCAAGTACAATCACCAACCACAATGGAGATGGAAATTGCCAAACAGGTGGGAGGATTTTCATTAGCAAAGCACAGAAGACAAAAATTAATGGGGGTGGAATAGGGATTTTGCGTTGATTATTCGCCATGATATTCCTCATTGTTAAAAGAAAGGCTTGGTTTTCCCAAGCCTTAAAAACTATAAATTATTTAACCGCACTTGAATGAGTTGTTGCTCTAACGGAGTGGCATTTTGCTGGGCTTGTTGATAAGCGCTTTTCGCAGCCTCCTTATCTCCTTTCGCCAACTGAATATCGCCAACTAAGATATTTTTAGCCCCATTCCAAGCCTCATCTTTCACTAATTTCAAACTGTCTAACGCCGGATCAAATTGTCCAAGCTGGAATTGTACCGCCGCCAAACGCAACGCCGTTACAGAAGATAAAATGTCATCCGTTGATTGCGCCACAGCCTGTTTTAACGCTTCTTCAGCCTGCGTAAAATCTTGTTTTTCAACAGCAATTTTGGCTTTATCTAACAAGGCTAACACCGCGTAGGCAGTTTTCTCATTATTTTTAATGAATTGAGCAAATTGCGCTTCTTGTGCTTGTGGATCTTTTTTATAGTTAAACAACACTTGCTCGTATTCAGCAGAAACATTGTGGATTTTTTGTAGCTGATAAGATTGCCAATAGTTCCAGCCGAATACGCCAACACAGGCAATCACAAAACAAGCAATAATAAACTTATAGTTTTCTTGCCACCACGCTTTAATCGCACTGAGTTCTTGTTCTTCTTCAATGGTATACGCCATGTTGTTTCCTTATTTGAATGTGTTTTGAATATGATTGATGATGTCGCTGAATGCCACAACGGCTTGTTCGCTATGTTGCAACAAGTTTTTTACCACCACTTGTTGATTTTTCACTTCATCCTCGCCGATAACTAAGGCTAACTTCGCACCACTTTTATCGGCTCGTTTAAATTGCTTTTTGAAATTCCCGCCGCTGCAGTGTAAAAGGGTACGTAAGTGCGGTAATTCTGAACGAAGTTTTTCTGCCAAATTAAAGGCGGCCACGGTAGTGCCTTCGCCTTGATAAACGATATAAATATCTACCGCACTTGGCAAGGTAATCTGTGTATTCACTTCCTGTACTAACAGGACCAAACGCTCCAAGCCCATAGCAAAGCCAACACCACTTGTGGCATGACCGCCTAGCTGTTCAACCAACCCATCGTAACGACCACCACCGCAGACGGTACCTTGTGCGCCTAAAGCGGAAGTTACCCATTCAAATACGGTTTTGTTGTAATAATCTAAGCCGCGCACCAATTTTTGATTGATTTCGTACTGAATGCCTAAACTATCCAGCAAGGCGCATAATTGCGCAAAATGTTCGCGGGAATCGTCATCAAGATAATCGTGTAATTTCGGTGCATCATTTAGCACTTCTTGAACACGTTGATCTTTACTGTCCAAAATCCGTAACGGATTGGTGGTTAAACGACGCTTGCTGTCTTCATCTAAAATATCAATGTGATTTTGTAAAAAATCGACCAAGGCTTGACGATAATTTTTGCGCGCCTCTAGTGAACCGATGGAGTTAAGTTGAAGCGTAACATGGTCAAAAATGCCTAAATCCTTCCATAAACGGGCGGTTAAGGCGATAAGTTCCGCATCAATTTCCGGATTAGGAATACCAAAAATCTCTACGCCCACTTGATGAAACTGACGATAACGACCTTTTTGCGGACGTTCATAACGGAACATCGGCCCCATATACCATAAACGTTGTTCTTGGTTGTACAACAAACCGTGCTCGATACCGGCGCGAACACAACCTGCCGTGCCTTCCGGACGCAAAGTCAAACTTTCCTCATCACGGTCATCGAACGTAAACATTTCTTTTTCCACCACATCGGTGACTTCACCGATAGCGCGGGCGAATAACGGCGTGCTTTCCACAATTGGCATACGGATTTCCGCGTAACCATACGCACTTAAAACCGACCGCACTTTATTCTCAATCCATTGCCATAGCGGGGTTTCTGTTGGTAAGCAATCGTTCATACCACGAATTGCCTGAATAGTTTTTGCCACAATAACTTCCTGTGTTTATAAAAAATTAAAGAATACGATTTTTAGGATCTTGTTGCGCAACACGGGCGCGAATTTTTGCTTCTAATTGATTAATTAAATCATCGTTATCAAAACGTTCTTTCTGACGTTCGCCGTCAAGATAATAGCCGCTTTTCTTATTGCCGCCGGTGACGCCTAAATCAGACACTAACGCTTCCCCCGGGCCATTGACGACACAGCCGATAATTGACACATCCATCGGCGTAATAATATCTTCTAAACGTTGTTCGAGCGCATTTACGGTGCCAATCACATCAAATTCCTGACGAGAACAGGTCGGGCAAGCAATAAAGTTAATGCCACGAGAACGAATACGCAGTGATTTTAAAATATCAAAGCCCACTTTGATTTCTTCCACCGGATCGGCGGCTAAAGACACTCGCAGGGTGTCACCGATCCCTTCAGCCAATAACATACCTAATCCGATGGCAGATTTCACTGCACCGGCACGCGCACCACCGGCTTCGGTAATACCCAAATGCAACGGCTGTTTAATCGCCTTGGCGAGTAAGCGATAAGATTCCACTGCCAAATACACATCGGAGGCTTTAACGCTCACTTTAAATTGATCGAAGTTCAAACGATCTAAAATTTCAACATGGCGCAATGCCGATTCCAACAATGCCTGTGGCGTCGGTTCACCGTATTTTTCCTGAATATCTTTTTCCAGTGAGCCGGCATTCACCCCAATACGAATGGGAATATTTTTATCTTTAGCGCAATCCACTACGGCGCGAATACGATCTTCACGTCCGATATTACCCGGATTGATACGCAAGCAGTCCACACCGTATTCAGCGACTTTCAGCGCAATGCGATAATCAAAATGAATATCAGCGACTAACGGTACGTTCACTTGCTGTTTAATTAATTTGAACGCTTCCGCCGCTTCCATGGTTGGCACGGACACCCGTACAATATCGGCACCAACGCGCTCTAACGATTTGATTTGCGCGACCGTGGCTTCAACATCGGTCGTTCTTGTGTTGGTCATCGACTGCACCGCAATCGGTGCATCACCCCCGATGGGTACATTTCCTACATAAATTTTCGTGGATTCTCTACGCTGAATTTTTGGCTTTTCTAACATTGTTCGCCCATTATTGAGGTAATTTAAATTTTGCGACACGCCCATCTACCGTTAACGGGAAAGCTTCGCCTTTATATGTAATTTTCACATTTGCCGGCGCACCGATAATCAAAGAATAAGGTTCACCTTCGCTGAAATTGAGGACATCGCCTTGCTTATATTCTTTTTGCGCTAACACTTTTCGGTTCTTGTCTTTCACACTGATCCAGCAATTACCGATAACTTCAATGTATAAAGCCTCTTTTGTCGCAGCTGCAGAAACACTTGCATTTTCCACCGCACTTTGTTGTTGCGGCTGTTGCGCTGTGGTTGCCTCCGCAGTTGATGCCGATTTCATACCGGTGATTTTATCCATTTCCGCTTGTAATGCATTAGTTGGTGCCGGTGTACTAGACTCATTCGCCGATGGCGTTGTCGGGGCGCTTGTTACTGAGCTGCCCGTAGTAGAACCTGTTGCGGTAATAACACCGGTAGCATCTTGCGGTTTGTCATTGGATACTGCAGCAGGTGTTGAGGTGGTTGCCATGGTTTGGGTGTAGGCGTTGACTAAATTATCGCGCTCTTCATTGGTATGCTGATGATTTTCCCACCACCACATTCCTGTCATACCGATCACGATAAGCACTACCAGCGCAGTTAAATAACCGATCCAACGATGATGTGATGTGTATTGATTGACAGCATGTGTCGCTCTCGCATTTTTGCCTAAATCATTTTCTTGGTCATGACCAAAATGTACTAAATTTGTCCATTCAGATTCCGGAATGCGTAAAAATTTAGCATAGTTTCGCACATAACCTCGCATGAATGTCGCCGGAACGGCTGCATTCACAAATTGATTTTCTTCAAGAGTTTTTAAGATTGATGGGCGTAATGCGATAGCTTCAGCGACCTCTTCCAAAGAAAGGTGTAACGCTTCTCGCGCAATACGAAATTTATCACCGAGCGTTATTTCTGGTGAATCGGTTTGGCATTCTTGTGTGTTCATAAACGAAAGTTTTTTTACTAAAATTTAACAGGTAAAGTTTAAGGTTGTCAGGCGTCTTTTGCAACTGTTATATAGCGTGATTCTGTGCCACGAGAGAATTTGTTAAGCATTTTGGGCGAAAAAATAAAGGCGGAAAATACGCTTGAAAAGAAGCGAATGAACAAGCAACAAAAACAGGGGAAAAATTCACCGCACTTTTTCGGTAATTTATCAGGCTATTTTGTGAATTGAGCGAATCTCTTTGCACGTTCTGGTGCGATCTTCTCAAGTGCGGTCAGATTTTCTTGGTAAATTTTCTGATCTTTCGCGGATAAGGCGCAGAGTGCCAGGTTTTCATAAGTGTCGGCTTGGTGATAATACTGCGGGCTATTTAATGCCTGTGTGAATTGTTTATAGGCCGCCTGATATTCTCCTTGCGCACACAAAAACGCACCGAAATTATTCAAGACATCCCCTTGTGTATCATCCAATTTAATGGCCGTTAAATACGCTTGTTTAGCGTGTTCCATATCCCCTTGTTGTTGATAAAAATAGGCTAACGCAGCGTGTACCAAATAGTATTTTGGGGCATAAGAAAGGGCTTTATCTAAATTTAATTTCGCTTGGCTACCGTTTTGTTGTTGTAAATAACCTAATGCCAGTTCTACACGGGCTTTTGCCGCCGCCTGTTTATCAAAATCTGATGTGTCGGAATGGCTGACGCAGGCAGAAAGTAAAAAAGGAAAAATAAAGATCGCAAAACGGTAAAAGATAAACTGAATAGGGCGCATAATTTTTCCTCTCTTACTTATCAACTCATTGAACTTGAACGGCAATCGCCTCGCCAAAACGTTTTTTCTGTGCAGTACGTTTGGTCCGGTCAATCACATCGCCGGCTAATTGTCCGCAGGCCGCATCAATGTCATCGCCACGGGTTTTACGCACAATCACCGTTAAACCGTATTCCATCAAGGTTTTTTGGAAACGGTCAATACGCGTATTAGAGCTTTTCGCGTAAGGCGCTTCCGGGAACGGGTTCCATGGAATCAAATTGATTTTACATGGCGTATTTTTTAACACTTCCGCTAATTGATGGGCGTGTTCCACATGATCATTCACATGATCCAACATGACATATTCGATGGTCACTTTGCCATGGTTGGCGTTAGAAACGCTTAAATAGCGATTCACCGAATCAATTAAGGTTTTGATATTGTATTTTTTGTTTAGTGGCACGATTTCATCACGCAATTCATCGTTTGGTGCATGCAAGGAAATCGCCAATGCTACATCGATCATTTTGCTTAAATTATCAAGCGCCGGCACAACACCGGATGTGGATAATGTCACACGGCGTTTAGATAAACCATAAGCGAAATCGTCCAACATAATTTCCATCGCCGGTACCACATTCGCCACATTCAACAACGGCTCGCCCATACCCATCATCACCACATTGGTAATCGGACGCACGCCTGTTACCCCAAAATTGCCAATGATTTTCGATGCGCGCCATACTTGCCCAATAATTTCTGACACCGTTAAATTGCGGTTGAAGCCTTGTTGCGCGGTCGAACAAAAAGTACAAGCTAATGCGCAGCCAACCTGTGAAGAAACACATAACGTGGCGCGATCCGCTTCCGGAATGTACACGGTTTCCACTTGTTGATCACCGACCTGCATCGCCCATTTAATCGTGCCATCGGCAGAACGCTGTTCCACCGCCACTTCCGGTGCTTTAATTTCTGCCACGGACTTTAATTTTTCCCGTAACTTTTTATTTAAATTGGTCATATTGTCGAAATTGTCTTCACCAAAATGGTAAATCCATTTCACCAACTGATCGGCGCGGAACGGTTTTTCGCCCAATTCGGCAAAAAACTCACGCATCTGCGCACGGGTTAAATTCATTAAATTGACTTTTTTTGCCGGTTCGGCAACAGCTTGCACTGATACTGTTTGTTCTGACATGGAGCCTCGTTATTACACATTACGGCGGATACCGAAATTTTTGGTGATATTTTAAACAATAGAAAAATAAGGGTGCGATTGTACTGATTTCGATTTGATTAATCTAGCGATTTTGTATGCGCCATACAAACGATCAGAAAATGACCGCACTTTTACGCGTGATCAAGCTAGGCGTTATCAATGGCAAAAGAGATCACCTCTTTAATGTGTTCCGCACTCATGGCAATCATCAATAAGCGATCCACACCTAATGCGACACCGGAACAATTCGGAATGCCTGCCTGCAAGGCGGATAATAAGCGCGTATCAATGGCGCGCACAGGTAACCCCATTTTTTCCCGTTGCAGATTATCTTGCTGAAAGCGTCTTAATTGCTCGCGTGCATCAGACAATTCGTGGAAACCGTTAGCGAGTTCCAATCCTTTATAGTAAAACTCAAAGCGTTCTGCCACGCGCAAATCTTCCGAACTGATTTGCGCTAAAGCCGCCTGACTTGCCGGAAAATGATACACCACGACAGGCGCTTCCTGCCCAATTTGCGGCTCGACGACCGCACTAAATAAAAATTGCAGTAAGGTGTCGCGACTTTCATTTTCTGCACCCATTAACTGGTGTTTTTTGGCTTTTTCCACCAATTCGGCGAGATCAGCTGACAACGGATCCAAGCCAACATATTGTTGGAACGCAAATTGATAACTCATGCTTTCTGCCGGCGGACATTCCAAAATTTGTTGTAGCAAATCATCTACCTCGTTAATTAAGCGATACATATCAAAGTGCGGTCGATACCATTCCAGCATGGTAAATTCAGGGTTGTGTCGATTGCCCGCTTCTTCATTGCGGAACACTTTGCCGATTTGAAATATCGGACCGCTGCCTGCCGCCAGCAAGCGTTTCATGTGATATTCCGGGCTGGTAGAAAGCCACAGAGTTTTCGACTGCTCACCAAACGGTGAAATAAATTCTGTACTGAAGGTGGCGAGATGCACATCGGTCACCCCAAATTCGCTCAACACCGGCGTTTCCACTTCCAATAAACCACGATCGGTAAAAAATCGGCGAATTTCTTCAATTAATTTTGCGCGAGTTAGCAAATTTTTAATGGAGGCGCTAGGTTGCCATTGAGTTTGTTCAAACATCGGTATCCCTTTATTAAAGATAATTGCGAAAGCGTGATTGCGCATTTTAAAGCAAGTGAATCAAAATGCATAAACGAATCCTTTTTTCACCGCACTTTTATTGGTCTTTAGTTAAATCTTTGTTAATTACTTGTTATTTTAAAGACAAAAGATGAACAATTCGCGTCGTGCGTTAACTTTTTTGAGGTAGATCACAAAATTGTAACAAAGTTGAGAAAAAAGATTTTCATCATAAAAAATAATGGCAAAATGACCTTACCCTAACAGCGCCAAAGAGCTATTTGGTGTTTTTATTATTGTCATTTCTTTACTTGGAGGAATATCGTGCAAACTGTGAATGTTGATATCGCCATTGTTGGCGCCGGTGGCGGTGGTTTACGGGCGGCGATTGCTGCAGCGCAAGCTAATCCCAACCTTAAAATTGCGTTAGTCTCAAAAGTTTATCCAATGCGTAGCCACACGGTTGCGGCAGAAGGGGGGGCAGCGGCGGTCATTAAAGAGGAAGACTCTTATGACAAACACTTTCAGGACACCGTCGCAGGTGGTGACTGGCTTTGTGAACAAGACGTTGTCGAATATTTCGTGGAACACTCACCGGTAGAAATGACCCAGCTTGAACGTTGGGGATGTCCTTGGAGTCGTAAGGCTGATGGTGACGTAAACGTACGCCGTTTCGGTGGCATGAAAATCGAACGTACTTGGTTCGCTGCCGATAAAACCGGTTTCCACTTATTGCATACGCTCTTCCAAACTTCTATTCAATACCCGCAAATTGTACGTTTCGATGAACACTTCGTTCTTGATATTTTAGTAGATGATGGTCATGCTCGCGGTATGGTTGCCATGAACATGATGGAAGGTTCTTTAGTTCAAATTAATGCTAATGCTGTTGTAATCGCTACAGGTGGTGGTTGCCGCGCTTTCCGTTTCAATACGAATGGTGGCATTGTAACCGGAGACGGTTTATCAATGGCGTATCGCCATGGTGTGCCATTGCGCGACATGGAATTCGTGCAATATCACCCAACCGGCTTGCCGAATACCGGTATTTTAATGACCGAAGGTTGTCGTGGTGAGGGTGGTATTTTAGTCAATAAAGACGGCTATCGCTATTTACAAGACTACGGTTTGGGACCGGAAACGCCAATCGGTAAACCACAAAACAAATACATGGAATTAGGCCCGCGCGATAAAGTATCCCAAGCGTTCTGGCAAGAATGGCGCAAAGGCAATACCTTAAAAACTGCCAAAGGTGTGGATGTGGTGCACCTGGACTTACGTCATCTCGGTGAACAATATTTACATGAACGTTTACCATTCATTTGCGAACTCGCGAAAGCCTATGAAGGTGTGGATCCGGTGAAAGCGCCAATTCCTGTGCGTCCGGTCGTACACTACACCATGGGCGGTATCGAAGTGGATTTCAACAGCGAAACCCGAATTAAAGGCTTATTTGCCGTAGGTGAATGTGCTTCTTCCGGTTTACATGGTGCGAACCGTTTAGGTTCTAACTCCTTAGCCGAATTAGTGGTGTTAGGTCGCGTTGCCGGTGAATATGCGGCGCAACGTGCCGTCGAAGCCAAATCAGGCAACCAAAATGCGATTGATGCACAAGCGCAAGATGTCGTTAAACGCTTAAATGACTTATTCGCTCAAGAAGGTACGGAATCTTGGTCTGAAATTCGTGATGAAATGGGTCAAGCCATGGAAGAAGGCTGCGGTATCTATCGTACGCAAGAAAGTATGCAACAAGCCGTTGATAAAATTGCTGAACTCAAAGAACGTTATAAACGCATTCATGTTTCTGACCGTTCCAGCGTGTTTAATACCAACTTATTATACACCGTTGAGTTGGGTTACATTTTGGATGTGGCACAGTCTATTGCGAACTCTGCGATTGAACGTAAAGAGTCTCGTGGCGCGCACCAACGTTTGGATTACACCGAACGTGATGATGTGAACTACTTGAAACATACCTTGGCGTTCTATAACGAAAACGGTGCGCCACGCATTGAATACAGCCCAGTGAAAATCACTAAATCACAACCGGCAAAACGTGTTTACGGTGCAGAAGCCGAAGCAGCAGAAGCCGCCGCGAAGGCAAAAGAACAAGCGGGTAAGGAGTAATTATATGGCCGAACAATCAATCATGAACGTTGAAATTCTACGTTACAATCCGGAAGTTGACAAAGAGCCACACTTGAAAACTTATCAAGTGCCTTATGACAGCCAAACCTCTTTACTCGATGCGTTAGGTTACATTAAAGACAAGTTGGAGCCGGAACTTTCTTATCGTTGGTCATGCCGTATGGCAATCTGCGGTTCTTGCGGCATGATGGTAAACAACATTCCAAAATTGGCGTGCAAAACTTTCTTGCGTGACTACAGTGGCCACATGCGTATTGAAGCCCTAGCTAATTTCCCGATTGAACGTGACTTGATCGTGGACTTAAGCCATTTCATCGAAAGTTTAGAAGCCATCAAACCTTATGTGATCGGCAACCAAGCGCCTGAGTTAGACGGCAAGCCGCATCCGTCTAAAGAATTAGCGAAAAGCCGTACCAAACAAACGCCAGCACAATTGGAAAAATACCGCCAATTCTCGATGTGTATCAACTGTGGCTTATGCTATGCCGCCTGCCCACAATTCGGTTTAAACCCAGAATTTGTTGGCCCGGCCGTATTAACTTTAGGTCATCGTTATAACTTAGATAACCGCGACCACGGCAAAGCAGAACGGATGAAAATCATGAACGGCGAAAATGGCGTTTGGTCTTGTACCTTTGTAGGTGCGTGTTCCGAAGTGTGTCCAAAACACGTGGGCCCAGCCACCGCCATTAACCAAGGCAAATTAGAAAGCGCCAAAGATTACCTCATTTCTATGCTTAAACCGAAGGCGTAAGGGGAAAGATTATGACTACAACAGTAAGTAAACGTAAAAAATACGTTCGTGAAATTACGCCGACTTGGTGGAAAAGTTGGGATTTCTACAAATTCTATATGCTACGTGAAGCCACAGCGGTGCCAACGGTTTGGTTCAGCTTAGTATTGCTTTATGGCGTGATTTGTTTAGGCAAGGCAGATGGATTTGTCATGAATTTCATTCCGTTCCTACAAAATCCAATTGTCGTGATTCTTAACATCATTTCATTAGCGGCTTTATTGCTCCATGCCGTCACCTTATTTGATATGACAGGTGAAGTGATGTCAGGCACCACCGGTTTGCCGGCAAAATTCATTAAAAATGCTTTACGTGGCGCGTTTGTCGCCGTCACCGTATTGGCTTTAGTGTTAGTCTTTATCTAGGGGGTAGTTATGGTTAATCAAAATCCAAAACGTTCAAACGAACCACCTGTCTGGTTAATGTTCAGTGCGGGTGGCATGATAAGCGGACTTGCTTTCCCTGTGCTCATTCTTATTCTCGGCTTGCTATTGCCTTTCGGCTTAGTCAGCCCCGATAACATCATCGCCTTTGCACATCATTGGTTGGGTAAATTAATTATTTTAGCCCTAACCATTTTCCCAATGTGGGCAGGCTTACACCGTGTCCACCACGGTATGCACGACATCAAAGTCCATGTACCGGCCGGCGGATTTATTTTCTACGGCTTAGCGACACTTTATAGCGTCATCGTGCTATTTGCCGTGTTCAACTTATAATGTCTCATCCTTAATAAAAAACTCCCACTATCGGGAGTTTTTTGTTTCTACCTATTTTACAGCACTACATAAAGTCAAAGGCTATCTTGATTAAGTGAATGGGTGATAAAAGCGATCTGTCCAAATTTTGAAATTCAGATCAAAGTGCGGTCATTTTTAAATCTAAAATAGAGTAGTGTGTCAGTTTCTTTCTCTCCTTGTGTTTACTTCATCACTTTGAATATCTCACATTTACCTACTATTAGGTAATATATCGCCTTTTTAAATCCGATATAATTAGTCAGGTATTTTACTTAAATCGTAAAATCTCAATGTGTCTGACACAAATTATTAAGTTATCAATATTTTATTTTCTCAAGGAGTGATCAAATGGGACAGTACAAAAAGTTCTGGTACCTGTTAGTCGCCGTATTAATAGGGGCATTCTCTATTCTCGGTTACTACGGATTTGAAATCTACCGTGAAGCGCCACCGATTCCAAAACAATATGTGACGGAAAAAGGCGAACCGGTGATTACACATGACGATATTTTACACGGGCAAACCGCATGGCAAACAACCGGTGGTATGCAATTGGGTTCTGTTTGGGGCCATGGTGCCTACCAAGCACCGGACTGGACTGCTGACTGGTTACATCGCGAGTTAACCAACTGGTTAGATATTGTTGCAAATCAAGAGTATGGTAAAAACTTTGCCGGCTTAAATGATGACCAACAAACCCTCTTAAAAAGCCGTTTAACTAAAGAATATCGCGGCAGTAAAGTTGACGAAAACGGCACCGTTGTGCTTTCCGCTAATCGTTTAGCCGCCATGGATAAAACGGCGCAATACTATATTTCTTTATATGGTGATGATCCTGCGAGCAAAGTAACGCGTGAACACTTCGCCATGAAAGACAATACGTTGCCAGGCTTGGAAGCGCGTAAAGATTTAGCGAAATTCTTCTTCTGGACAGCATGGACTGCCTCTGCAGAACGTCCGAATACCCATGCCACTTACACCAACAACTGGCCGCATGAGCCGTTAATCAATAACGTGCCAACACCGGAAAACGTCATTTGGTCTATCGCTAGCGTTGTTTTCCTCATTGCCGGTATCGGTTTTGTGGTGTGGATTTGGTCATTTAAACGTCGTGAAGATGAAAAAGATCCTGTTGTACCGGAAGTTGACCCATTAACTAAATTGCAATTAACGCCATCACAAAAAGCCTTAGGTAAATACTTATTTACCGTACTTGCGCTTTTCTTCGTGCAAGTGAATTTAGGGGCGATTGTGGCGCACTACACGGTTGAAGGTCAGGAATTCTATGGTTTAGATATTTCCCAATATCTTCCATACTCCTTGGTGCGTACTTGGCACATTCAAGCAGCATTATTCTGGATCGCCATGGCATTCTTGGCCGGTGGTTTATTCCTTGCACCGATTATCAACGGTGGTAAAGATCCGAAATACCAAAAACTTGGCGTAGATATTCTCTTCTGGGCATTAGTCGTCTTGGTTGTTGGCTCCTTCACCGGTAGCTATTTAGCCATCGCGCACATCATCCCTGAAGAATGGAGCTTCTTGTTCGGTCACCAAGGTTATGAATTCATCGACTTAGGTCGTTTCTGGCAAGCCGTAAAATTTGGCGGTATCTTGTTCTGGTTAGTGTTAATGCTACGCGGCACCGTGAATGCGTTCAAACAACCTGGCGACAAAAACCTACTTGCCTTGTTCTTCGCCTCTGTTATCGCGATCGGCTTATTCTATGGTCCGGCATTATTCTACGGCGAACACACACACTTATCCGTGATGGAATACTGGCGTTGGTGGGTAGTTCACCTTTGGGTAGAAGGCTTCTTTGAAGTATTCTCCGTGGCGGCACTCTCTTTCATCTTCGTAAGTTTAGGTTTGGTTTCTCGCCGAACAGCGACTGTAGCAACCATCACCGAAGCGGCATTGTTCTTAATCGGCGGTATTCCGGGAACCTTCCACCACTTATACTTCGCCGGTGCGACAACGCCAATTATCGCTGTAGGTGCCTCCTTCTCCGCACTTGAAGTTGTACCATTAGTGTTACTTGGCCACGAAGCGTGGGAACACTGGGCAATGAAACAAAAAGCGCCGTGGATGGAACGCTTAAAATGGCCTATCTACTGCTTCGTTGCCGTTGCCTTCTGGAATATGTTGGGTGCAGGTGTATTCGGTTTCTTAATCAATCCACCAATTTCTCTCTACTATATCCAAGGGTTAAACACCACCGCAGTACACGCCCACGCGGCATTGTTCGGGGTATATGGTTTCTTGGCATTAGGTTTCGTATTCTTAATCGCACGTTACTTGCGTCCAAATACACCATTCAACGACAAATTGATGAAATGGGGCTTCTGGTTGCTTAACGGCGGTTTGATCTTAATGATCGTCTCCAGCCTATTGCCAATCGGTATCATCCAAGGTTACGCAAGTATCTCTGAAGGCTTATGGTATGCTCGTAGCGAAGACTTCATGCAACAACCGTTATTCGACACCTTACGTTGGGTTCGTTTAGTGGGTGACGTTGTATTCATCTTTGGTGCGCTTGCTTTCTTCTGGCAAATTTTCACCATGGTTTTCTTCAAACCAAAACGCATTGCTAACTAATCAACAAAACGAAAGTTTGGCAATAAACAAAGACCGATAGTTTTCACGCTATCGGTCTTTTATTTACCTCGTAGCGTGCAACTTGTTGCACGAATAATTAACCTCGATGCGTAATTCACAATTTCGTGTAGCGTGCATCTTGATGCACGACCAAGCCATGCACAGAACGAAATAAAGTGCGGTGATTTTTGCGTGTGTTTTTTTAAACAATGTATTATCAACCGTCAAGAATGTTGTTCATTTCGTGCAACAAGTTGCACGCTACGATTTATGATTTTCTGGTAGCGTGCATCTTGATGCACGACCAAATTACGCACAGAACATTATTTACCTCTTTCGGGCACTCACGATTTCGTGCAACAAGTTGCACGCTACGATTCTAAGCCACGCACGGAACGAAATAAAGTGCGGTGATTTTGGCTTGTATTTTTTCAAACAATGTATTACCAACCGTCAAGAGTGTTGTTCATTTCGTGCAACAAGTTGCACGCTACGATTTATGATTTTCTGGTAGCGTGCATCTTGATGCACGACCAAGCCACGCACAGAACGAAATAAAGTGCGGTGATTTTTAAAGGTATTTTTTCAACCAACGTATTATCAACCGTCAAGAGTGTTATTCTCGTAGAATAATTAACCTCGATGCATAATTCATGATTTCGTGCAACAAGTTGCACGCTACGGCTCAATTAATAAACAAAGACCGAGAGTTTTTACGCTATCGGTCTTTTGTTATCGAGGAAATACGGTCAAAAATGACCGCACTTTCATTAAAGATTCCGCAATTTATTAGAATAGAGTACGAGGCAAAGCGCAATCACCATAATCAAAATGGCGCCGGCAAATAGGATGGTGTCCACTGAGCTTTCATGGTTGACGATAATCAAGCGTAACATTGCTGTTATCCCGGCGTAAATAAAATAGCGCAGTGGGAAATGATAGCCGCTTTTAAAATATTGCACGATTAAGCCGATAAATCCGAAATACAGGAAAAACATAACCGCTTGTTCCGCAACGTCGTAAGGTACTACGCTGGAGGTGTTTAACACCATCATCGCCAGTGAATACGTGATTTTGGCTAGCGCGATGATCAACACCACAGCTAAGGCAATTAATGCACTGCTGAGCACGATTTTTAGGATACCGGTAACAACTTTAGGTAATTTTTCTAAGGATTGAGATTCTTCCATAATAGACTTCCTAATGAAATGAGGTGAGTAAAAACGTCGCATTCTAATGCAAGATGAAGAGAGGGTAAATAGTGTTGTAAAGGCTTCCTAAAAATAAACCTGTCTCCTTTCGTTTACGCTGCGTGAAAAGCGCACTACAATAATCGTTTAATCTCCCTTCTTTTTTAAGGAATCTCATGCGTTACATTCTCATCGCATTATTTTTATGGAGCAGTTCTTTTGTCGCCGGTAAATACACCTACACCATGTTGGATCCGGTGTTGATGGTGCAATTGCGTTTGTTGATTGCCACCATCATTGTGCTGCCGATGTTTATGCGTGTTTGGAAGCGCATTCCTAAAGGTTTACGTCCGCAAGTGTGGTGGTTGGGATTATTAAATTATCCGGTGATCTTTCTATTGCAATTTATTGGTTTAAGCCACACTTCGGCATCCAGTGCTTCAACGATGTTAGGGTTAGAGCCCTTCTTGGTGGTGCTGATCGGGCATTTTTTCTTTGGCGACAAAGCCCAAACCCATCACTGGATCTTTGGTTTAGTGGCGTTTCTTGGGGTCGCCTTGTTAATTTATGGCGGTGAAGAAACGGGCAATATCAGCTTGTTTGGTTGTAGCTTGGTGCTGATTGCCGGGGTTGTTTTTGCTTCGTGTTTGCGTTGGACGCAAAAAGTCATCGTACAGCTCACGGCGCAAGTTTACACCACCAGTAGCATTGTGTTTGGCACGATAACTTGCCTTCCTTTCACCCTTTGGCTGACGGAAAGCTGGCAAATTCATTGGAATTGGCAAGGCATCGCAGGGTTACTTTATATTGGCGTTGGTTGTAGCTGGCTGGCGTATTATTTATGGAATAAGGGAATTAATAGCGTCGATTCTAATTTAGCAGGCATTTTGGTTTCACTCGAACCGGTATTTGCGATTTTGTTGGCGGTATTACTGTTAGGCGAGCATATTAGCCCACTGTCTTGGTTGGGGATTTTGGCGGTTATTGCGACCACATTAATTTCCAGTGTGTATCCGCGTTTAATTCGGCGAGCGAGTTAAAAACGCGGTAAAAATGAACCGCACTTGAGAGTCTCTTCAAAGTGCGGTTTGTTTTTTGCGTATTTTTAAGCGATTCTGCCTAGAGGGCATTAGTATTTGACGACATGACCGTAGCCTTCAAGAATGGCTTTTATGTGTTCAAGCGATTCTTTTGTTGGGGGTTTTACGTCTTCCAATTCATATTTTTCGCCCATTGCTGCCCATTTATGTGCGCCAAGGCGGTGATAAGGCAGGAGTTCTACTTTTTCAATGTTTGTCATACCTTCGATAAATTGACCGAGTAAATGTACGTCATGGTCAGAATCTGTATAGCCCGGCACGACCACGTAGCGAATCCAAACCGGTTGGTTGCGTTTTTGCAAATATTTGGCAAATTCAAGCGTGCGTTTGTTCGGTACGCCAATAAGATTTTGATGCACTTGATCGTTGAGTTCTTTTAAATCAAGCAAAACGAGATCGGTTACATCAATGAGTTCATCAATCACATGATCGTAATGACGCACAAAACCGTTGGTATCCAAGCAGGTGCTAATGCCTTCTTGTTTGCAGGCGCGAAACCAATCACGCACGAACTCTGCTTGCAAAATCGCTTCACCGCCGGAAGCTGTGACACCGCCGCCTGACGCATTCATAAAATGACGATAGCTGACCACTTCTTTCATCAGTTCTTCCACCGTAATTTCTTTGCCACCATGGACATCCCAAGTATCGCGGTTGTGGCAATACTTACAGCGCATTAAGCAGCCTTGTAAAAACAGAATAAAACGAATGCCCGGGCCGTCAACGGTACCACAGGATTCATAAGAGTGAATTCGTCCAAGAACTGACATACATAAATTTCCTAAAATTAGATATAGCTAAATTTTACCAAATATTTAGTCTATAAAAAATGAGCCTGATTTAAATCAGGCTCATAATTAAAATATATTTATCAAAGTGCGGTCATTATTCGCTGACTTTTTGAAAAGTTTGCACCACTGGCGCTTGTTCACAATACTCGACCAATACAGGTACAATTGAGGTAAAGTGTGGCGTTGCAAAATGTTGTTCTAAGTCGGCTTTGCTTTTCCATTGCTCAATAAAAACATAATGATTAGCCTGCTCGCTATTTTGTTGTAATTCATAAGATACGCATCCTGTTTCTTGACGAGTATTCTTAATTAACTCTTGGCATTGAGTTAGAAAATCATTAATTTTGTCCGCTTTTACTGAAAATTGGGCAATAACTGTTAGCATAATTTGCTCTCCTATATATAAAAATAAACCACTCACAAAATTAGTCTATGAGTGGTTTGTATTAAAGCATAATTCTATTTATTTAGAAAGACTCAGTAAATGTACGAGTTACTACGTCTTGTTGTTGTTCTTTGGTTAATGAGTTAAAACGTACAGCATAACCGGAAACGCGAATGGTTAATTGCGGATATTTTTCCGGATTTTCCATGGCGTCTAATAACATCTCACGGTTCAACACATTGACGTTCAAGTGTTGACCGCCTTCAACTGTTGCCTCGTGATGGAAGTAACCATCCATCAAACCTGCCAAGTTACGTTTTTGCGCTTCGTATTCTTTACCTAACGCATTTGGCACGATAGAGAAGGTATAAGAAATACCGTCTTTTGCGTAAGCAAATGGTAATTTAGCCACAGACGTTAAGGAGGCTACCGCACCTTTTTGGTCACGACCGTGCATTGGGTTCGCACCTGGTCCAAATGGTGCACCGGCACGACGACCATCAGGGGTGTTACCGGTTTTCTTACCATAGACCACGTTAGACGTGATAGTAAGTACAGACTGTGTTGGCGTTGCATTGCGATATGTTTTGTGCGTTTGAATTTTCTTCATGAAACGTTCAACAAGATCACAAGCAATGTCATCTACACGCGGATCGTTATTACCAAATTGCGGATATTCGCCTTCGATTTCAAAGTCGATAGCGACATTAGATGCCACAACCTTGCCCTCTTTATCTTTGATATCGCCACGAATTGGTTTGACTTTCGCATATTTGATTGCGGCTAAAGAGTCGGCAGCAACAGAAAGTCCTGCGATACCGCAAGCCATAGTGCGGTAAACATCACGATCATGGAATGCCATTAATGCGGCTTCATAAGCATATTTATCATGCATGAAGTGGATGATGTTTAATGCAGTCACGTATTGTGTTGCTAACCAATCCATGAAGCTGTCCATGCGGGTCATGACAGTGTCGAAATCAAGCACGTCATCTTTGATTGGCTCGGTTTTCGGACCAACTTGCATACCGTTTTTCTCATCGATACCGCCGTTGATTGCGTATAGCAAGGTTTTTGCCAAGTTCGCACGGGCACCGAAGAATTGCATTTGTTTACCCACTACCATTGGGGATACACAGCAAGCAATTGCATAGTCATCGCTGTTGAAATCCGGACGCATTAAGTCATCGTTTTCATACTGTACGGAGGAAGTATCAATAGACACTTTGGCACAGTAACGTTTGAATGCTTCAGGTAATTTTTCAGACCAAAGGATAGTTAAGTTAGGTTCCGGAGATGGGCCCATAGTGTAAAGGGTGTGTAAAATACGGAAGCTGTTTTTGGTCACTAATGTACGACCGTCTAAGCCCATACCACCAAGGGTTTCGGTTGCCCACATTGGGTCACCGGAGAACAATTGATCGTATTCAGGAGTACGTAAGAAACGCACCATACGAAGTTTCATCACTAAGTGGTCGATTAATTCTTGTGCTTCTTGTTCGGTAATTTTGCCGTTTTTCAAATCACGTTCGATATAAATGTCTAAGAAGGAAGAAATACGACCGAAAGACATTGCCGCACCGTTTTGTGATTTCACGGCGGCTAAATAAGCGAAGTAAGTCCATTGAACGGCTTCGTGTGCATTAGTTGCCGGGTTGGAAACGTCATAGCCATAAGAGGCAGCCATTTCTTTAATTTTGCCTAAGGCACGATGTTGTTCGGCAATCTCTTCACGTAATTGAATGGTGGCTTGAATGTCTTCACCACGTTCTAGTTTAGGTTGAAGTGAGTCGAATTGTTTTTTCTTATCTGCCATTAAGTAGTCGATACCATAAACGGCTAAACGACGATAATCACCGATAATTCGACCACGACCATAAGCATCCGGCAAACCGGTTAACACACCGGATTTACGGCAACGAAGAATATCCGGTGTATATACATCAAATACGCCTTGGTTATGGGTTTTACGATATTCAGTGAAAATATGTTCGACTTCAGGATCTAATTGACGACCGTAAACTTCACAAGAACCTTTAACCATTTTGATACCACCGAATGGCATAATGGCGCGTTTTAATGGTGCATCAGTTTGAAGACCTACGATTTTTTCCAATTCTTTGTTGATGTAACCCGGTTTGTGAGAGGTGATGGTTGACGGGTTATCCGTATCAAAATCTAACGGCTCATGCGTTTTATTTTCGATTTTGATGCCTTCCATGACTTTATCCCACAACGCCGTGGTTGCAGGGGTTGCATCCGCTAAGAAAGATTCATCACCTTCATACGGGGTATAGTTTTTTTGGATAAAGTCACGCACGTTGACTTCATGTTGCCAATCACCACCGACAAAACCTTCCCAAGCCTTTTGTTGAGCTTCTGTTAATTGAGTCATAACATTCCTCTTTTAGATTATTGATAAAAATAAACCTGTCTAGGAAGGAAATAAACGCTGCAAGTTCCCTTCCTTTTATGCACCGATTAATGCGGCCGGTTGATTGACCACAAGGCCAATCCAACACAAAAACCACCGCCGACAATGTTTCCTAATGTCACCGGAATCAAATTTTTCACGATAAAATGATAAAGATTTAAATCTGCGAACTGCTGAGAATCCATATTAATGACTTGCCAAAATTCTGGTGCGCTAAAGTGTGCCGTGAGGATCCCCATTGGGATCATAAACATGTTTGCTACACTGTGTTCGAATCCTGACGCAACAAACAACGCAATGGGTAAAATCATAATGAATGCTTTATCTGTCAAGGTTTTTCCTGCGTAGCTCATCCAAATGGCAAGACACACCATTACGTTACACAAAATGCCCAAACAAAAAGCCTCAAACCAAGTATGGTGAATCTTATGTTGAGCGGTCGTTAAAATGGTGAATCCCCACTGCCCATTAGCGGACATTGTTTGACCGGCAAACCAAATGAGAAAAACGATGAAAAGCGCGCCAACGAAATTGCCGAAATAAACCACAATCCAATTTCGTAGCATCTGAAAACGACTAATTCGCCCGCTGGCTCGGGCAATAGTTGTCATGGTTGATGAGGTGAATAATTCAGAGCCGCAGACCACGACCATAATCACACCAAGAGAAAATACCACACCGCCAACCAGCTTAGTTAAGCCCCACGAAGTCCCGAGATTGCCTGTTTGTGTTGTGGTATAAAAAACGAACGCTAACGCAATAAAAGCACCTGCCGGAATGGCAGAGAAAAAAGAGAGAATTTGTTTTTTAGATGCCTTATAGACGCCGGCATCCTCGCCAATTTGGCTTATTTCTGCCGGAGAGGCCATACAAGTTGTTTTGGACGTTTCGGTATTCATTACAGAATTCCCTGTTAATTTATTTGGCTTGTAAATACGTCCACGACAGCGTGGTATTACAAGGAAAGGCCTAAAAAACTTAAAAAAAATTGAATTTTTATCATTTTTGTTAATTATATTTTCTTTCCCCTGCAAAGTAAAAATATTTCTCCCTTTTAATGCGAGAATCTTGTTCTTTGTCAATAATTAGATCGGTGTAGTAAAACGCCTTTCTTGATGACAGCAACGCGGTTCGCCCAAATTGCTATTTGGGTTGTTTTCTGTTAAAAAGTGCGGTCATAAAACGCAATATTTATTAAGGAGAAAACCATGGTAGCAGAAACCATTTTCAGCAAAATTATTCGCAAAGAAATTCCCGCCAACATCGTCTATCAAGATGACCTTGTTACCGCCTTTCGCGATATTGCACCGCAAGCGAAAACCCATATTTTGATTATCCCGAACAAGCTTATTCCAACCGTCAACGATGTAACCGAACAAGATGAAGTAACCTTAGGTCGTCTGTTTACGGTGGCGGCGAAACTGGCGGCACAGGAAGGCATTGCGCAAGACGGTTATCGTTTAATTGTCAACTGCAACAGACATGGCGGACAAGAAGTGTTCCATTTACATATGCATCTTGTCGGTGGTGAATCTTTAGGTAAAATGCTGGATAAATAATGAAAAAGTCTATTTCTCTTTTTTTTGTGACCGCACTTTTAGCGGGATGTAGCGCAAAGGTGCCGACCTTATTAAACACGCAAAGCCCGATTTTAAATATTGAAGCTCCAGCAGCAGAAAGGGTGGAAGCCGGTGTTGAGCGTGACAGTGCTTGGGTCAAAAATAAAACTGAACAGCCGGTCAACTTGGCTTACCGCCTGTTTTGGTATGACAAACATGGCGTGACAGTGACTGCTGAAGAGCCTGTTGTTTGGCATAGATTGGCGTTACAACCTCGACAAAAACAACTGCTCACATTGGCTCGGCCAACTGCTAATAGCGCCAATTACCGCTTATATCTTCGCTTAAACTAAAATGTCTACACTACTCATTGACTTAGCCGGTTACGAGCTGGAACAAGAAGAAATTGAATTGTTGGAACACCCGCTCGTGGCTGGGTTGATTCTCTTTACGCGTAATTTTCACGACCGTGCGCAATTACAAGCCTTGATTCAATCTGTGCGACAAAAGGTGAAAAAGCCCTTGTTGATTACGGTGGATCAAGAAGGCGGTCGGGTACAGCGTTTCCGTGACGGTTTCACTCAACTTCCCGCAATGCAGGCGTTTTCTGCGTTGATTAATGATCCTATTGAACAACAAAGAATGGCGTTTGAAGCCGGTTGGCAAATGGCGGCAGAAATGACCGCACTTGATATCGATTTGAGCTTTGCGCCCGTGTTGGATCTTGGACATCAATGTAAAGCCATCGGCGATCGCAGTTTTGGTTGCGAGATAAAAAGTGCGGTGGATTTGGCGGCTAATTTTATTCGCGGTATGCATCAAGCCGGAATGGCTGCAACGGGAAAACATTTTCCTGGGCATGGTCATGTGATTGCCGATTCTCATTTGGAAACCCCTTATGATGAGCGCAGTCAAGAAGACATTTTCAATCAGGACATTCAGCCATTCCAACAACTTATCGAACAAAATCTGCTGCAAGCCATCATGCCGGCACATGTGATTTATTCCCAATGTGACAGCCAACCCGCAAGTGGCTCTAAATTTTGGTTACAAGACATCTTGCGTGCTCAGCTGAATTTCAGCGGAGCCATTTTCTCTGACGATCTCGGCATGAAAGGGGCGGGATTTATGGGCGATTTTGTGGCGCGTAGCGAACAAGCGCTGAGTGCCGGCTGTGATTTGTTGTTACTTTGTAATGAGCGGGGCGGTGTGATCCAAGTTTTAGACAATTTAAAACTCTCGGAAAAACAATCGTACTTTTTGTTACGCCAACAGCGCCTACAAAGCTTATTCAAACGCAAAAATCTGACTTGGTCGGAACTGGAATGTGCCCCACGTTGGTTGGAAAATCGTCAAAAACTGACCGCACTTCAACAGCAATGGCTGGCAGCGAAAAATTAATATGATGCAATGTGAACATTATCAACGAGGTGATTGTCGTTCTTGTCAATGGTTGGAATTGCCCTATGCCGTTCAACTGGAACAGAAAATGGTACATTTGCAACAGCAGTTGCAGGGTTTAGAAACGTCTCACTTGATTTGGTTTGCCCCTTTTCAATCTGCCCAAGAAGGGTTTCGCAATAAAGCTAAAATGGTCGTCAGTGGTGCAGTCGAACGCCCAATCCTCGGCATCTTGCCGAATCCGTTGGCGCCACAAAGTGCGGTGGATTTATGTGATTGCCCACTTTATCCACAACGTTTCCAAGCTATCTTTCCCATTCTCAAAGATTTCATAGCGCGCGCCGGGCTTGTGCCCTACAACGTGGCAAAGCAAAAAGGCGAATTGAAACATCTTTTATTGACAGAAAGCCAACACAGTCACCAACTCATGTTGCGCTTTGTGTTACGTTCGGAAGCCAAATTGCCGTTGATTCAACGGGAATTGCCCGAATTGTGCCAAAAATTGCCGCAACTTGCCGTCATTAGCGTGAATATCCAGCCGCAAAATGCCGCGATTTTAGAAGGTGAAAAAGAGATTTTCCTGACGGAACAACACACCTTACCCGAAAGGTTTAATCAGATTCCGCTTTTTATTCGTCCACAAGGGTTCTTTCAAACTAACCCGCAGGTTGCTGAAGGGTTATACGGCACGGCGCAACAATGGATAAAAGACCTGCCCATTCGTCAACTTTGGGATTTGTTCTGTGGTGTGGGTGGTTTTGGGCTACATAGCTTGAAAGCGTTGCAAATGCAGAACCCGGAACAACAAATTCACCTCACCGGCATTGAAATTTCCGCTTCTGCCATTGCTGCTGCGAAACTATCAGCACAACAACTCGGATTGGACAAGCAAGTTCATTTTCAGTCGTTAGATGCGGCAAATTTTGCCTTGGCTCAAGCAGACAAACCGGATTTGGTTATCGTCAATCCTCCTCGTCGCGGCATTGGTCAATCGCTTGCTGAATTTCTCAATGAAATGCGACCGCACTTTATTTTGTACTCCAGCTGTAACGCGGAAACCCTGGGCAAAGACTTGCGATCTTTGACCCATTATCAACTGGAAAAAATCCAACTGTTCGATATGTTTCCACATACCGCGCATTATGAAGTGTTGGTGTTGTTGCAATTAGCCGTGTGATGCCGAATTTTTATATTCAGCGAGCAAGCGTTGGATGAGTTTTGTATTTGCCGGCGGAAATTGTTCCATATCCAATTCCTCTTGTTCCAGCCAAAAACCTTCTTGTCCTTCACGGCCAAAAGGTTCGCCTAGCCATTCATCCACTAAGTAGAAATAAAAATTCAGAATTTTTGTGGGATATTCAAAGGTAAAACGTTCAAACAATACGGCATGAGAAACCAAAATACCGACTTCTTCCTCTAATTCTCGTTTTAACGCTTGTTCCGGCGTTTCATTGGGTGCGACTTTTCCGCCGGGAAACTCCAGCGATTGCGCAAAGTCTTGACCTTCTAATCGTCGGGTGAGATAAATTTGTCCGAATTCGTTACGAATAATGCCGGCAGCAACTTGTATGACCGGTTTTTCCATGCTTTTCTCCGTGTTTGCCTATATGGTCATTTCCGCATAACAAACGCCCCCATTGAGGGACGGGGGCGCTTTAGATGAGTTAAGATGAGTTATGCGTTTGTTGGGTAATCCCACCAAATATCGAATAGTTCGCTGATTTCAATTTGTTGTAAACCATTTTGGCTTAACCAATTTTTCACTAATTCTTGATGCTTGGCATCACATTTACCGATTTTTTCTAAGCAAACCAAGCCTTCCCAGTGTAAATAGCCACTGCCTTCATAGGCCAATCCATTCGGTTGAATAACTTCAGCGATGAAGCGGTCAACGGTGCTGTCGATTTGTTCTACAGAGGTGCCTTCGGCAAATTGCCACTTCACTAAAAAGCCTAATTCTTGGAATTCGGCAAGGTGCATTTTTTTGCGTTGTCTTTGGTTACGTTTGATCGCCATGATGTGTTTCCTTTTGTTACGGTTTGATGAAATATAAATCCCACACGCCATGTCCTAGGCGTTGACCGCGTTGTTCAAACTTGGTCAACGGACGAAAATCAGGACGTGGAATATAGTCGTTGCTGACAGAGGTGTTACGCAACTGCGGATATTGCTGCAACACCGCCAACATCTGTTCAGCATAATCTTGCCAGTCAGTTGCCATGTGAATGAATGCGCCGGCTTGCAATTTAGTTAATAAGTGGTCAATAAAGTGCGGTTGTACGATACGGCGTTTGTGATGTCTCGCTTTGTGCCACGGATCCGGAAAGAACAATTGCAAACCGCCAAGGCTTTGGTCAGCAATGCTGTCACGTAGAATTTCGGTGGCATCGTGACAAATGACGCGTAGGTTCGTTACGCCTTTTTCCACCGCATAGGCAATGCAAGCGCCAACGCCCGGCGTATGCACTTCAATACCGAGGTAGTTTTTGTCGGGATTTTGTGCTGCCATCTCCACAAGGGAACTGCCCATACCAAAGCCGATTTCCAAAATAACAGGATTCTCATTTCCATAAATACGTTTAAAATCAAATGGCTGTGGTTGATAATCCAAACCGAATGCCGCCCAGTTTTGGTTCATGGCGTTTTTTTGATAATCGCTTAAGCGACCTGTGCGTAGCACAAAACTGCGTACTTTTCTTTTGTAACGACCATCGGAGGTAAATTCGGCGGATTCAACGGTTTTGCGTTTTTGATCAGCAAAAGTCGTTGGAAGTTGTTCTTGAGATTGTGTGTCTAACATGAAATTTTGTGATTTATGGGATAACGAAAATAGAATGTCCTAAAAAGTCGTTGCTGATTATAGGCGGTTTCCTTACCCTTGGCAATTTCGGCACCGGGAATCAACAAGCCCTTGGCTTTATGTTAAACTTGGGTGATTTTCATTTGGTGTAATTTGGAAAAAACGCATAAAATCCACCGCACTTTTATTACATATATTACATAATTCGGTATTGAATAATTAGGACGTTATGCTGGCTCAATTCACTCCCCATGCGCCTTTTGCGCAGTCTGTATTAACATGGTATGCCAAGTTCGGGCGGAAAAATTTGCCGTGGCAACAAAATAAAACTTTGTACGGCGTTTGGTTGTCAGAAGTGATGCTGCAGCAAACGCAGGTGGCGACGGTCATTCCGTATTTTGAGCGTTTTGTTAAAACGTTCCCGAATTTGACCGCACTTGCCGATGCGCCGTTAGATGAGGTGCTGCATTTGTGGACGGGGTTAGGTTATTACGCACGGGCGCGCAATTTACATAAAGCAGCACAAGTGATGCGTGATCACCATGGAGGCAAATTTCCCACAGAATTTGAACAGGTGTTGGCGTTGCCCGGCGTAGGGCGAAGTACGGCAGGAGCGATTTTGTCCTCTTGTTTAAATGCGCCTTATCCCATTTTGGACGGTAACGTGAAGCGGGTGTTATCCCGTTATTTTGCCGTGGACGGTTGGCCGGGTGAGAAAAAAATGGAAGATCGTTTGTGGCAGCTGACGGGTGAAGTAACGCCAAATGATCAGGTGGCGGATTTTAATCAGGCAATGATGGATCTTGGTGCACTGGTATGCACCCGTTCTAAACCCAAATGCGATCTTTGTCCGCTGAAAAAGGATTGTCGAGCAAATGCTGAACAAAATTGGCAGGCGTATCCGGGGAAAAAGCCGAAGAAAGTATTGCCGGTACGGGAAAGTTATTTTTTGTTGTTGGAAAAAGACGGTAAAGTTGCATTAGAGCAACGGGAAAATAGCGGTTTGTGGGGCGGATTATATTGTTTTCCGCAATTTGCCGATAAAGAAGAATTGCTGGCGTATTTGGCCGCAAATGGTATTCGGCACTATCAGCCATGGCCGGCATTTCGTCATACATTCAGCCATTTTCATTTGGAGATTTATCCCATTTATGCACGAGTTGATGACATCTCTGCGTCATCTGAGGCAAATCGTTCCTCGTGGATAAAAGTCGCGGAAAAGAAAAATCCAAATGAATCTGCGCTATTAAGTGCGGTCAAATATTGGTATGATCCGCAAAATCTCGGATCCATCGGCCTTGCGACGCCGGTGAAAAATTTATTAACTCAGTATGTAAGGAATCGTTATGGCAAGAATGGTATTTTGTGAACGTTTAAAACAAGAAGCGGAAGGCTTGGATTTTCAATTATATCCGGGAGAATTGGGTAAACGTATTTTTGATTCCATTAGCAAACAAGCGTGGGGCGAGTGGATGAAAAAACAAACTATGTTAGTGAATGAGAAAAAATTAAACATGATGAATGCGGAACATCGTAAGTTATTGGAGCAGGAAATGGTGAATTTCCTGTTTGAAGGTAAAGACGTACACATTGAAGGTTATACCCCACCTGAAGCGAAGTAAAATGAAGAAGTATTTAATTCTGGCATTAATTCCCTTTTTGTATGCGTGTGGCGGCGGAGGTTCACATCATCGCGGATTGAATTTTGATGAGGCCTTTGCAAAGGATACCCGTGGTTTAGATATTTTAACCGGACAATTTGCCAATAATATCGACCGCATTTGGGGGGTGAATGAGCTGTTGGTTGCCAGTCGTAAAGACTATGTGAAATATACCGACCGATACTACACGCGTAGCCATGTAAGCTTTGATGAGGGCTTGATTACCATTGAAACGCAGGCGGATTTAAACCGTTTGCATAATGCGATTGTGCATACATTATTGATGGGATCGGATGCGAATGGTATTGATTTATTTGCTTCCGGTGATGTGCCGATCAGTTCTCGTCCCTTTTTGATGGGGCAGGTGATTGACCACCTTGGTGGTCCAATTGCCGATCAGCTAACGGCGAGTAACTTTGCGACGTATTTGATTCAAAATAAGTTACAAACCCGCCGTTTAGCGAATGGTAACCAAGTACAGTTGGTTGTTATTCCAATGATTGCCAACCACGTGGAAGTGCGTGCGCAGAAATATATTCCGATTGTACGTAAAGTGGCACGTCGTTATGGATTGGATGAGAGCTTGATCCTTGGGATTATGCAAACAGAATCCAGTTTTAACCCATATGCGATTAGTTATGCGAACGCCATGGGCTTAATGCAAGTCGTACCGCATACCGCAGGGCGCGATGTGTTCCAAATGAAAGGCATGAGTGGTCAACCAAGTAAAAACTATTTGTTTGATCCTGAGAAGAATATTGATGCCGGCGCGGCTTATTTGTGGTTGCTACAAAATAAATATTTAGATGGCATTACAAACCCGACATCAAAACGCTTTGCCATGATTTCAGCCTATAACAGCGGTGCCGGTGCGGTATTGCGTGTATTCAATGATGATAAAGATGCTGCGATTATGCAAATTAACCAGCTGTATCCGGAGCAGGTTTATCGCATATTGACGACAAGTCACCCCTCTGCGCAGGCGCGTAATTATTTATTGAAAGTCGATAAAGCGCAAAAAAGTTATCGTGTTAGACGTTAAAGAATTTTCAAGAGTATAAAATGTTAATGCCCACAGAATAAATGCACTGTGGGCATTTTTATGGTCATAAAAAATACATAAGTGTATAATTTATATACATTTTGTTTGTTAAACGTGCAAACGAGTGAATTATTTCATGTTTTTTTAAAATAGGTGTTGACTTGAAATCGAAAAAAACGTTTAATACGCACCACTGATGAGTTGCCTCGATAGCTCAGTCGGTAGAGCAGGGGATTGAAAATCCCCGTGTCGGTGGTTCGATTCCGCCTCGAGGCACCACTATTCCTCCTTAGTTCAGTCGGTAGAACGGTGGACTGTTAATCCATATGTCGCAGGTTCGAGTCCCGCAGGAGGAGCCAAATTCTAGAAAGTCGCTAAGTAATTAGCGGCTTTTCTTTTTTTTCAACTTTTTTATTTCGTAAAGCAAAAATTAACGCATAAATTGAAATCAAATTTATGCGTTAATTTTATTATAGCTAGCCAAAGTCCGGCTATAAAAACCATACGCTATGCGCATGAAGCTAAATAGCTTAAGGGATGAACAGAAAAAAATCCTCACTATATAATGAACAAGGCTAACAACCAAAACTCAACATATAGGACGATTATTTAACCCCTCGTAGCGAGCAACTTGTTGCACGAATAATTAACCTCTATGTGTAATTCACGATTTCATGCGTAGCGTGCATCTTGATGCACGACCAAATTATGCACGGAACGTTATTTAACGCTTTCGGGCATTCATGATTTCGTGCAACAAGTTGCACGCTACGATTCCAAATTTATGCGTTAATTTTATTATAGCCAGCCAAAGTCTGGCTATAAAAACCATACGTTATGCGTATGGAGCTAAATAGCTTAAGCGATGAATAGAAAAAATCCTCGCTATATAATGAACAAGGCTGGCAACCAAAATTCAACATATAGGACGATTATTTAACCCCTCGTAGCGTGCAACTTGTTGCACGAATAATTAACCTCGATGTGTAATTCACGATTTCATGCGTAGCGTGCATCTTGATGCACGACTAAATTACGCACGGAACGTTATTTAACGCTTTCGGGCATTCATGATTTCGTGCAACAAGTTGCACGCTACGATTCTGATTTTGTATTCCGCAAAGCAAAAATTAACGCATAAATTGAAATTAAATTTATGCGTTAATTTTATCCTTGGGATTGTGCCCTAAAAAACACTTGGGATTTTCACCGCACTTTTCAGACATAAGCAAGAAAGTGCGGTCATTTTTTGCGGCGTTTTTAGTTTGCGTATTGGGTAATCGCTTGAGTGATTTCTTGATCTTTGTAAATAGATTGAACCACTTCGTTAAGCGTTTCGCCTAGTACTTTCTGGATTTCTGCATTTCTTGCCGAGAAAGCACCGGAGTAGTTGCGAGTCGCATTAATATTTTTGCTGAATTGACCCTTCATGCCTTGAACATGGATAGCGAGTTGAATTTTGCTATCAATATCGTAACGTAGATTGCCTTGGTTGACTTTCGCAAAGAACTCTTGCACATCTACAGTGACAGCAGCATTAGAATTATTCGCCATGCCGATACGAAAACCTTTGCTAACCAGATCTTGTTGTGCCACTTGTTGGAATAATTCGGTAACACTTGGCGTTGCGGATAATTTGACGAGTTTACCATCGGCAACATAACTGGAAATTTCAGGCGCTTGGCGCATATCGCGAGTGGTAACGTAAACAACCGTAGATTGATTCACATTCATGGTGGCTTGTGGTGATGGCGGTGTAAAGCTCAAGGTGCTGGGTTCGCTTTGGCAACCGGTTAATACCGCACTGGAAAGCAGAACAGAGCCGAGAATAACGGTTTTCAGATTAAATTTCATAATATCCTCATCAGTTTGATTAATTTGCGCTATTCTTACAAAGTTACAAGTAATTGTATAGTCTCCTCATTTAATAAATCCCTTAAGGAAGAAGTATGTCAAAACAACAAGCATTAGAACAACGATTATGTCAGAAATTTCAACCGCACTTTATTACGGTTGAAAACGAAAGTCATATGCACAGCTCCGGGCGTGGTGCGGATTCGCATTTTAAAATTGTATTAGTCAGTGACGCCTTTGAAGGGCAGAGTAAAGTCGCACGCCATCGTAAAATCTATCAATTCCTTTCACAAGATTTACAAAATGGCATCCATGCCTTGGCATTGCATCTTTATACTCAGCAAGAGTGGGATGAATTAGGGCAGCAGTTCCCGAAATCCCCTCGTTGTGCCGGTGTTGGGCTATAGTTCCTTACCTCTTTGTTATTACGCAATAAAATAAAAAATTGATTTTTTGCAAGTTATGTGCAGTTTTTCTTGGAAAATCGAGAAAGAGCCACGTTTCAAAGTGGCATGAACGTTATTATTTGGTTAAAATAAGGCATTTATTTTTAGCAATATTTTAACGTTTTGTCATGGGTGTTGCGTGCCTTTGACAAATGAATAGCAGAATTTGAGTTTTATTTTTACCGGTTGAAGAGTGATTATTTGGTGTAGAGGTATCTTGTTGTTTCTTCTTTAATCATTTCAACAACCATCACTCAAGACGAGGTAATAACCTCAGGGTTATTGCTGTATTTTTAATCTAACAAAAGTAGTGCAAACAATATGATTACGATTAAAAAAGGCTTGGATCTTCCTATTGCAGGAAAACCGGAGCAGGTAATCCATAACGGGAATACCGTTACTGAAGTTGCTTTGCTGGGTGAAGAGTATGTGGGAATGCGCCCTTCGATGAAGGTTCGCGAAGGTGATGTAGTGAAAAAAGGTCAGGTGCTTTTTGAAGACAAAAAGAACCCTGGTGTGATTTTCACCGCACCGGCGAGTGGCACGATCACCGCTATTCATCGTGGCGAGAAACGTGTATTACAGTCTGTGGTAATTAAAGTGGAAGGCAATGAAGCGCTTTCTTTCGATAAATACGAGGCAGCTGAACTGAACACGTTAAGTGCAGAGCAAGTGCGTAAAAATTTACAGGAATCCGGTTTATGGACAGCGTTTCGTACCCGTCCATTCAGCAAAGTGCCTGCGATTGATGGCGTGCCTTCATCCATTTTCGTTAATGCGATGGACACCAATCCCCTCGCTGCAGATCCTGCGGTTATTATTGCAGCGTCCGAAAATGATTTCGTCAATGGCTTAACCGTGTTAAGTCGTTTACATGACGGCAACATTCACTTATGTAAAGCGCCTGATAATAAAATTCCGGCATCACACGCGAGTAATGTGATCGTGGATGAATTTGCCGGGCCGCATCCGGCAGGATTAAGTGGCACACATATCGATTTTATTGATCCGGTGGGCATCAATAAAATCGTTTGGTATATCAACTATCAAGATGTGATTGCTATCGGTAAATTATTTACCACTGGTGAGCTCAATGTCGAACGTGTGGTTTCTCTTGCGGGGCCACAAGTCAAATCGCCACGTTTAGTGCGTACAGTCATCGGTGCTAACCTCTCTCAATTAACCGCAGGTGAATTAAAAGACGGTAATAATCGCGTGATTTCCGGTTCAGTGCTTTGCGGTCAAACGGCAAAAGGTGTGCATGATTATTTAGGTCGTTATGCATTACAAGTTTCTGTGATCGAAGAAGGTAACGAGAAAGAATTTTTCGGTTGGATTACACCACAACCGAATAAATATTCGATTACCCGTACAGTGCTTGGTCACTTTGGCAAGAAATTATTTAACTTCACTACCGCAGAAAATGGTGGTGAACGTGCAATGGTACCAATCGGTAGCTATGAGCGCGTGATGCCGTTGGATATTTTACCGACATTATTATTACGTGATTTAATCGTGGGCGATACTGATGGCGCACAAGCGTTAGGTTGTCTTGAATTAGATGAAGAAGACTTAGCGTTGTGTTCTTTCGTTTGCCCGGGCAAATATGAATACGGTTCAATCTTGCGTCAAGTATTAGATAAGATTGAGAAGGAAGGTTAAAAATGGGTTTGAAAAATCTTTTTGAAAAAATGGAACCCGCGTTTTTACCAGGCGGTAAATACAGCAAGCTTTATCCGATCTTTGAATCGATTTATACCTTGCTTTATACACCGGGTACGGTAACGCACAAAAACACACACGTTCGCGATGCGTTAGACTCAAAACGTATGATGATTACGGTTTTCCTCGCATTGTTTCCGGCGATTTTCTACGGTATGTACAATGTGGGTAACCAAGCGATCCCTGCCTTAAATCAATTAGGCAATTTAGAACAATTAATTGCGAGTGATTGGCACTATGCCCTTGCAAGTTCATTAGGTTTAGATTTAACCACGAATGCAACTTGGGGCTCCAAAATGGCATTAGGGGCGATTTTCTTCTTACCAATTTACTTAGTGGTGTTTACCGTATGTACGATGTGGGAATTATTGTTCTCCGTTGTGCGTGGCCACGAAGTGAATGAAGGGATGTTCGTTTCTACAATTCTGTTTGCCTTAATCGTTCCGCCAACATTGCCATTATGGCAAGCCGCACTTGGTATCACCTTTGGTATCGTAGTAGCAAAAGAAATCTTCGGTGGTGTCGGTCGTAACTTTATGAACCCTGCGCTTGCTGGTCGTGCATTCTTATTCTTCGCTTATCCGGCACAAATTTCCGGTGACTTAGTATGGACTGCTGCAGATGGTTTCTCAGGCGCAACCGCACTTTCACAATGGTCACAAGGTGGTCAAGCCGCATTGCAACATACGGTAACCGGCGAACCAATTACTTGGATGGATGCGTTCATTGGTAATATTCCCGGTTCAATGGGTGAGGTTTCAACGCTCGCATTGTTAATCGGTGGTGCAGTGATCGTGTTCACCCGCATCGCCTCTTGGCGCATTATGGCGGGTGTGATGATCGGTATGATTGGTACAGCAACCTTATTTAACTTAATTGGCTCCGATACTAACCCAATGTTCTCCATGCCTTGGCATTGGCACTTCGTATTAGGTGGTTTTGCGCTGGGGATGATCTTCATGGCAACTGACCCTGTATCTGCGTCATTTACCAATACCGGTAAATGGTGGTACGGCGCGTTAATTGGTGTGATGGCAGTATTAATTCGTACAGTGAACCCGGCTTACCCAGAAGGGATGATGTTAGCGATTTTATTTGCAAACTTGTTTGCACCAATTTTCGACTACATCGTGGTTCAAGCAAATATCAAACGTCGGAGAGCAAGAACAAATGGCTAAATTTAATAAAGATAGCGTTGGCGGTACAGTTACCGTTGTTGTATTGCTAAGTTTGGTGTGTTCTATCGTGGTTTCCGGTGCCGCAGTTGCATTGAAATCAAAACAAGATGAACAAAAAGCACTTGACGTTCAACGTAATATTTTAACGGTTGCCGGCCTAATGAAAGAAGATAATGCTTCTGTCATTAAAGACACTTATAACAAGTTTATTGAACCTCGTTTAGTGGATTTGCAAAGTGGTGATTTTGTTCAAGCCTCAAAAGAGGATGTGGAAAAATTTGATCCAAAAACAGCGGTAAAATCGACCGCACTTAGTCAAGCCATTCCTGCGGAGCAAGACAAAGCCGGGATTAAAGTGCGAGCGAATCAAGCGCGTGTTTACCTTGTAAAAGATGAACAAGGTCGGGTCAATCAAGTCATATTGCCTATGTACGGTCGCGGTTTATGGTCAACAATGTACGGTTTCGTTGCGGTTGCCCCAGATGCCAATACCATCAAAGGCATTACTTACTATGATCAAGGTGAAACCGCCGGTCTTGGTGGTGAAATCGCCAATCCGCGTTGGCAAGCACTTTTCGTAGATAAGAAACTGTTTGATGATAATCAACGTGTGGCTATTCGTGTTGCTAAAAATGCGTCTTCTAACAAAGAACACGGCGTTGATGCCTTATCAGGTGCAACCTTAACCTCAAATGGTGTGCAAGGTTCTTTTGATTATTGGTTTAGTCAAAATGGTTTTGGTCCATTCTTAGCAAAATTTAAAGCGGGGGCAAGATAATGGCTGATGCAAAAAGCAATTTAAAAGCACTTTTGCTTAATCCGATCGTAAAAAATAACCCGATTGCGCTGCAAATTTTGGGTATTTGTTCTGCATTAGCGGTAACAACTCAATTACAAACCGCAATCGTTATGGCAATCGCGGTAAGTTTAGTAACTGGTTTTTCCAGTATGTTTATTTCAATGATTCGCCAGTACATTCCAAATAGTATTCGTATCATTGTACAACTGGCAATTATCGCGTCTTTGGTAATTTTGGTTGACCAAGTATTGAAAGCTTTTGCTTATGGTTTATCGAAACAGCTCTCGGTATTCGTGGGATTGATTATTACCAACTGTATCGTGATGGGTCGTGCAGAAGCTTTTGCGATGAAATCTCGTCCGCTTGAGAGCTTTGTTGACGGTATCGGTAACGGTTTAGGTTACGGTGCAATTTTATTAATTGTTGCAACGTTACGCGAGTTAATTGGTTCTGGTCGTTTACTTGGTTTCCCTGTATTCCAAACCATTCAAGACGGTGGTTGGTATCAACCGAACGGCTTGTTCCTTCTTGCACCAAGTGCGTTCTTTATTATCGGCTTCATCATTTGGGGCTTAAGAACGTGGAAACCTGAGCAACAGGAGAAATAATCAATGGAACATTATATTAGCCTATTTGTGAAGGCGATCTTCATTGAAAATATGGCGCTTTCTTTCTTCTTAGGAATGTGTACTTTCCTTGCCGTATCGAAAAAAGTGTCAACGGCATTCGGCTTAGGGGTTGCAGTAACAGTTGTGCTTGGCATTTCTGTACCGGCGAACCAATTTGTGTTTGAACACGTGCTAAAAGATGGTGCTTTAGTTGAAGGCGTAGATTTATCCTTCTTAAGCTTTATTACGTTTATCGGGATTATCGCGGGTATCGTTCAAATTCTTGAAATGACGCTCGATAAATTCTTCCCGGCACTTTATAACGCATTGGGGATTTTCCTTCCGCTTATTGCTGTAAACTGTGCGATCTTCGGTGGCGTATCCTTTGCGATTCAACGTGAATATACCTTCGCAGAATCTGCTGTGTACGGTATTGGTGCAGGCTTGGGGTGGATGTTGGCAATCGTTGCGTTAGCCGGTTTAACTGAGAAAATGAAATATGCGGATGTGCCGGCCGGTTTGAAAGGTTTAGGGATTACCTTTATCTCAGCGGGCTTAATGGCGCTTGGTTTTATGTCATTTTCCGGTATTCAGTTATAAGGAGGGCGTAAATGAGCGAAACAACAATTCTTGTACTCGGTGTTGCAGCCTTTACCGCTATCGTTTTAGTGCTTGTCGCCATTATTCTATTTGCCAAATCTAAATTGGTCGATTCCGGCGACATTACCATTCAAATTAATAATGATCCCAATAAAGCCATTACGTTACCGGCCGGTGGCAAATTGCTTGGTGCGCTTGCCAGCAAAGGGATCTTTGTGTCATCAGCTTGTGGCGGTGGCGGTTCCTGTGGTCAATGTGTGGTAAAAGTGAAAAGCGGTGGCGGTGAAATTTTACCGACAGAGTTATCTCACATCACCAAACGTGAAGCGAAAGAAGGCTATCGTCTTTCTTGCCAAGTGAACGTGAAAGGCAATATGGACATTGAATTGCCGGAAGAAATCTTTGGTGTGAAAAAATGGGAATGTACCGTTATTTCTAATGATAACAAAGCCACCTTTATCAAAGAGCTGAAATTAGCGATTCCTGAGGGTGAAGAAGTACCATTCCGTGCCGGTGGTTATATCCAAATCGAAGCCGATCCACATACGGTTTACTATAAAGATTTCGATATTCCGAAAGAATACCATGAGGACTGGGATAAATATGACCTGTGGCGTTATGTGTCCAAAGTCGATGAGCATATTATCCGTGCTTACTCCATGGCATCTTATCCGGAAGAAAAAGGCATTATTATGCTGAATGTGCGTATTGCGACGCCTCCGCCACGTCAACCGGATGCGCCTCCGGGACAAATGTCTTCTTACATTTGGTCATTAAAACCAGGTGATAAAGTGACGATTTCCGGTCCGTTTGGTGAATTCTTCGCGAAAGAAACCGACAACGAAATGGTCTTTATTGGTGGTGGTGCAGGTATGGCGCCAATGCGTTCCCATATCTTTGACCAATTAAAACGTTTGCACTCTAAACGTAAAATGTCTTTCTGGTATGGTGCGCGTTCTAAACGTGAAATGTTCTATGTAGAAGATTTTGATCAGCTTCAAGCAGAAAACCCGAACTTTACATGGCACGTAGCATTATCAGATCCGTTACCGGAAGATAACTGGACGGGCTACACCGGCTTTATTCACAATGTGCTTTATGAAAACTATTTGAAAAATCATGAAGCACCTGAAGATTGTGAATACTACATGTGCGGACCTCCGGTGATGAATGCAGCGGTAATCAAAATGTTGAAAGACCTCGGTGTTGAAGATGAAAACATCTTATTAGATGACTTCGGTGGTTAATCTATAATAGAGAGAAAACTATCTCAAAACTGACCGCACTTGAGCATCATGCTTTCCATGATCAGTTTAAACACAATAAGCCCTGTATTTTACAGGGCTTATTTTTTGTCTAAACGAATGCTTTATTTAATTTTTATTATAGCTAGCCAAAGTCTGGCTATAAAAACCATACGCTATGCGTGTGGAGCTAAATAGCTTAAGCGATGAATAGAAAAAAATCTTCGCTATATAATGAACAAGGATGACAATCAAAATTCAGCATATAGGCTGATTATTTACTCCTCGTAGCGTGCATCTTGATGCACGACCAAATTACACAGGGAACGTTATTTAACGCTTTCGGGCATTCACGATTTCGTGCAACAAGTTGCACGCTACAATTCTTCGGTGGTTAATCTATAATAGAGAGAAAACTATCTCAAAACTGACCGCACTTGAGCATCATGCTTTCTATGATCAGTTTAAACACAATAAGCCCTGTATTTTGCAGGGCTTATTTTTTGTCTAAATGAATGCTTTATTTAGATAAAAATTAACAAAATTATTAAATAATTAGATATTATCTATATTATTCTATCTTTTATTCTAAATTTTTCCTATTTTTAATGGTTGTTTTGGAAAAATAAGAAGAGTTGTTGCATAGTGATTCCGATTAATAAAAACAATATATGCAAACATCATCAACAGGAGATTTTCCCATGTCTAACGCAGTCGCTTCTTTAGAAGCATTTTTAGCCAAAGTCGAACAACGTGACGGAAACCAACCGGAATTTTTACAAGCGGTACGTGAAGTCTTTACGTCTATTTGGCCATTCCTTGAGAAAAACCCAAAATACCGTGCTGAAGCGTTGTTGGAACGTTTAGTTGAGCCTGAACGAGCCATCCAATTTCGGGTCGCATGGACAGATGACAAAGGCCAAGTACAAGTCAACCGCGCTTTCCGCATTCAATTCAACAGCGCTATCGGCCCTTTCAAAGGTGGCATGCGTTTTCACCCGTCCGTCAACCAATCCATTTTAAAATTCTTAGGCTTTGAGCAAATTTTCAAAAATGCTTTAACCACATTGCCAATGGGTGGCGCCAAAGGCGGTTCCGACTTTGATCCAAAAGGCAAAAGTGATGCGGAAGTCATGCGCTTCTGCCAAGCCTTAATGACTGAACTTTATCGCCACATCGGCCCGGATACCGATGTGCCTGCTGGGGATATTGGTGTCGGCGCCCGTGAAGTAGGTTATTTAACCGGCATGATGAAAAAACTCTCCAATCAAACCGGCTGTGTTTTTACCGGCAAAGGCTTGAGTTTCGGCGGTAGTTTAATTCGTCCGGAAGCCACCGGTTATGGTTTGGTCTATTTCGTCCAAGCGATGTTGGCAGAAAAAGGGCAAGATCTGAAAGGCAAAACCGTTGCGGTTTCCGGCTCCGGCAACGTGGCACAATATGTGATTGAAAAAGCCCTGCAACTAGGCGCAAAAGTCATTAGCTGTTCCGACTCATCCGGCACCGTTGTGGATGAAGAAGGTTTCACTCAAGAAAAATTAGCCGCGTTAATGGACATCAAAAACGTCAAACGGGGTCGTGTAAAAGATTATGCCGCTCTCTTTGGTTTGAAATATGTTGCCGGCGCGCGCCCATGGCATTTAAAAGTGGATATTGCACTCCCATGTGCCACCCAAAACGAATTGGCATTAAGCGACGCACAAGCCTTGATTGCCAATGGCGTGCAAGTGGTGGCGGAAGGTGCCAATATGCCAACGACCATTGACGCCACCAATGCCTTTATTGACGCCGGCGTACTCTTCGGACCAGGCAAAGCAGCAAATGCAGGCGGCGTCGCCACTTCCGGTTTAGAAATGTCGCAAAACGCACAACGCTTAAGTTGGACAAGAGAAGAAGTCGATGCCAAATTGCACCGCATTATGTTAGACATTCATGCGAACTGTAAAAAATACGGCAGTGATGCGCAAGGTAACATCAACTATGTGGTGGGTGCGAACGTCGCCGGTTTCGTTAAAGTGGCTGATGCCATGTTGGCACAAGGCGTGTATTAATTTTTCGATATTTCGCTTGCGAGGATAAAGAAAAGTGCGGTGGATTTCAAAACGCTTTAAAAATCCACCGCACTTCTTTATTTTGAGCTTGCGCTTATTTCATCGCAATCATGGAACCGAAGTTAAAGCATTGGAACCAAAGCTCCACATGAGAAAAGCCGACATTTTTTAATCGCGCTTTGTGGGTTTCAATGCTGTCTGTGCGCATCACATTTTCAAGTGCGGTACGTTTTTGGCTCACTTCTAATTCGCTGTAACCGTTGGCGCGTTTAAATTGATGGTGGAGATCAATCAGTAAGTCGTTGGTTTGCTCATCTTCAAAGCGAAATTTTTCTGACAGCACCAATACGCCGTTTGGATTTAATCCTTGATGAATTTTTTCTAACAACGCCACGCGATCTTGTGGCGGTAGAAATTGCAGGGTGAAATTCAAAATCACCATGGATGCATTTTTGATCTCAATGTGGCGAATATCGTCACAGAGAATCTCGACCGGAATGTCACTATGGTAGGCAGCGATGTGTTGACGACAACGTTCTACCATCGGTTGGGAATTGTCCACCCCGATAATTTTTACATTGGGTTGGTTGATATGACGACGAGCGGAAAGGGTTGCCGCGCCACGAGAACAGCCTAAATCATAGACATGGCTGTTTGCCGTCACAAAACGTTCGGCAAGCATACCAATGGCAGTAATGATATTTGAATAACCCGGCACAGAGCGTTGGATCATGTCGGGAAACACTTCCGCGACGCTTTCGTCAAACGTAAAATCGCCCAATTTTTCAATGGGTGCGGAGAATAGGGTATCTTTCATGTTTTTTGCGATGCAATAATTTGAAATAAAAAGTGCGGTTATTTTAGAGAAAGTTTTTAATGGCGCAAATAAATTTCGCTTTCCAATTCAAAAGCCCAGGCAATTTCCGTATAATCGCACGGTTAATTTCTCTTTAATGATTCAGAATATAATAAGGAATAAAAAATGATGCGTTCACATTATTGCGGTGCGTTAAACCGCGCAAATATCGGTCAGGAAGTGACATTAAGCGGTTGGGTTCATCGCCGCCGCGATTTAGGTGGGTTGATCTTTATTGATATGCGCGATCGTGATGGCATCGTGCAAGTGTGTTTCGACCCCAAATACCAAGACGCCTTGACCGCGGCTGCCGGTTTGCGTAACGAATTTTGTATTCAAATCAAAGGTGAAGTGATTGCTCGCCCGGACAACCAAATCAATAAAAACATGGCGACCGGTGAAGTGGAAGTATTGGCAAAAGCCTTGAAAATTTACAACGCTTCCGATGTGTTGCCGTTAGACTTCAACCAAAACAATACGGAAGAACAACGCTTAAAATACCGTTATTTGGATTTACGCCGTCCGGAAATGGCACAACGTTTGAAAACCCGTGCGAAAATCACCAGTTTTGTGCGTCGTTTTATGGATGACAATGGTTTCCTTGATATTGAAACCCCAATGCTAACCAAAGCCACACCGGAAGGCGCGCGCGATTATTTAGTGCCGAGCCGTGTACATAAAGGCAAATTCTATGCCTTGCCACAATCACCACAGCTTTTTAAACAGCTTTTAATGATGTCCGGTTTTGACCGTTATTATCAAATCGTGAAATGTTTCCGTGATGAAGATTTGCGTGCGGATCGTCAACCGGAATTTACCCAAATCGATGTGGAAACCTCTTTCCTGACAGCGCCTGAAGTGCGTGAGATTATGGAACGTATGGTGCATGGTTTATGGCAAAATATCATTGGTGTGGATTTAGGCAAATTCCCAGTGATGACTTGGCACGAAGCGATGAATCGTTTTGGTTCCGACAAACCGGATTTGCGTAACCCACTGGAGCTAGTGGATGTTGCAGACCTCGTTAAAGAGGTAGATTTCAAAGTGTTCCAAGGCCCTGCCAATGATCCAAATGGTCGTGTGGCGGTCATTCGCGTACCAAATGGCAGCGAAATTACACGTAAACAAATTGATGAATACACCCAATTTGTTGGGATATACGGTGCGAAAGGTTTGGCTTGGGCGAAAGTGAATGATATCAATGCCGGCCTTGAAGGCGTTCAAAGCCCGATTGCTAAATTCTTAAATGAAGACGTATGGAAAGCGTTAGTAGAACGTGTAAAAGTACAAAACGGAGATATCTTGTTCTTCGGCGCAGACAAATGGCAAACCACCACCGATGCCATGGGCGCATTGCGTTTGAAACTGGGTCGCGATCTCGGCTTAACCCGTTTAGACGAATGGCAACCGCTTTGGGTCATTGATTTCCCAATGTTTGAACGTGATGATGAAGGCAATTTGGCGGCAATGCACCACCCATTCACATCGCCACGTGATTTCACACCGGAACAATTGGAAGCGGATCCAACAACTGCGGTGGCGAATGCTTACGATATGGTCATCAACGGCTACGAAGTGGGGGGCGGTTCCGTACGTATTTTCGATCCGAAAATGCAACAAACTGTATTCCGCATTCTTGGCATCAATGAACAAGAACAACGCGAGAAATTTGGTTTCTTATTGGATGCATTGAAATTCGGCACACCGCCACACGCAGGTTTGGCGTTCGGTTTAGACCGTTTAACCATGCTTTTAACCGGCACTGAAAATATCCGTGATGTGATTGCGTTCCCGAAAACCACGGCAGCGGCGTGCTTAATGACCGAAGCGCCAAGTTTTGCGAATCCGCAAGCGTTGGGTGAGTTGAGTATTCAAGTGGTTAAAAATGCTTAACGGCTAATTTTGAATAAAAAGTGCGGTGTCTTTTTTGATTGAATTATGAAACAAAGAAGACCAATGAGCTATATTTTAGTGATGTTATTCATGACTGAAATATAGCTTTTTTATCACTTGAAATATCGTTATTTTTCAATAGCATAGATACTACTACTACTACTACTACTACTACTACTACTACTACGAATAAGAATTATAATAAATAATACGGATAATAAGCCTAAAATGGTTGTGGAATAATAAATTTCTCGTTAAAATTGTGCGAATTAAGTCACACTTTCATGTAAGATATGTTACGCAATGTAAAATTTATGTAATAAAAATGTTAAGTAAATGACTTGCTTTAGGTTTCTTGCTACAATCGATTTGCAAAATCGTTTCAATACAAAAGCCAAAATAACTAGAATAAGATTAAAAAATATGAAAAAGCCGCGTTCTATCCCGATTATTTGTTGGACTAATATCATTATTAATTATCTTATTGTGTTAGGACTCACCTTAATTGTGCTTGCCATTGGTGATTCCTTTATTCAGTCCAGCGCTCTGCTTTTTATGCCTTATTTAAATTTTGTCGTCATTTTCTTCCTCAATAAAAACATCTTACGCGGCCGACATTGGGCGAGAGATATTTTTATTGCGTGGCTGCTTGCCGTTGATGTGCTGGTTTATGTGTTGTTTGAGAATGTTCCTATCACAATGTGTCATGTCTTGTTGTTAATTGTTAATCTTATTTGTCTATTTCACCCTTCTGCAAATGTATTTTTTCACGAAAAAAATACTGAATAGCACCATCGTCTCTTGAATCTCTCAATCAGGCGTAGCGTGAATATAAATTTCATACGATTCGGTTAAAAATTTTATTCACTGTCATTCGCCAAGTTAGCAAGATTTATCCGTTTTTAATCTCTCATTTTTTGAAATAAAATGCTGATTTTTAGAAAAACATAGTTTTTTATCTTTTGCTTTGTTTTTTCTTATTGCTGGGTTCACTTTACTCTAGATGAAAATTCTATTATAAATACGCACCTTTCTATCATTTAAAGAGACATTTTATGAGTGAACCAATCAATCAAGTTGAAAAATCTACATGGGCGAGTAAATTCTCTGCCTTAGGTCCCGGAATCGTCATGGCATCTGCTGCCGTTGGCGGTTCGCACATTATCGCCTCCACCCAAGCCGGAGCGATTTATGGTTGGGAATTAGTGAGCATCGTAATTCTTGCGAATTTATTCAAATATCCTTTCTTCCGTTTCGGCGTGCAATATACCTTAGATACCGGCAATACCTTGTTGGAAGGTTACCGCCAAAAAGGTAAATTTTATTTGTGGCTATTCCTTGCATTAAATATTTTTGCCACCGTGATTAACACAGCCGCGGTAGGTTTGCTAACCGCAGCCATTTTAACTTTTGTGATCCCTATTCCATTGCCAATGCCGGTCCTCAGTTTATTGGTGATCGGTGTGACAACCGGCATTTTACTGTTAGGGAAATATCGCTTATTAGACAGCTTATCCAAAATCATCATGATCGCCTTAACTGTGACAACAGTCAGTGCCGTGGTGATTGCATTCATGCGTAACGGTATGCAAGGTGTCGCACCGGCAGATTTCGTTGCGCCTTCCCCGTGGGAATTAAGCAAATTGGCATTTTTGGTGGCATTAATGGGCTGGATGCCGGCGCCGATTGAAATTTCTGCGATTAACTCCATGTGGGTGGTGGCAAAACGTCGCTTGACCAAAGTGTCTTATCAAGACGGTTTGTTTGACTTTAACGTGGGTTACATCGGCACAGCGATTTTAGCCGTTGTGTTCTTAGCCCTTGGCGCATTAGTACAATTCGGTTCGCCTGAAACCGTAGAAATGGTGGGCGGTAAATATATCGCGCAATTAATTAATATGTATGCCAGCACCATTGGTGAATGGGCGCGCTTATTGATCGCAGTGATTGCCTTCATGTGTATGTTCGGCACAACCATCACCGTTATCGACGGCTATTCTCGTACTAACGTTGAATCCTTGCGTTTATTACTTGGTAAACACGAAAGCACCGTAAAAACCTTAAACATTGCCATGGTGCTTGCCGCGGCCTCCGGTTTAGCCATTATTTTCTATTTTAATAACGCCGTTGGTCCGATGTTGAAATTCGCAATGATCGCATCCTTTGTTTCTGCGCCGGTGTTTGCATGGTTGAACTTATCCTTAACCATGAAAGCGAAACACAGCGTGAAAGGTGGATTATTGTGGTTGTCCTTCATCGGCTTATTCTACTTAACTGCGTTTGCTGCACTCTTTATTGCACAGCAAGCCGGCTGGTTAGGCTAAAAATTTTTTTAAAAACGACCGCACTTTAAGGACTTCTTTAAAGTGCGGTTCTTTTTTACGTTGTTTTGCGTGAAAATACATAGCGAACTTTTTCTTTGTGCGGATATCCAATTGAAATACAAAAACAACCAATCTGTCCTTGTTGTCATTTATGCCAAAGAGAGTGGCAGAGTGCTTATGCTACAGCGTCGAGATGATCCGGCTTTTTGGCAATCGGTCACCGGTTCTTTGGAAGAACATGAAATGCCGTATGACGCGGCAGTGCGTGAAGTTTGGGAAGAAGTGCGGTTAAAAACGCCGTCAAAAAGCACCGCACTTTGGGATTGTCATGAAAGCGTAACGTTTGAAATTTTTCCGCATTTCCGCTATAAATACGCACCGAATGTTACCCACTGCCGAGAGCACTGGTTTTTGTTGGCAGTGGATCAGGAATTTACCCCTGAATTAACCGAACATCTCGCTTTTCAATGGGTTTCGCCAGCACAGGCGGTGCAGATGACGAAATCGCCTAATAATGCAGAAGCGATAAGAAAATATTTATTTGATTTGACAAAATAGAAGGAAAACAACATGGCAGGCCATAGTAAGTGGGCAAATATTAAACACCGTAAAGCGGCACAAGATGCGCAACGTGGCAAAATCTTTACTAAATTAATTCGTGAATTGGTAACCGCTGCAAAAATCGGTGGCGGCGATGTGGGATCGAACCCACGTTTACGTGCGGCAGTGGATAAAGCACTCAGCAACAACATGACCCGTGATACCATTAATCGTGCTATTGAGCGTGGTGTTGGTGGTGGCGATGACACCAATATGGAAACCAAAATCTATGAAGGTTACGGTCCGGGTGGCACGGCTGTCATGGTGGAATGTTTGAGCGATAATGCTAACCGCACCATTTCCCAAGTTCGCCCAAGTTTTACCAAATGTGGCGGTAACTTAGGTACAGAAGGTTCCGTGGGTTATTTATTTAGTAAAAAGGGCTTGATTATTGTTAATCAAGCGGATGAAGATGCATTAATGGAAGCGGCGATTGAGGCCGGTGCCGATGATGTTCAACCGCAAGATGACGGCTCTTTTGAAATTTATACCGCGTGGGAAGAATTAGGTTCCGTACGCGATGGCATTGAAGCAGCAGGCTTTAAAGTGCAAGAAGCGGAAGTGACAATGATTCCATCAACGACAGTGGATTTGGATGCAGAAACTGCACCGAAACTATTGCGTTTAATTGATATGTTGGAAGACTGTGATGACGTACAAAACGTTTATCACAACGGTGAAATTAGCGATGAAGTCGCTGCAATGCTATAAGGAGCATTTATGAAATTTGTTAAAGTATTCTCTGCAATGGCTACAGTTGCCATTTTGGCGGCGTGTTCTAATGCAACAGCCAATGTTGAATCCAAAGCTGCCGGCGCTATGCCAACGATTACGGATAAAACTGTCGTGTATTCTTGCAACAAGAAAACCGTGACTGCCGTGTATCAATTCGAAGGTCAAGAACCGACAGGGGCAATGGTAATGGTAGGCAATAAAGTGATTGCAAAAGATTTTGCTCGCGATGCATCTCAAAAGGATTTTACTGCATTTACTTCCGGCAACTATGTGTGGAATGTGGACAGCGGTTTAACCTTGGATAAATTTGATTCTGTGGTGCCGGTAAATCTTTTACAAAAAGGTAAAAAAGCCGACAAAATCATTGTGAAAAACTGTGATGTGAACGCGAAAGCGACCGCAAAAGCAAATCAATAAACTTTCACGTCAAATAAAAACGGCTAGGTCTTCTAGCCGTTTATTTTATACCCGATTATGGCAATTATTTTAGGCATTGACCCCGGTTCGCGCGTGACCGGTTATGGCGTTATTCGACAAACCGGGCGACAGTTGGAATACCTTGGCAGTGGGGCGATTCGTACTCAAGTCGAGGATTTACCGACCCGTTTAAAACGTATTTATGCCGGCGTGACGGAAATCATCACGCAATTTCAACCGGATATGTTTGCGATTGAGCAAGTCTTTATGGCAAAAAATGCGGATTCCGCCCTAAAACTCGGGCAGGCGCGTGGCACGGCGATTGTGGCGGCAGTGAATCATGATTTGCCTGTGTTTGAATATGCAGCGCGTTTAATCAAACAAACGGTGGTGGGGATTGGCTCGGCAGATAAAATTCAAGTGCAGGATATGGTGACTCGTATTCTTAAACTTTCTGATAAACCACAAGCGGACGCCGCAGACGCACTAGCCATTGCCATTACGCATGCGCATTCTATACAGCATTCTTTCCACGTTGCTAATGCGGCAGATCAGCATAAAACACAAGAAAAAATGACCGCACTTTTGCGGACTCGATATAGTCGAGGCCGTTTCCGTTTAAAAATTTAACTGGATATTTATCCAGTTTTATTTTATCCTACCTGCGATTTTTTTACTGATAATTAGGATTGCTATGATTGGTCATCTCACTGGTATTTTAATGGAGAAACAACCGCCGGAAATTTTGTTGGATGTGCAAGGTGTCGGCTATGAACTGTTGTTGCCGATGACAAGTTTTTATCATCTTCCGGATATAGGTAAACAAACCCGCTTATTTACCCATTTGGTCGTGCGTGAAGATGCTCATTTGCTCTTTGGATTTGCCCAAAAAACCGACCGCACTTTATTTCGTGAATTGATTAAAACCAATGGTGTAGGCCCTAAATTGGCGTTGGCAATTTTATCTGCCATGTCGGTAGATGAGTTTGCGTATGCCATTGAACGCGAAGAATTGTCAAAATTAGTGAAGATTCCCGGTGTCGGCAAGAAAACCGCAGAAAGACTTTTGGTTGAACTCAAAGGCAAGTTTAACGGCGTGAAAAATAACGATTTCTTTATGCAAGCGGATCATTTGCCAAGCTTTAACATGGAAGCCGTTGCAACCACTGAACCTTCTAATGAGGCTGTAGCAGCATTGATCGCCTTGGGTTATAAGCCGGTTGATGCGGAGAAAATGGTGAAAAAAGTCTCTAAACCGGAACTTTCCAGTGAACAGTTAATTCGTGAAGCTTTAAAAGCCGCTTTGTAATTTGAGATAGACAAGATGATTGAAGCAGACAGAATTATCAGTGCTACGGCAAAATTAGACGAAGATGTCATTGATCGTGCCATTCGTCCCAAATTGTTGGCGGATTATGTGGGACAACCACAAGTTTGTGAACAAATGGAAATTTTCATTAAAGCGGCACAATTACGTCAGGATGCCTTGGATCATTTGTTGATTTTTGGCCCACCGGGATTGGGAAAAACCACGCTGGCTAATATTGTCGCCAACGAGATGGGCGTGAATATTCGCACCACATCCGGTCCGGTTTTGGAAAAGGCGGGTGATTTAGCGGCGATGCTGACAAATCTTGAGCCTCATGATGTGTTGTTTATTGATGAAATTCATCGCCTTTCCCCTGCCATTGAAGAAGTATTGTATCCGGCAATGGAAGATTATCAGTTGGACATCATGATTGGTGAAGGCCCGGCTGCCCGTTCCATTAAATTGGATTTACCGCCTTTTACGCTTATCGGTGCTACAACTCGAGCCGGTTCTTTAACTTCGCCATTGCGCGATCGTTTTGGGATTGTGCAACGCTTGGAATTTTATTCCGTGCCGGATTTAACGTCCATTGTGTCAAGAAGTGCGGTCTGTTTGCAGCTTAAAATTGATGATTCGGCCGCCTATGAAATTGCCCGCCGTTCTCGTGGTACACCGCGGATCGCAAATCGCTTATTGCGTCGAGTGCGAGATTATGCCGATGTGCGTAATAACGGTGTGATTACCGAAGTCATTGCGAAAGCGGCGTTGTCTATGTTGGATATTGACGATGCCGGGTTTGATTATTTAGACAGAAAGTTACTGACAGCCGTTTTAGAGCGTTTTGATGGTGGGCCTGTGGGGTTAGACAATTTAGCTGCGGCGATTGGGGAAGAGCGGGATACCATTGAAGATGTGCTGGAGCCTTATTTAATTCAGCAGGGATTCTTACAACGAACACCGCGCGGAAGAATGGCGACCTCAACAACTTATCGTCATTTTGGCATTGAAAAAATATCATATGGAGACTAAAAAACAAAAGGCTTATTCAATCTAATAAGCCTTTTGTTTCGTGAGAAATTACTGTGTTTGTTGCTGTTGTTTCATGCTGTTGAGTTTCGCCATGGCAACATCGCAACTTTTAATTTGCGTAGCTAACTCCATTTCAAGAATTTGTTTTTTACTTTGATTGAGCTTACTACGGATTTTATTGACTTGAGGGTGTGTACCCGGTTGTTTCTCCGCTTCTGCAATCAAATTTTCGGTTTCACTGAATAAATCCTTGCACTGTTGTGGAACGTTAGCAATGGATTTTGCGTTTTTGTCTTTATCCACATCTGCGGCATTGGCTACATTTGAAACACTTGCAACCATCATTGTCGTGAAAAGTGCGGTAAAAATGTGCGTTATTTTTTGTGTCATATTGAAGCCTTTTTGTTGTTCAAGTTATCTTCAAAGTGTAAATCTTGCATGAAGTTATCAGAATCCCCTTATGATGTCTAGTCTCTTTTTTCGAATCACCCTCATTTTTATGCAGTTAAAGTGAATAGATGTTGAAATTATGTTAATAGAATATATAATTTGATCCTGATCAATTTAGCCTAAATTACTTATTTTGAGTTGTTTTTGATTTAATTTCAAAAATGTGATCTTTGCGACATATTTCTCTATTCTTTATCCCTATATTTAGTAGTAGAATGTGCCAATCATTTGGGTTGTCTATGTAATCACTGATGTTTATCCAAATTAAGCCGCAGTCATTATAAAGATAATTTTCTTATGCAAATTCAAAACATTTTTGATGTTGATGGGGTGATTACTTAGTAATCATGAATTTAAGGACTTGTAGCTTTTACAAGGAGTCGAGATGTTAGACGTTGTTGAACTCTCAAGATTACAGTTTGCTTTAACGGCGCTGTATCACTTCATTTTTGTACCGCTGACACTAGGATTGTCTTTCGTGCTTGTCATCATGGAAACGACCTATGTCGTAACAGGTAAAGAAGTGTATAAAGATATGACAAAATTTTGGGGTAAGTTATTTGGGATTAACTTTGCCCTAGGGGTAACGACCGGTATCATTATGGAATTCCAATTTGGTACGAACTGGTCTTACTATTCTCACTATGTAGGTGATATTTTTGGTGCGCCGTTGGCGATCGAAGCATTGCTTGCATTCTTCTTAGAATCAACATTTGTGGGTTTATTTTTCTTTGGTTGGGATCGCCTAACAAAAGGGAAACACCTATTGGCAACTTATTGTGTCGCTTTCGGTTCAAACCTTTCTGCGATGTGGATTTTGGTGGCAAACGGTTGGATGCAATCACCGACAGGTTCAGAATTTAATTTTGAAACCGTTCGTATGGAAATGACCAGCTTCTTAGATTTATGGTTGAATCCGGTTGCGCAAAGTAAATTCTTGCATACCTTATCTGGCGGTTATGTTGCCGGTGCGTTCTTTGTGTTGGCAATCAGTTCTTACTATTTGTTGAAAGGTCGTGATCTTGGCTTTGCTAAGCGTTCTTTCTCTATTGCTGCAACCTGGGGATTTATTGCCTCAATTGCCGTGTTAGTGATGGGCGATGAATCCGGTTACGATATTGGTAAAGCGCAACCTGTGAAATTAGCGGCGATGGAAGCTGAATTTGAAACGCATGCTGCGCCAGCGCCATTCCATCCTGTTGCTCTTCCGAATACCGCAGAAATGCGTAATGATTTTGCGATTGAAATTCCATACCTTGGTGGTTTAATTGCTACACGTTCTTTAGATAAAGAAATTACCGGTTTAAAAGAGCTTCAAGCAAAAAATGAAACGCGCGTTCGCAATGGTATTATGGCCTATGATTTGTTTACTCAGTTAAAAGCACAGAAAAAAGCAACAGGTCAGGTTAACCCAGAAACTAAAGCGCAATTTAATGAAGTGAAAGGCGATCTTGGTTTTGGATTGTTGTTAAAACGTTATACCGATAAAGTTGTGGATGCAACGGAAGATCAAATTAAACAAGCAGCACGTGATACTATTCCTAATGTCGGTCCGAACTTCTGGGCGTTCCGTGGAATGTTAGCCGCTGGTGGTTTAATTATCTTATTAACGTTTGGTGCATTTGTGCAAAATTTACGTAGTCGAGTCACTGCATCACCCTTACTCCTTAAAGCATTGTTATGGGGATTACCATTGCCATTCTTAGCTATTGAATTTGGTTGGTTCCTTGCTGAGTACGGTCGTCAACCTTGGGCGATTTATGAAGTATTGCCTGTTGGTGTGTCGGCATCCAATTTAAGTGTGAGTGATCTCTGGTTCTCTATCGGGTTAATTTGTGTGCTTTATTTCTTCTTTATTATTGTTGAAATGTACTTAATGTTTAAATACGCCCGTTTAGGTCCGAGCGCATTAAAAACCGGTAAATACTACTTTGAGCAATCATCTAAATAAGCAGGAGACGAATTATGATTGATTATGAATTTCTACGTATTATTTGGTGGGTGCTAGTCATTGTATTACTCATCGGTTTTTCCGTTACCGATGGTTTTGATATGGGCGTGACCGCACTTTTACCGGTTGCCGGTAAAAAAGAAGTTGAAAAGCGTATTATGATCAACTCCATTGCTCCTCACTGGGATGGTAACCAAGTATGGTTATTAACTGCCGGTGGAGCAATCTTTGCGGCATGGCCGATTGTGTATTCCGTAGCCTTCTCCGGTTTCTATATTGCCTTATTCTTAGTGTTGGCGGCATTATTTTTCCGTCCAATTGGCTTTGAATATCGTGCGAAAATTGATAACCCAACATGGCGTGCAGTATGGGATTGGGGCTTGTTTGCCGGCGGTTTTGTACCAGCATTAGTTTTCGGTGTGGCATTTGGTAATTTATTGCAAGGTGTGCCATTTGAATTAAATGAGCTTTCACAAGTGACCTATACAGGTTCGTTCTTTGCATTATTAAACCCATTTGCACTACTTTGTGGCGTGCTAAGTCTTGCCATGTTAGTGACACACGGCGCAAACTGGTTACAAATGAAAACAACGGCAGAGTTGCGCAATCGTGCAAGAGCCATTACCCAAATTGGCGCATTAGTGACATTAATTACCTTTGTTCTTGCGGGCGTATGGCTTTCCTTTAAAGAAGGTTATGTTGTAACCAGCGTATTGGATCACTTTGCCCCATCTTCTCCAGCCTCCGGCAAAGAAGTGGCGGTTGAAGTTGGTGCATGGTTCAAGAACTTCAACGAGACTCCGGCTTTGTGGATCTTCCCAGCATTGGTTGTTATTGGTGCCTTATTAAATGTGGTTGCCTCTAAAGCAAATCGTTGTGGTTTTGCGTTCTTCTTCTCTGTATTAACCATGGCGGGTGTGATTATTACGGCGGCAGTATCCATGTTCCCATTTGTGATGCCTTCAAGTACTCACCCGGCACAAAGCTTATTAATGTGGGATGCAACATCAAGTGAATTAACCTTAACGTTAATGTTCTATCTCGCATTAGTCTTCGTGAGTATCTCATTGCTTTACACTATTTGGTCATACTACAAAATGTTTGGTCGTTTAGATGAAAGCTTTGTTGAAGACAATAAAAACACCTTATACTAAGGAGAATAATATGTTATATGCAATTTGGGTCATCGGTGTTTTATTCGCGATAGGCGTAAGTGCAAAAATTACAATGAACAAAGAGCGTTCAGGTCAATTTGACGAGTAATGCATGATTAACGCATTGTATCAATTAGCAAATAAGGGTTCGTTACGAACCCTTTCATTTGTTTTAGCACTGGCACTGACGATTTTTTTCTTTTTAAATGTCAATCAATTCTCAACACAGCTAAGAGCGGTTGAATTTTATTATGTTTTGGCAGTGATTTGGGGTGTTGTCATTTTATGGATTCATGGTATTGGTTTTGATATTCGAGCTGCTTTTTGGCGCGCAATTTTTATGCCATGGTTCGGCTATGTTGCAGCAATTATCGCACTGTTTAACAATCTACTCACTTAGAGATAATCCAACGCATATTTTTATGAGTGCTACTTGCTAATCATTTTGTAGCATTTTAAAATAGCCAACTTCTTGCCTTTTGAAGTTTGGTTAGGGATAAGAAAAATTGGAACAAAGTGTTTTTCATTATTCTGCTCGTGTTTATTATGAAGATACGGATGCAGGTGGAGTCGTTTATCATGCTCGTTATTTGCATTTTTTAGAGCGTGCTAGAACAGAATATTTAAGAACATTTAATTTTTCTCAACAAGCATTGTTAGCGGAAAATAAAAGTGCCTTTGTCGTTAAATCCATGAATGTGGATTACCGAATTCCGGCAAAATTGGATGATTTATTACATATTGAAACCAGTATTACGGAAATAAAAGGGGCTTCTCTCATTTTCTCTCAAGCAATTAAACGAGATGAATTAACGTTGTGTCAGGCTACTGTAAAGGTAGCCTATGTTGATCTTGGAAAAATGAAACCTGTTGCGATCCCACAGGTAATCAAGACAATGCTAACTCATCAAATATAAATAAATTATTTTCGGAGCATATAATGACCGCAGAGTTAAACTTTTTAGATTTGTTTCTAAAAGCGAGTATCGTTGTTCAGTTAGTGATTCTGATTCTTATCGCTTTCTCAATCACCTCTTGGGCAATTATTATTCAGCGTAGCCGTGTGTTAACAAAAGCCTTAAGAGAATCTATGGTATTTGAAGAACGCTTTTGGTCGGGCGAGGATTTAAATAAATTATATGAAGGGTTGTCTAATCGTCGTGATGGATTAACCGGTAGCGAACAGATTTTTTATGTTGGTTTTAAAGAGTTTACGCGTTTAAAACAGGCAAACCCAGATGCACCGGAAGCTATCATTAAAGGAAGTACCCGTGCAATGAATTTATCTATGAATCGCGAAATTGAAGATATTGAAACACGCGTTCCATTCTTGGCAACCGTCGCATCCATTAGCCCATATATCGGTCTTTTTGGTACGGTTTGGGGGATTATGCACGCATTCATGTCGTTAAGCGGAGCAAAACAAGCGACATTGCAAATGGTTGCACCAGGAATTGCCGAAGCGTTAATTGCAACAGCGATTGGTTTGTTTGCGGCAATTCCGGCTGTTATGGCTTATAACCGTTTAAGTTTACGTGTAAATAAATTAGAGCAAAACTACGGCAATTTTATTGATGAGTTTACAACGATCTTACATCGTCAAGTGTTTGGTAAAACGCATCATAATTAATTGTAACGAGTTCTCACCGCATTTTGATAAAGTGCGGTCATTATTTTAGCTGTTTTTAGAATTCTCAGTTTAGAGGGTTGATATGTCTTATCGTCGTCAGCGTCGCGATATCAAATCTGAAATCAATATTGTGCCATTTTTGGACGTGCTTTTAGTATTGGTTTTAATTTTTATGGCTACGGCGCCTATTATTAGTCAAAGTGTAGAAGTTGAATTGCCGGATGCCGTGCAAAGCCAAAATGTGTCTACTGAAGACAAAACACCGGTTATTTTAGAGGTATCGGGTGTGGGGCAGTATGCCATTTCAATTGGTGGTAACCGTACAGAAAATTTAACTGAAGATATGGTTACCCAATTATCAAAACAAGAGTTTGATAAAGATAACAATACGATGTTCTTAGTTGGTGGTGCAAAGGATGTGCCTTATGAAGAGGTGATTAAAGCACTGAATTTACTTCACCTTGCCGGCATTAAATCAGTTGGATTAATGACAAATCCCATTTAATAAATATAGGTAACGAGTGTGCAGAATAAGCGACAAAAAGGCGATGTTAATGCCGTTGTGATTTCGATCATAATGCACTTGGCTTTATTTGTGTTATTAATTTTGAGCTCGCTCTATCATAACGTTGATATTATGGGCGGCGGAGAAGGTGATGATGGCGAAGTGATTGGCGCAGTCATGGTTGATACCGGTTCTGCTGCACAAGAATGGGGTCGAATTCAACAGCAGAAAAAAGGTCAAGCTGAAAAGCAAAAAAAACAATCTTTAGAAGATAAAAAACAGGAAGAACAAGCGCAAAAACAGGAAGAACAAAAACAACAAGAACAAGAACAAAAACAACAAGAGGCGTTAAAAGAAGAGCAACAACGCCAAGAAGAAATTGCTCGACAAAAAGCACTGGAACAACAAAAAGAGCAGGAAAAACAAAAATTATTAGCTGAGCAGAAAAAACAGCAGGAAGAAAAAGCCCGTCTGGAAGCTCTTGAAAAACAAAAGCAAGCTGAGGAAGCTAAGGCTAAACAAGCTGCTGAGGCGGCTAAATTAAAAGCAGATGCTGAAGCAAAACGGTTAGCTGCTGCGGCAAAACAAGCGGAAGAAGAGGCAAAAGCGAAGGCTGCAGCTATTGAAAAAGCAAAACAAGAAGCTAAAGCAAAGGCTGAAGCGGAAGCCAAGGTGAAAGCTGACGCAGAGGCTAAAGCAAAAGCGGATGCGGAAGCTAAGGCAAAAGCTGAGGCGAAAGCAAAAGCCGATGCAGAAGCTAAGGCAAAAGCCGAGGCTAAAGCAAAAGCCGATGCAGAAGCTAAGGCACAAGCTGAGGCTAAAGCAAAAGCGGACGCAGAAGCTAAGGCAAAAGCAGAGGCTAAAGCAAAGGCGGATGCCGAAGCGAAAGCAAAAGCGGAAGCCAAAGCAAAAGCAGATGCAAAAGCGAAGGCAGAGGCTGAAGCTAAGGCGAAAGCCGATGCTCAACGGAAAGCAGATCAAAATGCGCTAGATGATTTCTTTAATGGCGGTGATGTCGGTGGAGGTAGCGCAACACGAGGTGGTAATGCAAATAAACAAGGAAGCCTTGGTGCAGGTGCATCCATGGGGGCGGGTGACGGTGGTAAAACCGGCTCGGCCTATGCCGGCATTGTTTACTCTTCGATAAAACCGTATTTTCGTGGCGATAATCGATTTATCGGCAAGGTTTGCGATATTAAAATGGAAATTTCGAGTGATGGAACTATTTTGTCATATGAGAAAAAATCCGGACCAAATGATTTATGTGCTGCAGCATTAAATGCGATTTCACAAGCGAAAAAAATGCGTAGAGCGCCAACACCGGAAGAGTATCAAATGTTTAAGAGTTTTACACTTGGATTTGACCCAAGAAAAGTGCGGTAATTTTTTATTGCGTTTTTAAAATGATAGGAGAACAAATGAAAATTGTTATTCGAATTTTTAGTTTATTGATCATGCTATTAGGGCTATCGTCCGTAGCGCAGGCAGAAGTACGTATCGTAATTGATGAGGTAATGGATTCTGCTCGACCAATTGCTGTGGTGCCGTTTAAATGGAATGGTCCAGGCAGTGCACCAGCAGATATTGCAAAGATTATCGCCGATGATTTGCGCAATAGCGGAAAATTTAATCCGATGGAAGTAAGTAAAATGCCTCAGCAACCGACTTCTGCTGCAGAGGTTAATCCTCAACTTTGGTCTGCACAAGGTATTGAAGCGGTTATTGTTGGGCAAGTTACCCCATCCAATGGAGGCTTTGATATTGCATATCAATTAGTGGATACCATGGGAAGTGCCGGTTCGATTCTTTCACAAAATCAATATACGGTTACACAAAAATGGCTGCGTTATGGTGCTCATACGGTGAGTGATGAGTCCTTTGAAAAATTAACCGGTATTCGCGGTGCATTTAGAACCCGTATTGCGTATGTTGTACAAAAAAATGGGGGCTCTCAGCCTTACGAAGTTCGTGTAGCAGATTATGATGGGTTTAATCAATTCATTATTAATAAGAGTTCCCAGCCATTTATGTCTCCGGCATGGTCTCCTGACGGCAAAAAACTTGCTTATGTTTCTTTTGAAAATAAAAAAGCGCAAATTATTTTACAAGATTTGGGATCCATGGCGCGTAAGGTCGTCGCTTCATTCCCTGGACATAATGGGGCGCCGGCATTTTCTCCGGATGGCTCAAGATTAGCTTTTGCGTCTTCAAAAGATGGCGTATTAAATATTTATGTAATAAATTTGGGTAGTGGACAGGTTTCTCAGTTAACCAGTGGCGCCGGCAATAATACCGAACCATCTTGGTCGCCTGATGGCCAATCAATCGTGTTCACCTCCGACAGAGGCGGCTCTCCGCAAGTTTACCGTATGAGTGCAACCGGTGGCGGTGTATCTTTAGTTGGTGGACGTGGTAGTGGCCAAATCAGCGCAGATGGCAATACGTTAGTGATGGTAGATGGAAGTAATAGCATCGTGAAACAAGATTTGGCATCAGGTAGCTCCGAAGTGCTAAGTTCAACTTTTTTAGATGAAAGTCCGAGTATTTCACCTAATGGTATTATGATTATTTACAGCTCTACCCAAGGCTTGGGAAAGGTGCTACAATTAGTGTCCACAGACGGTCGCTTTAAAGCACGTTTACCAGGAAATGATGGACAAGTGAAATTTCCAGCTTGGTCACCATACTTAACTAAATAAACAAGGAGAATTCAATGAATAAATTAACCAAAGCATTGTTAGTTGCTGGTTCTGTAGCTGTATTAGCAGCTTGCGGATCTTCAAATAAAACTGAAAACGGTAATGGTAATGGCCAAACTTTTGGCGGCTATTCTGTTCAAGATTTGCAACAACGTTATAACACTGTATATTTCGGTTTTGATAAATACAATATTGAAGGCGAATATGCTCAAATCTTAGATGCGCATGCTGCATACTTGACAGCTACTCCAGCAACAAGTGTTCGTGTTGAAGGTAACACCGATGAACGTGGTACACCAGAATACAACATGGCATTAGGTGAGCGTCGTGCGCACGCAGTGCAAAGCTTCTTAACCTCTAAAGGTGTTCAAGGCAGCCAAATCTCTACCGTTTCTTACGGTGAAGAAAAACCAGCAGTGTTAGGTCATGATGAAGCTGCTTACTCTAAAAACCGTCGTGCTGTGTTAGCATACTAATTCTTGCAAGACGAATAAAAAAGCCGAGCTTATGCTCGGTTTTTTATTATGGAAGAAAGAATGAAAATTATCTTTCTCTAAGATTCACATGATGCCTCTGAACCTGTGAAAAGCTATAGGAGAGTGTTCCCTATAATCTGTGTATAACAGTATAAAATGCAGTTTTACTGCACTTTTTAGAGAACTATGGGTTTATCCCAATGGTTTTCGTTGTTTTATCGTATTTTAGTCCAGAGTGAGATCCCTCGGATCCGTTAAAATAGATATCTTTGGGTTGAGAGCAAGCCGTGATTGCTAATATGCCAGCAAGTATAAAGAGTAGTTTTTTCATGAGGTACCTAATTTGTTAATAAAAAACGGGTTGATTATAACATAGTCTTAAATTATTCGTTTATGGTTTATTATCGGATTTAACATTGTGTACGATTTTAAAGGCAAGCTAATAAAGAGATTAAGAATTCCATTGAAACATTTTTGCTTTTGCTAGGGATATTAGAGCAGGTAAGAGTAGGATGATGTTACTTTTAAAAAGTAGCTAGTATTCACAATTCATTTACTTGAATGAAGAACATTTACACAAAAAAATGATACGCTAGGAAATTAATCTGAAAATATTTATTGGTTTGGTGGGTCGTGAAGGATTCGAACCTTCGACCAACGGATTAAAAGTCCGCTGCTCTACCGACTGAGCTAACGACCCAACGATATGATTTATTTGGAGGATTTTAAAGAATAACTTATCTTTAAAATGGTGCCCGAGGCCAGACTTGAACTGGCACGCCTCGAAAGGCGAGGGATTTTAAATCCCTTGTGTCTACCGATTCCACCACTCGGGCAAAATAACTAACTGCGCTAAAAGGTTATGGAGGCGTGTCCCGGAGTCGAACCGAGCTACATGGATTTGCAATCCAGTGCATAACCGCTTTGCTAACACGCCGTTAGTTTGGAGCGGGAAACGAGGCTCGAACTCGCGACCCCGACCTTGGCAAGGTCGTGCTCTACCAACTGAGCTATTCCCGCATTCGCTGTTAGTGGCGTGCATTTTACTGACTTATGTCTCACTGTCAATAAACAATTTAGAAAAATAAATGTGTTTGTTGAAAAAAAATGCAAATTTTAAAATTTCAATGGTAAATTTTTCATTTATTTGATGAAACCGTTATAAAAATCTCCTTTAATCACATTGTGCTTTGTGCCAAAATGCATGCACGATTTTTATCAAAAGTGCGGTATAAAATTTTGTTATTTTATCGGAGGATTTATGACGCAAGAATATGAGATTGATACCTTATTGGCTCAAGCCGGTAATCGTACAGATGCGCGGACCGGTGCAGTTTCCACACCAATTTTCCTTTCTACGGCTTATGGGCATCATGGCATCGGTGAAAGTACCGGATTTGATTACACAAGAACGAAAAACCCGACCCGCAGTGTACTAGAGGAAACCATTGCTAAATTAGAAAAAGGTGATCGCGGATTTGCTTGTTCTTCCGGTATGGCGGCAATTCAATTACTAATGTCTCTCTTTACCTCACCGGATGAGTGGATTGTATCCAGCGATGTATATGGTGGCACCTATCGATTATTGGATTTTTGCTATAAAAATACGCACGGTGTGAAACCGGTCTATGTGAATACAGCGTCTGTCAGTGAGATTGAGGCGGCGATTACGCCAAATACCAAAGCTATTTTTATTGAAACCCCTTCTAATCCGTTAATGGAAGAATGTGATGTGGATGCGATTGCGAAGGTGGCGAAAAAACACAATTTATTACTTATTGTGGATAATACGTTCTTAACACCGGTGTTGTTCCGTCCAATGGAGCATGGTGCAGACATTGTTATCCAGAGTGGTACGAAGTATATTGCCGGTCATAATGATGTATTGGTTGGTTTAATTGTGGCGAAAGGGCAGGAATTATGTGATCGTCTATTTTACATTCAAAATGGTTCCGGTCCGGTGCTATCACCATTTGATTCTTGGTTAACCATTCGAGGCATGAAGACTTTAGCTTTACGCATGCAACGTCATGAAGAAAATGCGAAAGCGGTTGCCGAATTTTTACGCCAACAGCCACAAGTTAAAGATGTGTTATACCCAAATAAGGGGGGAATGCTCTCTTTCCGTTTACAGGATGAAAATTGGGTAAATACTTTCTTAAAAGCCATTAAATTGATTACCTTTGCTGAAAGCCTTGGCGGCACGGAAAGTTTTATTACCTATCCGGCAACGCAAACGCACATGGATATTCCTGAAGCGGAGCGTATTGCTCGCGGTATTACAAATAATCTATTGCGTTTTTCAGTAGGATTAGAAAACATTGAGGATATTAAAGCGGATTTAATGCAGGCGTTTGCACAACTTAAATAAGTCATTCAGGGAGGGCAAAATGAAAGTTGCGGTGTACAGTACAAAAAGTTATGACCGAAAGTATTTAGAATTAATTAATGCTAAGTATGGGCTGGTGCTAGAGTTTTTTGATTTTATGCTTAGCGAGCGAACAGCAAAAATGGCGGAACATTGTGATGCTGTATGCATTTTTGTCAATGATGACGGGAGCAGAAAAGTATTGGAAAAACTGGCCACACTTGGCGTAAAAATTATCGCATTACGTTGTGCCGGCTTTAATAATGTGGATTTAAAAGCGGCACAAGAGCTAGGCTTAACCGTGGTTCGTGTACCGGCCTACTCACCGGAAGCTGTCGCGGAACATACGGTTGGGTTAATGCTGACGTTAAATCGCCGTATTCACCGCGCTTATCAACGCACTCGTGAAGCGAACTTTTCTTTGGAAGGGTTGATAGGTTTTAATATGCATGGCCGAACTGTTGGGGTGATTGGTACCGGTAAGATTGGTGTGGCGGTTATGCGCATTCTAAAAGGGTTCGGTATGCATATTTTGGCGTATGATCCATTTAAAAATAAGGCAGCAGAAGAGCTCGGAGCGGAATATGTGACGTTAGATGAAATTTATCATCGTTCACATATCATTACGTTGCACTGCCCTGCTACACCGGAAAACTACCATTTATTAAATCGTGATGCGTTTGCCAAAATGAAAGATGGCGTCATGATTATTAACACCAGTCGTGGCACTTTAATTGATACGCAAGCTGCGATTGATGCGTTAAAACAACGTAAAATCGGTTCTTTAGGAATGGATGTGTATGAAAACGAAAGAGATTTATTCTTTGAAGACAAATCTAATGAAGTCATTTTAGATGATGTTTTCCGCCGCTTATCATCTTGTCACAATGTCTTACTCACTGGGCATCAAGCCTTTTTAACAGAAGAAGCGTTAACCAGTATTGCCGATGTGACCTTATCAAATATTTATGCGGTGGGGCGCGGTAAGCCTTGTGATAACAAGGTGCTACCATCTTAGTTTTCAGCAATTAAACTAATTTGTGCGAATGGCTCTACGCTATGCTATTATGCGCAGACACTTAAACAAGCAATGCCAGATCAAATGGCATGATTCATCAAAAGAAATAAGGACAGAAAAATGAGTGAAGTATTACATTCCAGCGATGCGACTTTCGTAGCCGATGTGGTCAATTCCGACGTGCCGGTATTGTTAGATTTTTGGGCACCATGGTGTGGTCCGTGCAAAATGATTGCCCCAGTTTTAGACGAGTTGGCAGTTGAATTTGCCGGTAAAGTAAAGATTGTGAAAATCAATATCGACGACAATCAAGCCACACCGGCACAATTCGGTGTTCGTAGCATCCCGACATTATTGTTGTTCAAAGACGGCAAACCGGTAGCAAGCCAAGTAGGTGCATTGCCTAAAAATCAATTAGCCGCATTCATCAATCAAAATATCTAACGCATTTTGAAGCGAAGATAATACTGAATCTGGCAGCGACTTCTAAGATTTGTTGCTGTCAGATTAATTTATCTTAAAATGTTTTCTAAAGGAGGGTATCAGCCCTTTAATTGAATGTAGAAACCCTCAATTCTCCGATTGATATCACTTCCAGAAACTTGTCCTGCCGTTTTACTCATCAAAGATCATTGGGTTTATCTAAGAAAAACGCCCAACTTAATGCATTACATTAACTTAGGCGCAATAAAGAAGATTTGAATGTATTAGCGTTTATTTATGCCTTATTCATCAAACATCGCTGAAATAGATTCTTCATTACTGATACGGCGAATCGCTTCGGCGAGCATTTTTGAAAGCGTTAAGGCACGCACTTTTCCTAATGCGATAATTTCATCGGTAAGAGGAATGGTATCGGTCACAACGATTTCATCAAGGGCATCACTGGCAAGATTTTTTGCTGCGGAACCGGAGAAAACCGCATGAGTCGCATAAGCAAATACACGTTTTGCGCCACGTTCTTTTAATGCTTCCGCGGCTTTGCATAAAGTACCACCGGTATCGATCATGTCATCTACCAAGATACAGTCGCGATCAGCCACATCCCCGATAATATGCATGACTTGAGAAACGTTAGCACGTGGGCGACGTTTATCGATGATTGCCATATCCGTATCATTTAATAGTTTCGCCACAGCACGGGCACGCACAACACCGCCAATGTCCGGAGAGACCACGATTGGATTCACTAAGTCAGTTTTCTTTAAAATATCTTCAATTAACACCGGAGAGCCGAATACGTTATCCACCGGCACATCAAAGAATCCTTGGATTTGTTCTGCGTGTAAATCACAGGTTAATACACGGTCAACGCCGACACCGGATAAGAAATCTGCCACCACTTTTGCGGTAATTGGCACACGCGCAGAACGAACACGGCGATCTTGGCGGGCATAGCCGAAATAAGGCACCACAGCGGTAATACGGCCTGCAGAAGCGCGACGCAGTGCATCAACCATTACTAACAATTCCATTAAGTTGTCATTGGTGGGTGCACAGGTGGATTGGATAATGAATACATCGCTACCACGAACATTTTCATTAATTTGCACTTGCACTTCACCGTCACTAAAACGGCCAACGGTTGCATCGCTTAATTTGGTTTTTAAGCATATTGAAATACGTTTGGCGAGTTCCGGTGTTGCATTACCGGCGAAGAGTTTAATATCAGGCATATTCGTTTAACCTCGGGAGTTATAGATTTATTAAGTAAGTATTAGTGGCTTGAGCCGGGCAAATTTTCAACATTTGTGCGTTGTAACATGGCATGTAATGGAGAAAGGTTTAATCCTTTTGCAACAAAGCCAAAGCAATTTTGGGGCTTTGTCTCAAGAACCCATTGTGCAGATTTTTCATCATCAAATTCTGCAAAAACACAAGCGCCGGTTCCGGTGAGTCTGGCCGGTGCATATTTTACCAACCAGTTAAGCAATTCTTCAACCTCAGAATAATGATCACGAACAACTTTTTCGCAATCGTTTGCGTATTCTTCTTGGAGTAATTGTGACAACGGTTTCTTTGGTGTTTGCCGTGGTAAAGCAGGATCCGAAAATACAACAGCCGTGGAAATGGAAACATTCGGTTTGAGCACGACATACCATTTTTCCGGTACTTCACAATAAGTGATTTGTTCACCGACGCCCTCGGCAAATGCGGCCTTGCCATGCACAAAGATCGGCACATCCGCCCCTAAGCTTAAGCCCAATTGGGCTAATTCTTCAGTCGTTAAACCTGTTTTCCATAAATCATTTAATGCCACTAAAGTGGTTGCTGCATTGGATGAACCACCGCCGACACCACCACCAATCGGCAAAATTTTATCCAATTCCAGATCGGCACCAAGTGACGTATTAGTATGGCGTTGAAGCAAGGTTGCGGCACGATAAATTAAGTTATCTTCTACGTTTAAATCAGGAATGGATGAGACTAAATTAATTTTGCCATCATTTCTCACTTTAATTGATAGCCAATCACCAAAGTCTAAAAATTGAAATAATGTTTGTAATTCATGGTAGCCATCGGGGCGTTTGCCATTGATGTATAAGAAAAGATTTAATTTAGCCGGGCAAGGAAAGCGTAACGGTTGTGCGCTTTCCAATGACGGATGAGATAAAAGTGCGGTGGAAAATTGATATGTTTTCATGCCTTAGAATTTCCATTCATCAACACGGATTTTCAGCGTTTGTCCGTCAGTTTTCAGCAAGATATTTTCCGGCATTGGTGGTTGAGAGCTGGATTGATAAGACAAATAATCCGCCGTCCACGTTTTACCGTCAAAGAAATGCGTGAACGAGGCAAGCAGATGATTTTCCCCCACATGATAATCATCGTTATCTTTTGGTTGTCCTTTTAACCAAAAAGCAAATTGATCCAATGGGAAGTCCATGCCAATAATTTCCCGCAATAACAGTTTGGCATCTGCGGCAGAACGTTGACGCCCTTTATTATCGGAAATGGTCATGCCTTGGGCATGCATTTGAATTTGCAGCGTTTCACTACTGAGGGTTGAATACAATTTCAACGTATAATTTTGTGGATTATGGTATTGCCAGTCAAAACGAGTAGAAAACCGTTCTTTTTTGCTGATATAGCCAAGCTGCCCTAAGGCTTGATAGCCTTCAATTCGTTTAATTTGTTGCAAATGTTGTTGCCAAGTCGGATCGGTGCTGTCGATATGTTTGACATCCGTTGGGCGTTGTTCATCGGTGACGACACAACCGGTTAAGAGTAAACCGATAAATAGCATCCACAAATAAGAGGTTAGAGTTTTCATAAGTCGTTATTTTTCCTGAGTGATCGTTGGGGGAGAAAAGTGCGGTAAGATTTCCGCACGTTTTTGTTTTACGGCGAAAATACGACCGCGATTCAGATGATCGCGAATGGCTTTATGTTCAAAACCTGCGGCGATAATGGACTGAATATCCACTTTTAATGCGGCTTGGTATAACGCCAAGGCAAATTCTTGTTGTGGGTATTGGCTATGTTCAAAGCCCTTTCTACCTCGGGTATCGGCAAAACATACTAAGAGAAATTCCATAAAACGTAATGGTTTACGCCACACATCAAAGGTATTAAACAGTTTCACCACCGTTTCCGGGCGAAGTTCAACGATTTTGTGAATATGCGTATGGTATTCACAAGTTAGCTCCGCCAGTTGTTGATAATAGGACGGGACTTTAAGACGTTTGCACAGATTGCGGGTGGGGACAATACCCAGTTTTTCATGACCATGATGATGTGGCCAATTGGATTTTGGCGTTTTTGCTTTGCCTAAATCATGACAAATGGCGGCAAAACGCACCGCACTTTTATGGCAATCTACCTGTTCGGAAAGCAAGGTGGCTTGTTGTAGTACCATCATGGTGTGCACAAAACTGTCAATTTCAGGATGATATTTGGCAGGGTTTGGCACACCATATAAGGCATCTAATTCCGGGAATAAGACGGCAAGGGCGCCCACCTGACGCAAGGTTTCGAAATAGATTTCAGGATTTTTCTCATTGAGCGCTTTTTCTGTTTCTGCCCAAACTCGTTCAGCGGTGAGATGTTGCAATTCGCCTTGCTGCGTGAGTGTTTGCATTAATTGCAAGGTTTCCGGTGCAATGGTAAATCCCAAATGATGATAGCGTGCGGCAAAGCGAGCAACGCGTAATACGCGCAAGGGATCTTCCACAAACGCCGGGGAAACGTGGCGTAAAATACGCTGTTGTAAATCATCGGCACCATGATAAGGATCGTATAAATTGCCTTGTAAATCCTGTGCCATGGCGTTAATGGTGAGATCGCGACGAATTAAATCTTGCTCAAGGGTAATATCGGCGGAAAAGTCACAAATAAAGCCCGTATAACCTTGACCGGATTTACGCTCAGTGCGCGCGAGTGCATATTCTTCTTTGCTTTGCGGATGGAGAAAGACAGGAAAGTCTTTGCCGACTTGTTGATAACCGAGATCGATCAAGCTTTGTGGTGTTGCGCCCACAATGACCCAATCGCGATCTTTTACCGGCAGGTTGAGAAGTTGGTCACGCACTGCGCCACCAACCAAATAAACGTGAAATGGCGTCTTAATCATTATGCCCAACCATCACGACGACGGCGTTTTGGCATGATTAATGGCAGGATTAAACCGATTAATAAGCCGACACCCAATACGGAACCGCCGTAAATAAACCATTGAATAGCAATTTCGCGTTTACCGGCATCCAACATGGCTTCTAAATCACGGTTTTTATTTTTTGTGATTTCTAATTCGCGTTTGAGTTGCGAATTTTGTTCTAGTAATTCGCTGCTTTGTTGTTCCGCTTGTTTGGTTCGACGTTGCATTTCTGCCGTACGTTGTTGCCAAGCGTCATCTAATCGATTGAGTTTTAAGCTTAATTCTTGAATCTGGCTTTTGAGTTTTGGGTTTTCCAGCTTGCTGCTGGTATTCGGGCTGAGTTCACTACTAAGAATCCACGCTTCACGATTTTTGCTGTCACGAATCAGTGTATAGCGATCTTTTTTATCAAGCACAGTGACGGCTTCACCGGCTTGAATTGAGCCTGCAATTTTAAATTGTTCTCCGGCACCTTTACGTAAAAAAGTAGAAAGATTTTCTGTAACATATTGTGTTTCTGCATAAGCGGCAGAAATTCCAACACTTAAAAAAAAAGGCGCAAGCAAATAATGCATGACTTTTTTCATATTGAACCCCTTCTATTGTATAAAATAATGAAAAGCCTGATTCCGGATCAAACCGATTGTCCCACTAATGCTGAGATGACACAACCGGTTAACTATGCCGTCAACAATCCGCTGCCAAATTAGACCGCACTTAAGCCGATATTAATGGAAAATGGCTTGTAGCAGATAGTAAATAATAATGGCAAATAATGCACCTGCCGGCAGCGTAACAATCCAAGAAACAAAAATATTACGAATAACCGTTAAATTAATGGCGGCAATCCCTCGTGCAAATCCAATCCCTAATACCGCACCAACAAGCGTTTGCGTGGTAGAAATCGGCAAACCGGTACCAGAGGCGAGAACCACAGTCATCGCAGTGGCAAATTGCGCGGCAAAACCGCGGCTTGGAGTCAAGTCCGTAATGCCGGTACCGATAGTCGCCATCACTTTGTATCCCATAACAATCAGACCGACCATAATGCCGGAGGCGCCAAGAGGGAGAATCCACCATGCCAGCGGAGCATTATTGATAATTTGACCGTCACTCTCGATAATTGCCACCACGGCGGAAAGTGGGCCGATCGCATTCGCAACATCATTTGAACCATGTGCAAAGGCCATCGCACAAGCGGTCATCAGCATTAACATGCTGAAAACTTTTTCTACACCGCCGAAAGCGCCGCCTTCTAGCATTTTGAATTTGAATTTACTGCTACGGAAATAGAAATGGCTGTAAACAATACTGATCAGACTGATGCCGAATGAAAGCAGAATATTTTCTGTATTGCTTAAGTTTAAGCCAACGTGTTTTAACCCTTTGGTTAAGGTGACGATACACAAAATGAAAATGGTGATGCCCATGTAATAAGGGCCGTATTTTTGCGCGTTTCGAAGCGGACTTTCTGTATCAAAAATCAGTTTTTGCGTGCTATAAAAAATGGCATACGCAAGAATACCGGCAATGACCGGTGTAATGAACCAACTGCCGACAATATTTTTAATATTGCTCCAATCCACCGACTGAAACCCTACTGTCACGCAAGAAAAACCCACAATAGCGCCCACAATAGAATGTGTGGTAGATACCGGCCAGCCCATTTTCGAGGCAATTAATAACCAAGCACCGGAGGCAAAGAGGGCGGCCATCATGCCGAAAACTAAGACTTCAGGTTGGTTGATGAATTGAGTGGTGTCAATGATACCGCTTTTAATGGTTTCGGTAACTTCGCCGCCGGCTAAATAGGCACCGGCCGCTTCAAAAATCATGGCAATAATAATCGCTTGTTTAGGGGTGATGGTACCTGAGCCAACGGATGTTCCCATTGCGTTTGAAACATCGTTGGCACCGACACCAAAGGCCATGAAAAAGCCGAAAACGGCTGTAATAATAATTAATAGTGAACCGTATTGAGAGAGTAATTCCATGAAGAATACCTAAATTAATGAAAATTAGGAGCGCGCCAGCATAAGTTCAATACGTGAACCGACACGTTGTGCTTGATCGGCCAATACACCGACCCATTCAATAATTTTATATAAGAACATGACATCAATAGGGTTATAACGCCCTTCGATTTCAAACAACATTTTTCTTAATTTAATTTGCATTTGATCCGTATCGTCTTCAATGGTATCAAGTTCGTTAATCATTTGATTAACAAAATTTAATTCACGTCCTTTAAAGCCGGTTTCCAATAATTGATCCATTTCTTCAATCACTTTATGCGCTTGTTCTGTGGCATCTAAGCTGCGTTTGACATAGCTCATAAATTCTTCCTGCATTTCTTGCGGAATACCGAATTGACGTCCTACCATGCGACCTGCAATATCCTTGGCATAATTGGCTAATTTATCTTGTTGAGTTACCAACTCCAGCAAATCGGTGCGTTCAATCGGCATGAATAAACCGCGTGGCAATTTTAATCGAATTTCACGTTTTAACGCATCGGCTTGGCGCTCATGTGCGGAGATATCAAGACGAAGTTGCTCTGCACCGCTCCAGTTTTCTTTAAAGATAGCTTCAAAGAAAGGAATTAATAATTCACAGCATTCGGTAACTTTGCTGGAATGTTTTTGGAGAGGTTTTAAAGGGGAGTGAGCAAATAATCCAAGGATATTATTCATCGCCATAAAAGGAACTCCTTAGGAGATAAGGTTAATAATTCAGCGCGCATATTACATGATGTCAATGAAAAATTCACGATTTTAATCGAAAAAATCAGGCTTTTATCGGATAATGCAGAGAGAAAATACGAATAAAACAGAAAAATGAAGGAATTTAAAGGAAAGCGTATGCAGGATGAAATTGAATTAAAACTGGCGGTAGAAAATATTCAGATCGAACAATTCGCCTCGATTTTGGCACAATTTAACGTGATTGCGCATCAAAAAGCCTTCTTGGCGAACACCTATTATGATACGGCTGACGGATATTTTACCCGACATAAGATGGGGCTGCGTGTTCGACAAAAAGGCGATGATTATACGTTAACGCTAAAAACCGATGGCAAGGTGTCAGGCGGTTTGCACGTTCGCCCTGAATATAATGTGGCCTTGCCAAATGCGGAACCCAATTTGGCGGCATTAACGGAACACTATGAATTATCGCTAGAAATAACAGCGCCACTAAACCCGATTTTTAGCACGGATTTTGAACGTCATATGTGGTTAATTCAAACCACGCCGACGAGCCAAATTGAAGTGGCGGTGGATGTAGGCAAGGTGATTGCCGGTGAAAAACAGCAGGCCATTAGCGAAATTGAATTTGAAATTAAAGAAGGCGGATTAGCACCTTTTTTTGCCTTTGTGGCGGATTTTCTAAACCATTATCAAGGCAACGTGCATTTTTATTCCATGAGCAAAGCCAAACGCGGTTATCAACTGGCGCAAGGCTTAATTCCTAAAGCCTCAGATTGGATCGAACGCTGGCGTGGCTTTTTGCATACGGAAAAATACGCCAAAAAAACATCGGAAAAACTGACCGCACTTTTGCGTTACGAACAAGATTTAATCGAAGAAACGTTGGCATTGGGTGTGGATTATTTTGCTACCGATTTTATTAAAACTGTTGAGCGTGTCGGTGCCTTTTTTAATTTGGCACATTATTATGACGATAACAAAAATCTCTTAGAAACGGCACTCAACGAACAGGTCTCAGCAAATCATCACTACGCGTTGGAAAATGTGTTGACGGAATTAGTCGAGGCCAACGCCCAATTCTTGGCGCAAATTCGTGAAATTATTCGCTTACATAGCGAAACGAAAGACAATGGGTTAGCAATGCGTAAATTGGTCGATCTCATCCAAACGCCACAGTATGCACAGCGTATGCTTCATCTGATGACATTAACGCTTGGCGAAGAATAAGGGGCGATCATGGCAAAAGCAAAAACGGCGTATGTGTGCAACGACTGCGGTGCAGAGTATTCTCGTTGGCAAGGGCAGTGTTCCGCCTGTAAAGCATGGAACACCATTTCCGAAGTGCGGTTGGTTTCTACGCCAACTAATAAAGCGGATCGTTTTTCCGGTTATGCCGGTGAAACCCGTGCCAAAATCCAAACCTTAGATCAAATTAGCTTGCAAGAAACGCCGCGTTTTAGTAGCGGTTTTAAAGAATTGGATCGCGTTCTAGGCGGCGGTGTTGTGCCGGGCAGTGCGATTTTGATCGGTGGGCATCCGGGCGCGGGGAAGAGTACGTTGCTATTACAGGTGATGTGTGATTTGTCGCAAAAAATGACCGCACTTTATGTGACTGGTGAGGAGTCTTTGCAACAAGTGGCGATGCGTGCTAAACGCCTCGGGCTGCCGCCGGAAAAACTCCACATGCTGTCAGAAACCTCTGTGGAACAAATTTGTCATTTGGCGGATCAGTTAAAGCCCCAGATCATTGTTATCGACTCCATTCAAGTCATGCACTTAGCCGATATTCAATCCTCACCCGGCAGCGTGGCGCAAGTGCGCGAATGTGCTTCTTTTTTAACCCGTTATGCGAAAACCCGTCAGGTCGCGATCGTAATGGTCGGCCATGTGACGAAAGACGGTACCTTGGCAGGGCCGAAAGTGTTGGAGCACGTTATCGACTGTTCTTTATTATTGGAAGGCGAAGCCGATTCACGCTATCGCACGTTGCGTAGCCACAAAAATCGCTTCGGCGCCGTGAATGAATTAGGTGTGTTTGCCATGACGGAGCAAGGGCTGAGAGAGGTAAAAAATCCATCAGCGATTTTTTTAAGTCGTGGTGATGAGCAGACCTCAGGCAGTTCGGTCATGGTGCTATGGGAAGGTACTCGACCGTTGTTGGTGGAAATTCAAGCCTTGGTGGATCATTCCATGCTTGCTAATCCGCGCCGTGTTGCGGTGGGACTAGAACAAAACCGCCTTGCCTTATTGCTTGCCGTGCTCCACCGCCATGGTGGCGTACAAATGGGGGATCAGGATGTTTTCGTCAATGTCGTCGGTGGAGTCAAAGTCACGGAAACCGGTGCGGATTTAGCCCTGCTCTTAGCGCTGATTTCTAGCTTCCGCAATCGCCCATTGCCACCGGATTTGGTCGTTTTCGGCGAAGTGGGGTTAGCCGGTGAAATTCGCCCGGTGCCAAGCGGACAAGAACGTATCAGCGAAGCGGCGAAACACGGTTTCAAACGTGCCATTGTACCCTTTGCCAATAAACCGAAAAGTGCGGTGGAAAATATGGCTGTTTTTACGGTGAAGAAGCTAGGCGATGCAATTGCAGTGCTAGATAATTTTTAGGAGCGTTTTTTTGATGTATAATAGGACAGGTTTTCGCCTGTCCTATTTTGTTTGGGCCACGCTTTCCTACAAATTTTCAGTTCGTAGCGTGCATCTTGATGCATGACCAAATTACGCACGGAACGTTATTTAACCCTTTTGGGCATTCGCGATTTCGTGCAACAAGTTGCACGCTACAATTCTAGGTGGGTTTGAGTATGTGATAGGACAGGTATTGCCTGTCCTATTTTGTTTTGGCACGCTTTCCTGCTAATTATTAGCGGAAAGCGTGAAAGTGCGGTCAAAAACGAAAACGTTTAGGGATTTGCCGGCTTGTTGTCAGCGGCCTTAATTGCAGCCTTTTCACCATTGAATTTAACCACATCTACCGCAATGGCTTCCGCTTCTTTCAAGAAGAAATCCGGCGCTTCATAATCTTTCGGTAAATCGTTAATGTCTTTCAATGGTTTCTTGCCTTCACGCTTAAAGCGAGCATTTAAGTCTTTCAAACGTTTGTCATCGTCTTTATCATTTTCTGCTTTACGTTTTTCATAATTCAGGGATAAGAATTTACGATCACGGCGTTCATCACGCACGTTTAAATCCTCGTTTAAGGCGATAAATTCCGGATCTTTTGCCATTCTATCACGATGTCTTTGTGCTAATTCAGAGATGGAATGTCGTGCGTTTGCCACTTCGGCATAATTTACCGACGGCATTTTATCCCAAGGTAACGCATTGTCTTCTTTCTCTTCACCATATTCTTTCATATCAATGACATCAGGGAAGGTAATATCCGGTGCGACACCTTTTAGCTGCGTGCTTCCACCATTAATTCGGTAGAATTTTTGGATAGTGTATTGCAATAAACCCAATGGCGTTTGATCTAAATCATACACAAAATTCAATGAGCGGCTTTGTTGTACGGTGCCTTTACCATAAGTGTTTTGACCGATAATGATACCGCGGTTGTAGTCTTGCATTGCCGCGGCAAAAATCTCGGATGCGGAGGCACTAAAGCGGTTAATCATCACCAATAGCGGTCCGGAATATTGTTGCGCATTATCCGGATCTTCATGCACACGAATACGTTGATATGCATCACGCACTTGTACGACAGGACCATCGCTAATAAACAAACCGCTTAATCCAACGGCTTCTGTTAAGGCACCACCGCCGTTTTCACGCAAATCAACAATTAATGCAGCGGCATTTTTGCTTTGCATTTCAGTCAGCAGTTTCTTCACATCTTCCGTTAAGCCAAGATAAAAACTTGGGATTTTAATCACAGCGACATTGGTACCATCAACTTTTTCAATAGTTAATTTGGCGGCTTGATCTTCAATGCGGATTTTGTCTCGAACCAGTGTGACGATGCGCGATTTTCCGCCTTTCGCCGGTTCGACTTCTAAGCGAACTTTAGAGCCTTTTTTGCCTTTAATTTTGTCAACAATGTCTTCTAAACGCCAGCCGACAACATCTTCGATTTCGCCTTTTTCTTGGCCAACACCAACGATTTTATCCCCGGCTTTGAGTTTTTTGCTGCGAGCCGCCGGCGCGCCCGGCACTAAAGATTTAATACTGGTTTCATCATCTTCTGATTGCAATGTTGCACCAATCCCCTCTAGAGACAGGTTCATGCTTTCATTAAAGCTTTTTGCCGTGCGTGGTGCTAAATAGCTGGTGTGCGGATCAATTTCACGCGCAAAGGCATTCAGATAGGTTTGCACCACATCATCTGCTTTAGTTTGTGTGAGACGACGAATGGCTAAATTGTAACGCTTAACTAGTTTTTCTTTAATTTCCGGCCATTTTTTATCTTTTAATTTCAAATTGATAATGTCGTTTTTAACACGGGCTTCCCACAATTTTTCAGCGTCTGCTTCGGTTTTTGGCCAAGGCGCTTTTTCACGATCAATTTCAATTTGATCATCACCGGTTAAATCCGGTTCTTTATCTAATAATGACAAGGCATAACGATAACGCTCATAACGGCGTTTCATCATTAAATCATACATATCAAAAGCAATGGTTAATGTACCGGCATTTAATTCGTCATCAATTTTCTTGCCGTATTTTTCACGCATTTCATCGATATCGGATTGCAAAAAAGTCGTACGATTAAAATCGAGCGCCTTAAGATAACGATCAAAAATCTTTTCCGAAAATTCGTCATCAAGTTGAAATTTACGATAATGAGATTGTGTTAGGCGAGTAGTGGCACGCTTAGTGGCGAACATATTCGCCTCTGAAGGCTGCAAGGTCACGAGATCGCTGGCTTTGAGTTTTGGTTGCACGGCATCTGCAACACTGATATTAAGAAAAAGCACCCCTAACACAAGTGCGGTCAAATAATTTTTCGTTTTAGTTAATTCCATTCAGGCTTTCCTAATAAATACGCAATAAAAAAAGTTATCCGGCAAGATAACTCTATTGAAATCTAAACTAGGCAAATAAACGATCAGCGGTGATGTTGATGACGACACCATTATCTAATTCTACACGGGCGGTTTCATTAGAAAATGCTAACACCACAGCACTTTGCGCACGTTCACTGACTTTTACTTTCACGTGTTGACCTTTTTGGAGTGAGGCCATATCTACATTGTTTAGTGTTGCTTTAGGTTTACGGGCAGGTTTTTCGCTTGGTTTGGTGGTACGTTTATGGCGACGTGGTGCGTCTTTTTTCTCAACTTCGCCTTTCGCAGCTCTTTCTGCCGCACGTTTTTGTGCAACAGCTGCTTTGGCTTCGGCCAATTGTTTTGCGGCGTGTTCAGCGTGTTCTTGCTCCAATTCGCCGGCAGGATTTCCGTTTAAATCTACGCGTACAGCGCCGGCGCGACAGCCGTGTAAATAACGCCAATTTGACGTGTATTGGCGTAAGGCTTGGCGTAGTTGGGTTTTGCTGACGCGCTCATCGTCTTTTAATGCTTCGCTGAGATCTTGAAACAAGCCGATTTTTAATGGTTTTGCTTCGCCTTCGATTGAAAAACAACGCGGAAATTTTTCCGCTAAATAAGCAATAATTTCTTTGTTATTCGTTAACTTTTGTACTTCGGTCATAATGAAATCCTGCATCGATTTTTAAGTAGAGAAACTCGCCATAGTTTAGCTCACTTTCAGAAAAAATGACAATTAATAATCGATTTCCGGCTTGATAAATAAAAAAACATGGTTAAAAATGACCGCACTTATTTAGAAAATGCAGCGAATACATACAAAAGCATGGAAATACAGTGTAGAATACGTTCTCTTTTAGCCCTTGGATCATCTTACTCATGACAGCAACTTCTTCTGTGAATTTTGCCAACGCGAATTTCTACCGCATCGTCCGTTGTGGTGGTTGTAATGCTGTGGTTAAAATTTCCACCTTGCAACAGGGGCAAAGTGCGGTGTGCCCACGCTGTCACCATGTTTTGTACACCAGTGGGGGTTGGAGTTTAAAGCGCTGCGCGATCATTGCCATTTCAATATTAATTCTCATGCCTTTTGCATTAACGTATCCATTACTTAGCATTGATTTGCTTGGAGAAAAAATCGATGCCTCGGTTTGGTTGGGCGTGTGGAAAATGGCGACCCAAGGATTTTCATATACGGCGTTTTTAATTTTTATTTGTGCCGTTTTTATGCCCATTGCTTTTGCATTGTTGGTCATTTTATTGCAGTTATCCAAAATGATGAAAATTCAGCCACGCAATTTGTTAATTTCTCTTGGCTATATCAAACCTTGGGTAATGTTTGACGTGTATTTGGTGGCTTTAGGTGTGAGTATTTTTAAAGTGCGCGAATATGCCACGTTACAATTGGATGTCTATTTAATTGCTTTTGTTTTCACCGCACTTTTAACCACATTACTGTTTATTAAAATTAACCCGACCGAAGTGTGGAACGATTTCTATCCTCAAAGCAAAGGCGTGAATGAACTCACGAAGGCAGAGGATTTGCGCTATTGTCATGCTTGTCAGTATAGCTTTATTGATCCGTTATCTGATCGTAAGGGGCGAGATATCTGTCCTCGCTGTTTGTCACAAATCGACATTCCCCCTTCTATTCGATTGCAACGCACGTGGGCATTATTACTTGCCGGTATTATCATGCTATTCCCCGCTAATTTATTGCCAATGTCGGTGGTTTATTTAAACGGTGCGCCTAGTGCAGATACGCTGATGTCAGGTGTGATGAGCTTTATGGAAATGGGAAGCTATTTCATCGCCTTTATCGTATTTACCGCCAGTATTTTTGTGCCGATTAGCAAAGTCTTGATTATGCTATATTTGCTGATTTGCGTGCATTTTAAGCTCAAACATTCCATTCGTTGGCAAATGCGTTTATTACATCTTGTGCATTTTGTCGGCCGTTGGTCTATGTTGGATTTATTCGTATTAGCATTAATGATGTCCTTGGTTACTCGCGGACAAATTATTGATTTTTCTGTAGGTACGGCCGCCTTTTATTTCGGTGCTGCCGTATTTTTAACAATGGTTGCAGCGGAACAATTTGACAGCCGCTTAATTTGGGAAATTTATGACAAACAACAAGCAAAACACCTCCATGCCGGAAACTGAAGTTGTGGCAAAAGTTCGTCAAAGTAAACGAATTTCACCTTTCTGGTTACTTCCTTTTATCGCTTTATGTATCGGCGCCGTTTTGTTCTTCCAAATTGTTCAAGAACAGGGGATTAGCATTCGAATCACCTTTTCCAGTGGTGATGGCATTGTTGCGGGGAAAACGCAGATTCGTTATCAAGGATTGCAGATCGGCGTGGTGAAGAAAGTGAATTTCACCAATGACTTGCAGAAAGTGGATGTGGTCGCCAATATTTATCCCGAAGCCAAAAGCGTTCTCCGTAAAAACACCAAATTTTGGTTGGTGAAGCCAAGTGCTTCTTTGGCCGGTATTTCTGGTTTGGATGCGTTAGTCTCCGGTAACTACATTACGTTGCAACCTGGTGATGGGGATTCGGAACATAAATTTGTTGCGGAAACGGAAGGGCCGATTGCCCAACTCAATCCCGGTGATTTGTTGATTCATTTGGTTTCGGAAGATTTGGGTTCCATTTCTATTGGCGCATCTATTTATTATAAAAAAATGCCGGTCGGTAAAATCTATGACTATCATTTCACGGAAGACGGAAAAAAAGTGGAAATTGATGTGGTCATTGATAAGCCTTATGCCAAATTTGTGAAAAAAGACAGCCGTTTTTGGAATATTAGCGGCATTAGTGCGAGCCTCGGTGTTTCAGGTTTAAATGTAAACATGGACAGTTTAAATTCCGTGGTTCAAGGCGCGGTTGCTTTTGATTCGCCAAATGAAAGCGCTAAGGCGGATATGAATGAAAAATATACGCTTTATTCTAATTTACAAGCGGCGAAACGTGGCATCAATATTGATGTCAATATTCCCAATACCGCCGGATTGGAAGAAGGTAAAACCCGCGTGTATTACCAAAACATGGAAATCGGTGTCTTGTCGAAATTAAGTGCGGTGGAAGATAACGATGAAATGCTCAGTGGTTCATTGCTCATTGAGCCGAACTTGGCGGATTTATTTAAGACCGGTTCTAATATTGTGCTACGCGAGAAAAAGCCGGGGCTGGCTGATTTAACGAATATCCAAAAGCTACTGCGTGGAAAATATTTTGAAGTCTTGCCGGGGAACGGTGACAGCAAAATGGCGTTTGATGTTACTAAAGAAAGCGAACTGTTGCTAAAACAGCCTAACACCTTGGTTCTCACGCTCACCGCACCGGAAACTTATGGCGTGAGCGAAGGGCAGCCGTTGATGTATAACAATATCCAAATCGGTGAAATTGTGGCGCAATATATTGAGACCGATGGCGTGAAATTTAAAGTGGCGATTGCCGGCGAATATCGTCATTTAATTCATGGTGATACCCTCTTTGTCGCGGCATCGAATTTTGATGTGACTATCGGCATTGATGGTTTACGCTTTGAAGCGGCAACGCCGGAAAAATGGCTGCAAGGCGGTATTCGCGTAATTGCCGGTAAAACGCAAAGCCATCCGAAAGACACTTATGCGCTTTACAGTGATTTAACCAATGCGGAAGCCGGGATTACCGATTCGCAACCGAAACCGACAATCACTTTAAACACCACGAATTTGCCGAGTATTAATAAAGGCTCTTTAGTGCTTTATCGTCAGTATGAAGTCGGAAAAATTTTAGACATCCGTCCACAAACACAAAACTTTGCGGTGGATGTGTTTATTTATCCGAAATATCAGCATTTGTTAACAGAGAAAAGCGTATTCTGGGTGGAAAGTGCGGCGCAAATTGATATCACGCCAAAAGGCATTAGTATTCAGGCCGCGCCGGTGGCGCGCTCACTCAAAGGCGCAATCAGTTTTGATAATAGTGGTGGTAAAAATAATCACACCCTTTATCCAAATGAATTGCGCGCGAAATCAGCCGGTCAACAAATCATATTAACGGCAGAGGATGCCACCAACCTCAGCAAAGGCATGGCATTGCGCTATCTTGGGCTGAATATTGGGGAAATTGAGAGTGTTCAACTTGATCAAAAGAGTCACAAAATTATTGCTAAAGCGTTGATTCATCCAAATTACATGACGTTGATTGCTAAGGAAGGATCACGTTTTAATGTAATTTCACCGAAGATTTCTGCCGGCGGCATTGAGAATATCGATAGCCTGTTGCAACCTTATATTGATGTGGAAGTGGGATCCGGTAAAACCAAAACCCAATTTGCTCTCAGTCAAGCGGTTAACAATAACATCAAATATACCAACGGTTTACCGCTTGTGCTAGAAACCAATGATGCACTGAATATCACAGCAGGATCGCCTATTATGTATCGTGGGGTAGAAGTGGGGACGATTAAAAACCTCGAATTGAATACGTTGGGTGATCGAGTCTTGATCCATGTGCTTATTGCACCGAAATATCAGCATTTAGTTCGTCAAAATTCTGAGTTTTGGATCGCCTCCGGCTATGACTTTAGCCTGAGTCTTACCGGCGGCGCACAATTCAATACTGGCAGCGTACAACAACTGCTGAAAGGCGGAATCTCTTTCTCTACGCCATCAGGCACTGTTGTGCAGGCACAAGCGAAGGCGAATCAGCATTTCTTGTTGCAAGTAAAACGTCCGACGGATGCACAAAAGTGGAATCAAGGTGCCTTACCGGCTCAATAATGTGTAGAAATATCAGCTTTTTGTTAGGTTGTGTAAATTAAGTAAAAGGTAAGAAAATCGGAAGATTTTTCCCAATTTTCTTTTTATAATGTCCGACCTCTTAGCTAGGAATTAGCTAAGAGGTTTTCTTTTTTTATTTTATTTTTCTTTATTTTTATTTCTGGAGTACTTATGAAACATGCAATCACACTCACAACCTTGCTGATGGTCTCCTCAGACCTGTTTGCCGGTTTTCGGAATGTGAATGAGTTGGATAGTTGTTTGGTGACGGTGCAGGCCGTCAAGTCCATGGAGGCGCATTCTGTTGTAGCGCTAGAGGGACGATTAGTTCGCCAAATTGATGATGACGAATTTATTTTTCGCGATGCCACGGGGGAAATTAAGGTAGGTGTGGGTGATTATGCTTGGAACGGTATCAATATTACGCCAAACGATCGTGTCCGCATTGAAGGGGCTGTTGATAAAGGTTTTATCATGCCCACCACGATCGATGTGTATCAAATTCGAAAAATTCAATAATGCCACGGTGTTACCTCGGCATTGATTGGATGTAAACAGCCATTAAACCAACCGCACTTTTAAAGCGTTTTTCCTGCGTGATGTAACAATGAAAGTGCGGTTGTTATTTCTCGAGTTTTTATACCACGGTTTTTTATACTACAGTTTTTATACCACGATTTTTTTATACTACGGGTTTTTCCCGATAGAACAGTAAACCCGGTAAGGCTAAGCCGAAAACTAATGCGCCGAGAATAAAGGTCGTGTTAATAAAAGAAGCGATCATTTGTTCAAATAAAGCGTTGGAAAAGCCGTAGTGGTGAATTTGTACGATGGCAATCATTGCTTTGTATGCTTGTACGCCGGGAATCATGGGAATAATGGCAGCGACAGTAAACACTTTCGGATGTGCCAGATAACGATGAGACAAATGCACGCCAATAAAACCGATTAATGCTGCGCCCACTAAGGTGGCAAAGACGATAGGCACATCGCTATGCATGAGAATCGTGCGTGTAACGTGCCCAAGCGCACCGAGGAGTGCACAATATTTTAAGGCTTTTGGTGGCACATTAAACACCAAGGCAAACCCTACCGCCGGAATTGCGGCAAAAAACATATCATCCAATAATAGCAGTAACCCGTCCATGTTAGTTCCCCCAAGTGGTGATGTTGAGTAGGCTCAAGGCAAACACAATGCCAAGACAGGCACCGAACGTGAGAATGGTGGCGATTGCCCAACGGCCGATGCCCATATTCACATATCCTTTTAAAATATCCGCTAAAGAATTGATGAGTGGAAAGCCCGGCACCAGTAACAACACACTGGAAGCCAAAGCGATTTGTGGATCATTACCAAGTTGATATTTTAGGCTAAGGCCGGCAAGAAGTGAGGCAACAAAAGCAGTGACAGCAAAGACGATGATCGGATTGTAATGCCGTTTGGATAATTCTTGTCGCACAAACATGGCAACCGAGGCAGCGATGAAGGTAATAAGCGAAATGAGTGCATCACCACCCGATAAATGAGCAAAAGAGGCGCAAGATAAACCAATCATCAAGATCACGAAATAACGGTGATATTTTAACGGTTTGAGTTGTTCCAGTTTCTTTTTAACCATATGCAGGTTGTATATGTGATGTTCGGCAGATATCACAATACGCTGAACATCCGTCACCATTTGCATATTAATGCCTTTGTCGCTATTTTTACGGGTGGTCGTGATGCAGTGGTTGTTTGCCAAGGTGGTAATAATGACGGCATTAGCCGTGAGGGCGCATTCGACACTTTCAACCCCTAATGCCAAGCCAAGGCGTTGTGCCATTTGCGCCACCACCGTGCTTTCTGCACCATGTTGCAACAATAACAGCGCCGTTTGCACGCATAACCGCGTGACTTCCCGTTGTTCATCGGGCGTAATATTTTCCTTTTTCATGATGAATCTACCTAAAATGATTGGATGTCATTATAGACCTTTCGCCTAGAACAAAAAATGTTTAATGAAATGCATTGGAATCGACGCAAAAGTGCGGTGTGAAATTTAGATAAATTTCAGGATTTATGCTAACGTAGGCGTATTTTCGATGAGGAGTCAGTATGCAACATCATAATAAAACGATTGTCGTGAAATTTGGCACCAGCACCTTAACCCAAGGCTCGTCCAAACTGAATTTAGCCTATATGATGGAAATTGTGCGCCAGCTTGCGCAATTACATCAAGCCGGTTTTCGCTTAGTGATCGTTACCTCGGGCGCCATCGCAGCGGGGCGTCATTATTTAAATCACCCATCACTGCCACCCACTGTGGCCTCTAAACAATTATTGGCAGCAGTAGGGCAGAGTCAGCTCATTCAAACCTGGGAAAAATTATTTGCGATTTATGACATTCACATCGGGCAGATGTTGCTAACCCGCGCCGATATCGAAGATCGCGAACGTTTTTTGAATGCTCGCGATACATTGCAGGCGCTGTTAGACAATCAGATTATTCCGGTCATCAATGAAAATGACGCGGTGGCAACGGCGGAAATTAAAGTCGGGGATAACGATAATTTATCGGCATTGGTGGCGATTTTAGTGCAAGCAGAACAGCTTTATTTGCTCACGGATCAACAAGGCTTGTTTGACAGCGATCCGCGTAAAAATCCGCAAGCGAAATTAATTCCCGTGGTGGATAAAATCACCGATCATATTCGTTCTATTGCCGGTAGTAGCGGGACGAATTTAGGCACCGGCGGAATGTCCACGAAAATCGTGGCGGCAGATGTTGCCACTCGTTCCGGCATTGAAACCATTATTGCACCGGGCAACCAAGCCAATGTGATTGTGGATTTAGCGTATGAGCAGGCGATTGGTACGAAATTCACCGTGCAGGCGGATCGTCTGGAAAGTCGTAAACAGTGGTTATTTGCGGCACCCTCGGCCGGGGTGTTGGTGGTGGATGACGGCGCTGAAAGTGCGGTGTTAATTCAGCATAAATCCTTATTGCCGGCAGGTATCGTCGAAGTCAGCGGACGTTTCTCCCGTGGTGAAGTGGTGCGTATTCGCACGCGATCAGGCAAGGATATTGCGCTGGGTATGCCACGTTATAATAGCGATGCGTTAGAGCTTATAAAAGGTAAACATTCGCAAGATATCGAAAACATTTTAGGCTATGAGTATGGCGCCGTTGCAGTACATCGTGATGATATGATTGTGCTATAAAAGGGCGCTGTTGCTCAACAATAAGCAGATATGGCTTGAGTGAGCGCGATTTTGAGGGGCTGTGTATTTGGGGTTAACGAGAAAGTGCGGTGATTTTTCACCGCACTTTTTTTGATAGAGGGAGATTATTGTTGTTTCGTGAAATTTTTTCGCATTTTTGTGTTCAGTGATTCCACCAGCACAGAAAAGCCCATAGCAAAATAAATATACGCTTTAGGAACATGTATGCCGGCACTTTCAATGATTAAGGTTACCCCAATGAGGATCAAAAAGGCCAACGCTAAAATTTTGAAGGTTGGGTGGCTTTCCACAAAATCACCGATGGGTTTCGCGGCAAACATCATCATGCCCACGGCGATAATAATGGCGCTGACCATAATGCCAATTTGATTGACCATCCCCACCGCCGTAATCACGGAGTCGAGTGAGAAGACAATGTCCAGCAAGGCAATTTGAATCAATACGCCGATAAAACTCACTTTCTTATGGTTTTCGTGATGTGCCTCTTCCTTATGTGGCACCATCGCTTCGCGAATTTCATTCATACTTTTGACGATCAAGAATAAACCACCAAAGAAGAGAATCAAATCACGGCCGGAAACGCCTTTGCCCAGAATCTCAAAGAGCGGATCGGTAAGTCGCATCATCCAAGAAAGTGTTAATAAAAGTAGGATACGTGTTCCCATTGCCAGACTTAACCCGATAATACGCCCCGGTTGACGTTGTTTTTCCGGTAATTTGGCAACAAGAATGCTGATTAAAATAATGTTGTCGATACCCAATACGATTTCTAATGCTGCAAGGGTAAATAAGGCGACTAACGCCTCAGGGCTTAATAGCCATTCAAACATAATGTTTCCTTAAAATATAAATGGGTGCGCGATCATATAGCTTTGACGATGAAATGAAAAGAGGCTATATGCGCTGTTGCACAAATTGTTGCAGAATTTCGTGAGTAAATGCTTTACGCAAGTAAAAACCAAGAGGAAGCGTATCAATAATTTCGCCATGTTTGCCGATACCTTTGGTTAAGGACTTACTATTCGCGCCTTTTGGGCGGAGTTGCAAGACTTCCCCTAAACGCGCATTAATTTTATCCAGTTGACCTAACACGATGTAATCCATAAGTTCTTCCCAGTCTCGTTGTAGTTGGTGTTCTTGCTGTTCGCTAGGTTGCCAGAGAATCGGCGTACCGATGCGGCGTTCTGCCAAGGGAATAGAGCGACTTCCTTCTATGGGAATCCAAAGCACGCGGGACAACTTATGGCGCACATGGGAATTTTGCCAATTCACACCACTATTTTGGATGAGAGGGGCAAGGCTCACGAACGTGGTTTCCAAAGGATAGCCTTGCGCGTTAATGGGGATTGTTTTTAACTCAATCCCTAAATGGCGGAAGTCCTGTTCTGCTTTGCTGCCTGCCGTTGCACCCAGCGCTGTTTCAAGCAGCATACCCACCCAGCCTTTATCACGTTTTAAATCCGGTGGTACGGGAATGCCGAGTTGTGTCGCTAACTCGCCAAAACTGAGACCGGCAATGGCTTGCGCACGGGAAAGAAGTTCTTCAGTCGTTTTAGGGATCATTGGTGATACTTCTTGAAAAAACGAGGTTTAACGGTTTCTTTGCCTTTATCAATATAAGGGATATTTTCCAGCTGGAGCAGGAAACGTTTAGCAACTAAGCCGCCACCAAATCCGGTCAGCGTTCCGTTTTTGCCTAGAATACGATGGCAAGGAATGATAATACTGATCGGGTTGCTTCCGACTGCGCCACCCACCGCACGCACGGCATTGGGGTTGTCAATACGTTTGGCTAACTCGCCGTAACTGCTGGTTTCACCATAGCCAATCTGGCGGAGCGCTTGCCAAATGCGTTGCTGAAACGCCGTGCCTTGTGGAGCTAGCGGAATGTCATCAAAACGTTCCGGTTCCCCGTTAAAATAGCGATCCAGCGCCTCACACACTTGTGCAAACAAAGGCAACTCGTTGTTTTCCTGCCATTTGGGATTCGGTGCAAATTGTTCCAGTTCACAATCTAAATGCGTCAAAAACTTGCCATCAGACAGCATCAGCAATTTGCCGATAGGCGAGGGATAATAACGGTAAAAAAGTGCGGTCATATTTTTCTCTGTTTTACAAAAATAAAAGCGTACCGAAGTACGCTGATATTATGCGGAATTTTGATGCCGATTAGAAACGGTAATTGAGGTTTAAACCGTAAAGGTTGGCGGACGCTTTTGAGTGATAATCCGCTTCCACCACAACTAAGCCATTGGCTAAGCTTTGTTTTTCTTTAAAGTTAAGTTTTTTCCCGTGTAAATAAGCATAACCGAAATCTACGTCAAAATTCGGCGTGAATTTATAGGTCGCGCCTACGCTATACCAAGTGCGGTCGGTATCCGGAATGGAGGCTGAATGATGTTCTCCGGCGGCACTCTTATCATAAGCTACCCCTGCGCGTAGCGTTAACTGCTCGGTTAAATCATAGGTTGTTCCCAACGCGAAGCGTGAGTTATTACGATAGCCTTCTTCTTTGTGGAACGCCACTTGACCGTTGTTATAGGTCGCATGGAGATCTTTTAGTCGATGCCATTGCGTGTATTTGTAACTATAATGCAACGCTAATTTATTGGTCAGTTGGTGGAAACCGGACAGTTCCCAATAGCTTGGCAAGTGTAACGTCAGTTCGCCTTCGCCGACATAAGCAGAAGTGCCACGTGGTGCGTAACTGATGGCATTGTTATCTTTAAAATCAATATCTACTTTGGCGTGATAAGCGAGACCAATGCGATTTTTTTCATCGAATTGATAAAGTAAACCGGCGTTCCAACCGAATGCCCAAGCGGCTTTGTCTTGTAAATGCGTGAGCAAGGTGTCTTTATTAATTTGTGCGCCTAATCCGCCAAGACGAGCCATTAAACCTGTTGGTGGCAAACCTGCAGCCGCGGCTCTTGCGGCAAGTTGTCGTTGTAATGCCGGGCTGGTGCGTACATTATCGATGGCGGTGTCTAAAATACCGGCGGTACGTTCCACTTTGGCTTTAGCGTAAATCGCGTTTAAACCTAAACCGGCGCTCCAGTTTTCAGTCATGCGATAAGCACCACTGAGATTTAAATTAATGGCTGTTAAATCGGTTTTCCCACCAAAAAGCCCGGCATCATAGCCATCTTCATATTCACTTTTTAAGCCGAAGTTCACGTTCATGCCGGCGCCGATAGCGAATTTATCGTTAACCGGTGAAACAAAATACATATTTGGAATAAATGAACCGGGAACAACGCTTTTGTGATTGGCTGAACCTTGTGCGACCTCAACACCGAGTACGTTGGCACGCACCGGGCCTCTCATGTGAATACGAGAATCCACGTAAACACCGCCGGCAGAAAAGGCATTTTGTTTGAAGAGGTTCATTAACGCTGGGTTGGTGGCGACTACAGAGGCGTTATCTGCCATCGCCGCTTCACCTGCATAAGCACGACCTAAACCGGAGGTAGAAACTTCTGCTAATTGGAATGCGGCAGCGGATGCGCCGGTTGCGGCACTGAAAAGAAGTGTAGAGAGGAGTGTTTTTGTCAATTTGCTTGTTGTCATTTTATTCCCTTTTGTGCCTGCCCGAAGGTGGCGTTTGGTCAAAGTTTATTGGTTGTTATTTTAAAAGTTGGTCATTCTAAGAAAGGCAGGGAGAGGGAGCAATGTTCTTTTCGATTTTTATAAAGTGTTCAGACCAGTCAGGCAGGAAAAGTGCGGTTAAATTTTGTGTTGTATTTTAATAATTGCTAAACTAGTTGAAAGTATCAACTGATTTTATAAAGGAGAGAAGATGAGCTCGTTAAAATGCCAAGCTGAAGAAGCGAAAGTATGTTGCTGTGTTGATGTCGGCACCGTCATTGATGGTTCTGATTGCACCATTGATTTTGAACAGGTGTATGCTACGGAAGCACAGGCAAAAGAAGCATTAGCCTATTTAACTGAAAAAGCACGCGCGGCAGAAAGTGAGCCTTGTGCCATTCGCAGCGAAATAAGTGCGGTGGAAAATGGCGTTAAATTGAAAGCTACCTTTGAATTTTGCTGCCAAGCGGAATCTATGATTTTCCAACTTTCTACGCGCTAATTTCGCATGTAAAAAAGAAAAAAGCTTAAGTGTGAGAACTTAAGCTTTTTTTTTAGATGATTTGGCACATCCCGAGTGATTGTGGATTGATATAATAAAAAGGCGGTAAAAACGTGTTAAATTTTTACCGCACTTACCGAGCCGAATCTATTATTGGCAGTTTTATTATTCGTGCATGCCTAATTTTTTCTCCAAATAGTGGATATTGGTGCCACCTTTTTGGAAGTTTTTATCTTCAAGGATCAGTTCATGTAACGGAATATTGGTTTTAATGCCGTCAATGATGGTTTCTGATAACGCATTTTGCATACGACGGATAGCCACTTCACGGGTATCGCCGTAAGTAATCAATTTCGCAATCATAGAATCATAATGCGGAGGAACCGTATAACCTGCGTAAATGTGAGAATCCCAACGCACACCTAAACCGCCCGGAGAATGCAAATGATCAACTTTGCCCGGTGATGGCAAGAAGGTTTTTGGATCTTCTGCATTAATACGACATTCTATCGCATGGCCTTTGACTTTAATGTCTTCTTGTTTGAAAGAAATCGGCAAGCCGGAAGCAATGCGCAATTGCTCTTTCACCAAGTCCACACCGGTAATCATTTCTGTGACAGGATGTTCTACTTGAATACGGGTATTCATTTCAATGAAATAGAACTCACCGTTTTCATATAAGAATTCGAATGTACCTGCACCGCGATAACCGATTTCTACACAAGCCTTCGCACAACGGGAACCGATATCACGACGTACTTCTTCGCTAATGCCCGGCGCCGGTGCTTCTTCCACCACTTTTTGGTGGCGACGTTGCATAGAACAGTCACGCTCTGCCAAGTAAACGGCATTGCCATGAGTGTCGGCCAATACTTGAATTTCCACGTGACGTGGGTTTTCCAAATATTTTTCCATGTAAACCATGTCGTTGTTGAAAGCCGCTTTCGCTTCCGCTTTCGTCATGGCAATAGACTCTTCCAACGCCTCTTCGCTACGAACGACACGCATACCACGACCGCCGCCGCCGCCGGAGGCTTTGATAATGATCGGATAGCCGATACGTTTCGCAATTTCTTTATTTTTTGCGATGTCAGAAGTTAATGGGCCATCAGACCCTGGTACGCAAGGTACGCCTGCTTTTTTCATCGCGTTAATGGCGGACACTTTATCGCCCATTAAACGAATCACGTCAGCGGTTGGACCGATGAAGATAAAACCGGAACTTTCTACTTGCTCGGCAAAATCCGCATTTTCAGAAAGAAAACCATACCCCGGGTGTATAGCGTCAGCACCGGTCACTTCAGCAGCGGCAATAATCGCCGGAATATTTAAATAGCTTTTTGCAGATTGGGCAGGGCCGATACATACGGTCTCATCCGCAAGCAGAACGTGTTTTAACTCACGGTCGGCAGTGGAGTGCACCGCAACGGTTTTAATGCCCAATTCTTTACAGGCGCGCAAAATTCGCAGAGCAATTTCGCCGCGATTTGCGATAACAACTTTTTCTAACATAATAAATCCATTCTTGTTTAAATTATGGTCTGCTATGTTAATTATTCAATAATAATCAACGGCTCATCAAATTCGACAGGCTCACCATCATTTACCAGAATAGCTTTTACTACACCTGCTTTATCCGCTTCAATACGGTTCATCATTTTCATCGCTTCAACGATGCAAAGTGCATCACCCACTTTTACGGTTTGACCCACTTCAACAAAGGCTTTCGCTTCTGGGCTTGGGCTACGATAGAATGTGCCGACCATCGGAGAGCGGATCTTATGACCGGCAATTTCCTCAGGTGCGGCAGCAGGTGCTGCTGGTGCTGCGACAGGTGCAGCAGGTGCCGCAACCGGTGTTGGTGCCGCTGCCGGAATGGAATATTGAACATTTGCCGGTGTAGCAACTGTAGCACGACTAATGCGTACAGAGCCCTCTTCTTCTGAAACTTCAAGTTCCGTAATGCCGGATTCTTCTACTAATTCAATCAGTTTTTTAATTTTACGAATGTCCATAGTTTTCCCTAAAACATATTAAATTTAAACCGCACTTTTTAGAAAAAAAGCGCGGTGTGGATTAAGATAAATTTTCGGTCGAGAGATTACCGCAAAATCATCATTTTGGCGATAAAATTCTGTGATTTTCGTTAAATTTCGTCAAATTTTACTTTTTTGAAAGATAATTTACCGCAAACTGCAACGCAAAATCATACCCTTGCGCACCGCAGCCACAAATCACACTTTCCGCCACATCACTAAAATAGGAATGATGACGAAACGGTTCGCGTTTGTGAATATTGGATAAATGCACTTCAACGAAAGGAATGCCAACGGCAAGTAACGCATCACGCAACGCCACGCTGGTGTGAGTATAGGCCGCAGGATTGATAATAATAAAATCCACTTTTTGAAAGCTTTGGTGAATTTTCTCAATCAATTTTTCTTCACTATTTGCTTGGAAACAATCCAATGCAACTTGCTGTTTTGCCGCTTGTTGTTGCAAATGCTGCTCAATTGCCGCTAAGGACAAATGCCCGTAATGGCCAGGCTCACGCACGCCTAACATATTCAAGTTTGGGCCATTTAACAGCAAAATGTTGTATTTTGATGACATATCACATTCCTTTTTATTGCGCGCATTATAATGATTTTTTGCTTTCGGCTGGTCTAATCTGTAAAAACCGCACTATAAAAAATAACCGAAAAAACGACCGCACTTTTAATCTAAAATCACTTCGGTAATGAATTCCGAATCCAAGCCAACGACAGGTAATTCCGACCCCGGCCAGGTTCTGACGACTTGATAATCCATTAAATCCAGTGTGTCTAATCCCGGCGTAACATGTGGCGTATATTGTTTTGCCATGCGAGCCAGTTGGGTTAAACCAAAGCTACTTTCAATGCTGGAACTGATAACCGCTTTAATACCTAATGCGTGTGCCTGTGCAATCAGCTCGGCACAACGTTCAATAGATCCCACCAAAGTCGGTTTAATCACAATCGCTGCCAAGTGCGGTTCTTTTTCCACGCGAAAATCCGGTTCGCGTACGCTTTCATCCCAAGCAATGTTAATGCCGGTTTCTGCCGCAAATTGGCGACTTTCTTCACGGGTTTTGCAAGGTTCTTCAATAAATTGAATGCGTGCACGATGCTCAGGTTTCACATATTTCGCAAACATTTGCGCTTTAGCCGGTGTCCAGCTACGGTTAGCATCTAGCCGTAATTGCAAATCCGGAATAGCCTCTAACAACATATCGGCAATAAGGCCATCACGATTGGCTTCATACATGCCCACTTTCACTTTCGCCACTTTTTCACCCTGCATTTGATCCAGCGGTTCATAAAGCTCATCCGGATCACCATAACATAAAGGTGCCGTTTGATAATTGCCTTCATCGTCCAAGCGACCTTTCATTTCCATCAATGCGCAACTGAGCCCGAACGCCACAGAAGGATATAAATCCGCCGTTAAATCCAATTTCACATTGCAACTGCGGGATTGATCCCATTTTTCCAGCCATTCGATGGCTTGGGCTTGGGCTTGGTCTAAGGTTTCATGACTAAACTCCGGCAACGGCGCAATTTCGCCCCAACCTTCATTTTGCCCACAGCACACCTTCACCAAAAGACCTTCGCGTTTTTTCAAAAAGCGATTGCGCAAAATCAGCTGCGAATCTACCGGAATGGAATAACGGAAAAGTTGGTAACGACGATGTTGAATGGCGCAATTTTTCTTTTCATAGAAAATTTTGCCCACTTGTTGAATATGTTCCAGTAAAGCCGGATCGGTAATCTTGTCATGAATAACTAAATCAAATTTATACGGCACGGTGGTTTGCGACAGGGTTTGTTGAATGTCGTGTAACATGTCATCGGTAATGCCATCGCCTTTTAAGGCTAAATCAATGTCTGAGTCTTCACGAAAATTGCCTTTTCCGCGCGAGCCAAACAAAATTGCCGTTTCAACCTGAGGGAAATGGCGCAAATGCCAACCGATTTTTTTAATCATTGTGTCTGTTAAACCGAAATCCATTGTCTGTTACTCCGTCTATGATGAATAAAATGCGTGATGAAAGCGGGGGATTTTCGCTGCATTTAAGCGACATCCCACCAAATTAACGCCCATTTGGGCTGTCCGTGTTTAATCGGTTCATTGTGCTGTTGTTTTTGATGATAAAACTCCGCGAGGCGTTGTTTTTCTTGGTCATTTAACGCACCAAGGGAAAACTCTACGGAAGCCAGTAAGTCTTCGTAGGTTTCGCCCATAAAGCGACCGGATTCAGTTTCAATGAAATTCAGATTTGCTTGAATGCCTTTTTGATAAAGCCGATTGAGCAGGTAAATATAGGTGGGGAAACCCACATCATTACGCCCAATCGCAGAAAACACGCCTTCATCTAAAAAATGGCGTTGCGTCACCGAAGTGAGATACACCCGTTTTTTGGCTTTGGCGCAGATCTTCGCGATCATATCATCTAAGTCATCGACCAAGGTAGAGCGGGAGGCAAGTACCACATCTGCCGCCGGCACATCATCCCAGTTATCCGCCCAAGATTTATGGAGTAAGTGTAAATTATCCAGTTGTAGGGCGTGTTTGAACTCAGCCAGTGCCGCCAACATGCCCGTGCTGTAATCCAATGCGTGAACCTGACGACAATGTTGCGCCAAAGGTACGGCAAATGTACCCGGACCGCAGCCGATATCCAAGAGGGTTTCATCCGGCTGCATTTGCATTGCCGCCATTAACTGCGCATTATAGCAACTTGGCTTACCCACCAAATTTTCAGCCATTTTGGGCGCTTTTTTATCCCATTTGTCCGGCGGCAAATGATAATGATTGCAGGCGATAAGATGTTGCTTATAAAGCGCGTTAAAATCTATGTCGTCGATTGTCATAAGTCATTCTCAGGCATTCTAAGTGCGGTCGTTTTGGGTCGTATTTTTATTTTACTTGATTTAATAAGAACTGCATCAACAACGACACCGGTCTGCCGGTAGCGCCTTTGTTTGCACCTTGTAGCCATGCTGTACCGGCAATGTCGAGGTGCGCCCATGGGTATTTCTTGGTGAAATTGGCGAGGAACGCCCCTGCTGTGATAGCACCGCCCCATCGTCCGCCGATATTGGCTAAATCGGCAAAGTTGGATTTCAGCTGTTCTTGATATTCTTCGCTTAACGGCAAACGCCATGCTTTGTCGGCGCTTTGTTGTGCCGCTTGTTCAAGCGCAGCGGCGATGTCGTCATGGGTGGAAACCAAACCGCTGTTGTGTTGCCCTAACGCCACGACACAAGCCCCTGTTAAAGTAGCAATGTCAATGACCAGTTCAGGATCAAAACGTTCTACGTAAGTGAGTGTATCACATAGCACCAAGCGACCTTCCGCATCGGTGTTTAAGACTTCCACGGTTAAGCCGTTCATGGTGGTGAGAATATCGCCTGGGCGATAAGCGTTGCCGTCAGGGAGATTTTCACAGCCTGCCATGACACCGATCACGTTTAATGGTAACTGTAGTTGTGCTAAGGCATTCATCACGCCAAAAACGGAAGCCGCGCCACACATGTCGTATTTCATTTCATCCATATCCGCTGCTGGTTTGAGGGAAATTCCGCCGGCATCGAAGGTTAAGCCTTTGCCCACTAACACAATCGGTTTCGTATTCGGGGTTGGCGCATTACGGTATTCCATAATGGTTAATTTCGCCTCGTTGTGCGCGCCGCGTGATACGGCAAGATAGGCACCCATACCCAGTTTTTCCATCTCGGCTTCACCCACAATAGTGGTTTTAATCAGTGGTGAGGTTTCGGCTAAGTTTAGCGCTTTGTCTGCCAAATAAGCCGGGTTGCACACATTCGGCGGGCAATTTGCCACATCTTTAGCAAGGCGCACGCCCAAGCTAATCGCGCAACCGTGTTGGATCGCTTGTTCGGCGAGTGCCAGTTCATCGGTATCAACGTTAAAAATCAGTTCGCAAAGTGCGGTGGATTTTTCTGCTATTTTTTGACTCTTGAATTGAGTGAATTGATATAAATCCTGTTCGATGGTTTCAATAGCAAAGCGGATGTTCCAGTAAAGCGCCCGTTGATTAAGTGGAATTTCAGTTAAAAAACTGACCGCACTTTTAGCTTGGGTAGTTTTTAGGGCTTGGACGGTTTTTTGGATGAGTTGTTTATATTGGCGTTCATTTAGTTCACCTGCTTTGCCACAACCCACTAGTAACACACGTTCGGCGGCAATGTTGGGAAGATGGCGTAATAATGTCGTTTCGCCTAATTTGCCGCTAACTTCGCCACTTTCGACAAGTCGGCTGAGGTAATTTTGTGAAATGTCATTAATTTTAACCGCACTTGGTGATAGGGTTTTCTCTTCAAAAACGCCGACAATCAGGCAATCGGCAGATGTGTTTATGGCGACTTGTTGCGCGCTGTAGTTCATGTTTTCCTCGCTTATTTTTCTGTTTTCAATGTCAAATTTAAGGTATTATACGCCACTTATTATTTCGGGCTTGCACTTAATTTGCCCGTGTCAAATGCAACGAATTTAATCTCTTTTGCTGAAATAGCAAGAGAAAAAATAGGCAATAACGTGATTTTAACCAGATATTTAACGAAAGAAGTTTTTAAAAGCCAAATAGCGATTTTGTTCATTTTGCTGCTGATTTTTTTCTGCCAACAGTTGGTGCGCGTGTTGGGTTCTGCAGCGAATGGACAAGTGCCTGCCGATTTGGTGTTTTCCTTGCTCGGGTTAGGGATGCCAACCATGGCGCAATTAATGTTGCCGCTTTGTTTATTCATCGCGATTTTGTTGACCCTTGGGCGGCTCTATGCCGAAAGTGAAATTACCGTCATGCGCGCTTGCGGTATTGGTCAAGGCATTTTGATTAAAGTCGTCTTGATCCTGTCTTTGTTTACTGCTGCGGTGGCGGCTTACAATGCCTTATGGTTGACGCCGTGGGCGATTCATAAGCAAACGGAAATTGTAGAAGAAGCGAAAGCCAATCCGAATATGGGGGCATTGTCTGCCGGTCAATTTATGACGGCAAATAGCAGCGATTTCGTGTTGTTCATTGATAATATTCAAGATAATCAAATCAATAACGTTTATGTCTTCCAAACCCAGCCAAAAGGGCAGAGCAAGCCTTCCGTGATTGTGGCGGAAAAAGGCGAATTAAAAGCCTTGCCAAACGGTGATCAGATCTTAAATTTGCAAAATAGTGATCGTTTTGAAGGTACGGCAATTTTGCCCGATTTTCGCATTACGCATTTTGACGAATATCAAGCTTATTTAGGCCATAAAACTGTGGCAGAGGATGTCGATGAAGCCGGTGAAATGGACATTATGCAATTGTGGAATGCCAATACGCCGGCGATGAAAACCGAGTTTCATTGGCGTCTAACCTTGATTCTCGCGGTGCCGATTATGGCATTGCTGGCAGTGCCGTTAAGCCGTGTGAATCCACGTCAAGGCCGCTTTGCCAAAGTATTGCCGGCGTTGTTGTTATATTTGATTTACTTCCTATTACAAAGCTCGCTGAAGTCTGCCGGCAGCGCAGGCAAATTAGATGCCTCGTTGTTCATGCCGTTAGTGAATATTGCCTTTTTCGCTTTTGCGATTTTCTTGAATAGTTGGCATAGTGCGTTTATGTATCGCATTCGTTATTCCTTCGGCAAGACGGCAAAACAAGGATAAACATGATGAATACATTAGAACGCTATATCGGTAAAAGCATTTTAGGCACGATTTTTGCCACGTTATTCATGTTGGTAGGCTTGTCTGCGATCATTAAATTTGTGGAGCAATTTCGTAGCGTCGGTAAAGGCACTTATGATATTTGGCAAGCGATTGCCTACACCGTATTGACCATGCCAAAAGATGTGGAAACGTTTTTTCCCATGGCAGCCTTATTGGGCGCATTAATCGCCTTAGGCAACCTTGCCAGCCGGAGTGAATTGGTCGTCATGCAGTCTTCCGGTTTTTCCCGTATGCGAATTGGTCTTGCCGTGATGAAAACCACCATTCCGTTAGTTTTATTGACCATGATGATTGGCGAATGGGGCATTCCGCAAACCGAACAATTTGCCCGTGATATGCGTTCCAAAGCCATTTCCGGCGGATCGATGTTATCGGTAAAAAACGGCATTTGGGCGAAAGATGGCAACAATTTCGTGTATGTTCGCAGCATTTCCGATGACATAGAATTGCATGATATTTATATTTACACCTTTAACGAACAACGCCGCTTGGAAAAACTCAAGCACGCTAATCAGGCCACATTTAATGACGGCAAGTGGATGTTACAACAAGTCAATGAATCTATCATTCAACCAGAGGGAGTCAACACGGTCAACCGCTTAAATGAAGAATGGCAAACCAATTTAACCCCAGACAAACTGGGCGTGGCATCTTTAAGACCAACATCATTGTCCATTTCGGGATTATCTAATTACATCACCTTCTTAAAAGAAACGGGGCAGGATTCAAAAAACTTTGAGCTCACCTATTGGCGCAAGTTGTTTCAACCCATTTCTGTGGGCGTGATGATGATGTTAGCACTCTCCTTTATTTTTGGTCCGTTGCGTAGCGTCACTGCCGGCGCACGGATTCTCATTGGGATTTGTTTTGGCTTCTTGTTTTATGTGGTGAACGAACTGTTCGGCAAATTCAGCTTGGTTTACAATACGACCCCATTAATCGGTGCGCTGATGCCGAGTATGTTATTCTTAGCGATTACATGGTGGCTACTGGCACGTAAACGGAGCTAATGGCTGCCGATAAAACAAAGCAAAAAACAATGTAAAATTTGTGTAAATCTTCCCCTCTGACTTCCAAATAGTGTAGAATCTGCACAAGTCTGTATGGATTCTGATCTTTAATGAGAAAAGTTTCAATGAATAAGTGTGCTAATTCAGTATTTAAATTAACTTTGGAGTTCATGTTATGAGCGTAACAGAAAGCTTTCTTTCACGTTTATCACAAAAATTAAAAGCATTTTACCTCGATCAACAAGGGGTATATGGTGTGATGACGGCACTATTGTTATTGCCGTTGATCATGCTTGTGGCATTTACCGTAGAAACCACCGGTATTTTGCTTGATAAAACCCGTTTATCACAAGCCACCGACCAAGCCGCCTTATTGTTGACAGCGGAGAATAACGAATTTCGTGCCAAAAAGGATCACAGTGATCTCATGCGCCAAAATTTAACAGCGCAAGAAAAAGCACTGCCGGCAGACAAGCAATTTAGCACGAGAGTGGCAAAACGTAATCAAGAATTAGTGCAAGACACAGTGAAACTGTATTTGCGTTCTTACGGTGAAGGCGCAAGCGCACCAATTACCATTACAAAAGATTTTACTGCCCTTTGTGAACCGCTCAGTAAATCCGTAAAAAGTGAGGGGGGGGTTATTTGCTCTGTGCAGGGAGATGTGCGTCGTAAAAATGGTTTTAATATAATTAATGAATGGGTAAAAAGCCCAGATAGTCGTCTGCCTGTGAATTCTGGAGTGTCTTATGCGGTTAAACAGAGTAGCGGTGTTCCGATGGAGGTAATGTTAGTCTCCGATTTTTCGGGGTCAATGAATGAGGATTTAAACAACGGAAATAGCAAACCATCTAAGGCAGAGGTATTAAAGCAAGTTGTTGATGAGGTTAGTACTGTGATATTAGCCGGAGCCAAGGCAGGTTATAATCGTATGGGGTTTACACTTTTTAATGCTGGATCTCGGCAGTGGAATGATAAGCATTGTCAAATTCCTATTTTGCCTAAAACAGGGGAAGCTGAGAAGATAATTTCCTATGAAGTTCCACTTTTAGAATGGAGTGAGAATCCTAACAAAGAATTTGTAAAAGCTATGGCTAAAAAGCATGGCCGTAAGGATGATTACTTCCATGATTGTAAAGAAGAGCATCAAAAGAAGGGTGACAGAGAGATAGTCGTGCATACGTGCAAAGCTGAGGATACAAGGGAAGAGGCCATAAAAATTCTTATTGAAGAATGGAAGTTTGATACAGCTACCGAGATGATAAAAAACGACTACATTGATATACAAAAGACGATTAATCAGATCGATGGGTTTGATGGAAAACTAAGAAAATACGGTATTGTCCTTGATATACCTCATGGAGACACTATTACTTATACTTGCCCAGGAAAAGCAAATGAGACATCAACTGTTACAACTCAAGCTTGGTTTGAAGGAGAAAATGGACAGAAAGCACTCGTAGATGAATTAAATGCAATGCTTCCTAATAACTGGACAAATGCTTCTTCGGGTATGTTAATGGCAACCAACGCTATGGTAGCTGAAGATCCTGCTTATCGAGCTAAATTAAATCAAATTGGAAAAAATTCAAAAAAAGTAATGATTGTTTTATCTGATGGATATGATAACTTCCCATACGGTGGTGCTTTTATTGATTTTGAGAAGAAAGGGATGTGTACCAAGATCAAGGATAGATTGAATAAATTGCAAGATCCTAACTACCAAAAACAGGATACAAGATTGGCGTTTATTGCGATTTCTTATGATCCGGCAGCAAATGGAAATGAGTCAACTTACCATGCATGGAAACGGTGTGTAGATGATTACTACTACGTTGTCAGAAATAAACAACAATTACTTGATGCATTTGGTGAAATTTTAGGTATTCAAGAAGAGTTAGGAACAACCTCTTCACAAAAAATAAAACGCAAATAATGCGATAATACCTTTCAAATACAATGCCGATCAGTGAACACCGATCGGCATTTTTTGTAGCGTGCATCTTGATGCACGACGGATTCTACGCCGCACACAATGTCGCCCACAGATTTATCGAATATCCTGCCGTTCGCGGATTGACCCAATGTAACTTCGAACGTCATTCTTCACATCAACGATTCTTGATTTCGTGCAACAAGTTGCACTCTACGGGGCTGCATAAAATAAAGTGCGGTGGATTTTTCTGACGTTTTAAACGTTGTTGAAATCCACCGCACTTTTTGGGATTTAATATAGTAAGACATAATAGCGTGCATCTTGATGCACGACAGATTCCACACCGCACACGATGTCGCCCACGGATTTATCGAATACTGTGCCGTTCGCGGATTGACCCAATGTAACTTTGAACGTCATTCTTCACATCAACGATTCCTGATTTCGTGCAACAAGTTGCACGCTACGAGGGAGATAAAATAAAGTGCGGTTTAATATGTTAAGTGTCATTAATATTCCGAACTACGCGCTAAAACTTCACGTTTTCCATTTTGAGCGGCGGAAACGATGCCTTGTTCTTCCAGCTGATCCATAATATTGGCGGCACGGTTAAAGCCTACCCGGAAGCGACGCTGAATGGCGGAAATTGAAGTCGTGCCGGTGCTGACGACAAATTCCACGACATCGTCAAATAATTCATCAATGTCACCGGAACGATCCGCATTGTACTCGCCATCACCAACCTCTTCATCTGCGCCGTCTAAGATGCCATCAATGTAATTGGGTTTGCCGCGCGCTTTCCAATCGTCCACGACACGTACGACCTCATCATCACTCATGAAGGCACCATGAATTCGGATTAATTCAGTAGAACCTTGCGGAGAATAGAGCATATCGCCTTTGCCTAACAAGGATTCAGCACCAACCGCATCTAAAATCGTGCGAGAGTCGATTTTCGTTGCCACGGTAAACGCAATACGGCTTGGCACGTTAGCTTTGATTAAGCCGGTAATCACATCAACAGATGGACGTTGAGTGGCTAGAATCAGGTGAATACCGATGGCACGCGCCTTTTGGGCTAAACGGGCGATGAGTTCTTCCACCTGTTTGCCGGCAACCATCATTAAATCAGCAAATTCATCCACAATCACGACGATATAACTGAGTTTTTCTAACGGCGGTGCGAGTGAATCCATGGAATCCCCCGGACGCCATAACGGATTCGGGATCGGCATATTTAAGGCATTATATTCATCGATTTTTTCATTGAATCCTTCAATATTGCGCACGCGCAAAGCCGACAATAATTGATAACGGCGTTCCATTTCATCTACGCACCAGCGTAAAGCATTCGCGGCTTTTTTCATGTCCGTGACTACCGGGGTCAATAGGTGTGGAATGTCGTTGTAAATAGAAAGCTCCACCACTTTTGGGTCGATCATGATGAATTTCACCTCTTCCGGTTTTACACGGTACAGCAAGCTTAAAATCATAGTGTTAACCCCGACAGACTTCCCGGAACCGGTTGTCCCTGCCACGAGTAAATGTGGCATTTTGGCTAAATCCACAACGACCGGTTTGCCGCTAATGTCTTTCCCTAACGCCATCGAAAGCAAGGCTTTGGAATGGCGGAATTCATCGCTGTCTAAAACATCTCGCAGAGGCACCATTTGGCGGTGATCATTTGGTGTTTCAATGCCGATATACGGTTTGCCGGGGATCACTTCTGCCACACGAATGGAACGAAACATCAATGCGCGCGCCAAATCCGTATCCAAACCGGTGACTTTGGAGGCTTTCACACCGGGATCTAACTCCAGTTCATAGCGCGTCACCACCGGGCCGATTAAGACATCCTTCACTTTGGCCTTGACGTTAAAATTACGTAATTGCTGCTCAATGCGTTGTGAGGTTTCCACAATTTCTTCTTGGGTAATATTTTGTGCTTGTGAATGATGATGTTCTAATAAATCCAAGCTAGGTAATGGGGTAGTGGGTTTTTCCAAACGACTACTGTGTTGTTGGAAGGCTGGATGCACCAATGAATTGCCATAAGGTTTATAGGCTACGCTTTCCGGCGTCGTGGTCGGTAATTCAGGTTCTTGCACCATTTGCGGAGAGACCTCTTGCGTACTCATGGTTTGTGTACGCTGTTCCATTTCTTGTGAGCGTTGTTGTTCTTGCGCAATAAGTTGGCGATCTAATGGATTGTCAGGCGCCTGTTCTCCATGTGAAGGTGAGTCTGCTTTAGGATAAACTAACGAAACTGACGGAATCACATTATCTTCGCTAAAATTGGGCGTGTAAAAATCTGATGCAAAATCGACCGCACTTTGTGTCTCTAGTTGACGATTTGTCTCGGTCATTGAGCGCGTAGAAACCGGTGTTGCCTGAGGTGGCACGTTGTTTTGTTGTTGCGCAATACTTACATGAGGCAACGGTTCGGTTGGCTCAAAATCCGTGACAGTAAAGGTTTTTGCTTCTGTTTGTGGCGGCGCTGTTGTTAGTGGCGTCGTGTTGTTATCCGCAGATTGGGCAACCGTTTGTAATCCATGAATAGTAATCGGTGCCCTTGTTAAGGAAGACGACGGTTGAGACGTTGTTTGATTTTCTTTGGCGAGCGGCGCCTGCGGGATTTCTGAAGAAGACGCTGCAGCCGGCATTTCCGCTGTAACCTCGGTTTGTGGCATCACGTGTTCGTGTATAGTCGGGGGCGTTTCCGGTGAATTTTGCATGGTAAGCCACTGATAAAAACGCACGATCAGGCGAATAAAAGAGGCGCCTGAACAGAAGATAAACCCTATCACGGCAAATACCACCGCAAGGCAAAGCAAGCCGAATTTACCCAAACTCGGATATAAGTTTAACGTTAAGCTTCCGCCCAACACGCCACCAGCAAGGTAACTGGCGGTATTGTTGAGCGATAACGTGCAAATTACTGTTAAGCCACATAAGAGTAAAATAAAACCGAAAGAGCGCAATGCCACTTTCGTTCCGGTTAGGTGATTGAGGCGTTGGGTGCGAAGTAAATACAGGGGAATAAAACATAAGCTAAACGGAATAAGATTGCCGATATAGCCGAAAAAAACGAAAAATAAATCCACAAACCATGCACCCAGTGCGCCGGCTTTGTTGATGGTTTCTGATGAAAAACTGGAGGTCGCCCATGAGTTGTCTAATGGGGTATAGCCCGACCAAGCAATAATTAAATAAAGCCCGAAAAGTGCGGTCAATCCGAGCAGTAAATTGCCTAAGTAGGTTTTCAAAGAAAAATGCGCTAATGTGTGTTTTTTTATCATAAGTGAGGGTTTTACTTTTGTTTTAATTGTAAAAAATTCGTCTGTTTGACTTCTTCCATGACCACATAAGTACGAGTATCGTTCACGCCCGGCAAGCGCAGCAACGTTGTTCCTAGCAATTTGCGGTAAGCCGCCATATCTGCCACGCGCGTTTTTAACAAATAATCAAAATCTCCGGAAACTAAGTGGCATTCTTGAATTTCTTCCAGTTGTTGAACGGCTAAATTAAACTCTTCAAACACATCCGGCTTGCCGCGAACTAAGGTAATTTCAACGATCACCAGTAAAGGCGAATCCAATAGTTCCGGATTCAGCAGCGCACGGTAACCCATAATAACACCTTGTTTTTCTAAACGTTTTACACGCTCTAAGCAAGGTGTTGGTGATAATCCAACCTTTTTGGACAAATCAATATTAGAGATTTTTCCATTGCGCTGTAATTCATTTAGGATTTTGATATCGATGGCATCAAATGCTTTTGTGAGTTTTTTTTCCATGGCTGACTGATTGCGATTAATGAGAAAGAGGATGATTTTAGCGTAGCCGTCAGGAAATTTCAGTAAGAAAATCGCGTCATTTAAAAAACATGGGTTTGTTGCGTATAAACGGTAAATTTTTCCACCGCACTTATGCTTTACAAACCTCAAAATCTGCCTACAATACCCGTTTTTACGATTTGCCTTGTGCAAATTCCTGACTTGAAATCAGATAAGAAGAGACGTTTATGACAACCCCATTTAAACCTGAATTACTTTCTCCTGCCGGCTCCTTAAAAAATATGCGCTATGCCTTTGCTTATGGCGCAGACGCTGTGTATGCCGGTCAACCGCGTTACAGTTTACGTGTACGCAATAATGAATTTAATCACGCTAATTTAAAAATCGGCATCGATGAAGCCCATGCGCTCGGCAAAAAGTTCTATGTCGTGGTGAACATTGCGCCGCACAATTCCAAACTCAAAACTTTTATTAAGGATTTACAACCGGTTATCGACATGGAACCGGATGCGCTGATCATGTCCGATCCCGGTTTGATTATGCTGGTACGTGAACACTTCCCTGACATCGATATTCACCTTTCCGTGCAAGCCAATGCGGTGAACTGGGCGACCGTGAAATTCTGGAAACAAATGGGGTTGACCCGCGTGATTTTATCTCGCGAACTGTCTCTTGATGAAATCGCCGAAATCCGCCAACAAGTGCCGGATATTGAACTGGAAATTTTCGTACACGGCGCACTTTGCATGGCGTATTCCGGCCGCTGCCTCCTTTCCGGCTATATCAACAAACGCGATCCAAACCAAGGCACCTGCACGAATGCCTGTCGTTGGGAATACAAAATGGAAGAAGGCAAAGTGGATGATGTAGGCAATATCGTGCCGAAATTCGACCCGAGCCAACAGATTGAAGTGAAAAATGTTGCCCCAACCCTAGGAGAAGGCGCAGTGACCGATAAAGTGTTCCTTTACACTGAAGCGCAAAATCCTGATGAGCAAATGACCGCCTTTGAAGATGAACACGGCACTTACTTCATGAACTCGAAAGATTTACGCGCCGTGCAACATGTGGAAAAACTCACCGCACTTGGGGTACATTCCTTAAAAATCGAAGGCCGTACCAAATCCTTCTATTACTGCGCCCGTACCGCCCAAGTGTATCGCAAAGCCATTGATGATGCGGCTGCCGGCAAACCCTTTGATGAAAGCTTGATGGAGACTTTAGAATCTCTCGCCCACCGTGGTTATACCGAAGGTTTTCTACGCCGCCACACCCACGATGAATACCAAAATTACGACTACGGCTATTCCATTTCTGACCGTCAACAATTTGTCGGCGAATTTACCGGCAAACGTAATGAGCAGGGCATGGCGGAAGTGGCGGTGAAGAACAAATTCTTGCTTGGCGATGAAGTGGAAATGATGACACCACAAGGCAATATCGTGTTTAAAATCAACAAAATGCTCAACCGTAAAAATGCGGAAGTCGATGCCGCTTTGGGCGACGGGCATTTTGTCTTTTTAGATGTGCCGCAAGACATTCATTTAGACTATGCGTTGCTCATGCGAAATTTGGTTGATACCAACACGCGCAACCCGCACGAAAAGAAAAGTTAATATTTTGTTAATTATTTGTTTATATTGTTAATTGCATGTTGTAGTATAAACGTGTCCTAACAAAATGACTCCAAACTTATTAAGCCCTTACTTCCCCCCTTTGAAAGGGCTTTTTTCTTTCCCTTGTTTAAAATTAAGTGAAAAAATGGCCGCACTTTCGCGGCCTTTTAATCAGTTATTCACATTTCTTCTTAATTTTCAATATGCGTTGCGCCTGATCCTCAAAATCAATAAATAACTGCTGTGCTTCGCAAAATAAACGAAAATCTTCGATGTCACTTTCCGCAGCAAGCCACACCGTCAATACATCATTTGGAGCTAATGTGTTGACGGCATTTTTTGTCATCAATAACGGCAGAGGACAACGATACTCACGCGTATCAAGTTGATATTCCATGGTTTAAATCAACGATGGTTTAGGGTTGTACGCGACGACGGGCGCTCATGATGTCACCGATTTCGCGTAATTCCGATTCCGACAAATGTTGTTTACCAAGCTCAAATAATGGCTCTTCCAAGGCGATATGTTTGTCGTAACCTGACACCACATTGTTGATCAATGCTATATCGACATTCTCTCGATCGCCAGTCAACAAGGCTTGCAACTGTTCAGATAATTTTGCCCAGTTATCATGCAAGGTCACGTGCTGTCTTTCTAATTCATCAATGTCTTTTTGCGCCTCCGGCACATATTTTACCAACAGTGGGAAAAAATCTTTTTCCTCATCATCATGGTGCAACGGGGCTGACTGATTGAAATAGTTGAGAATTTGCTGAACGTCATTTTTCACCGCCTGATTACAACCGTTTTTTGCCAAATAATCAGGCAAAATCGTCAACTGCCGACAAAAACGTTTCACTTTGCTATGGCAGGCATACAACATTTCAATGGGTTCATTCCAACTGGCGAATTTTTGAGGTTCAAGGATTTGCATAGGAACTCCTGTGAGAGATGAAAGTGCGGTGGAAAAAACACGTCAATTTTTCACCGCACTTTTATAGATAATTTTTAACTGATTATTTTTCTGTTTCTGCAAGTTGTAACGGCGGAACAGGCTTGCTGATTCTCGCATAAAACTCCACCACGAAATCATCAAAGCGATCTTCTTCAATGGCTTGGCGAATTTCCGCCATTAAACGTTGGTAATAACGCAAGTTGTGGATGGTGTTTAGGCGCGCCCCGAGGATTTCGCCGCATTTATCCAAATGATACAAATAGGCTTTGGTGTAATGCTTACAGGTGTAGCAATCACAGTGCGGATCTAACGGACTGGTGTCGTCTTTGTATTTGGCGTTGCGGATCTTCACGATGCCGTCGGTGACGAATAAATGACCGTTACGTGCATTACGGGTTGGCATGACACAGTCGAACATATCGATGCCGCGGCGTACGCCTTCCACTAAATCTTCCGGTTTACCCACGCCCATTAAATAGCGTGGTTTGTCGGCAGGAATTTGCGGGCAAATGTATTCCAAAATGCGGTGCATATCTTCTTTCGGTTCACCCACGGCCAAACCGCCCACGGCATAACCATCAAAGCCAATGTTCACCAAGCCTTCCAAGGACACTTTGCGTAATTCTTCAAATGTACCACCTTGGATAATACCAAATAGTGCGTTTTTGTTACCTAATTCATCAAAACGGTTGCGGCTGCGTTGTGCCCAACGTAAAGACATTTCCATGGATTTTTTGGCGTAGTCAAACGTTGCAGGGTAGGGTGTGCATTCATCGAAAATCATCACAATGTCAGAGCCCAAATCATATTGGATTTCCATGGATTTTTCCGGTGATAAGAAAATGCGTTCACCGTTGATTGGGTTTTGGAATTTCACGCCTTCTTCAGTAATTTTGCGCAACTTGCCCAAACTGAAGACTTGGAAACCACCGGAATCGGTGAGGATAGGACGATGCCATTGCATAAAATCGTGCAAATCACCATGTTTACGCATGACTTCTTGCCCTGGGCGAAGCCATAAATGGAAGGTGTTACCAAGGAGGATTTCTGCACCGGTCGCACGAACTTCTTCCGGTGTCATACCTTTTACCGTGCCATAAGTGCCTACCGGCATAAACGCTGGGGTTTCAACCGTAAAGGTGCCTTGTGGGCGTTCAAATACCAAGCGACCACGACGGGCGTTGCCACTGGTTTTATCTAATTCATACTTCATTTTATTTCCTCAACGAATAAACAGTTCGAAGGTTTTTAGTCAATAAAAAAGCCTGTTTAAATATACAGGCTTCATGCTATAATTTTTGCAATGTTCTTAGGAACAGAGGCGGACTCTACTAATGATAGTCCGCCAGTTGCCGCTGTCGGGCTAGATTAGTAGATCCTTGTTTGTAATCATAAGGATAAAAATATGACTACATTTATCATTAAGTTGGTCATCATTATTCTACTTTGCCTGTTATTGAAAAGTAGCACTGGCTCATAGTAGTTGATGCCGCAAGGAATGGTTCCCGCCATTCCTTGTTTTTTATTGTAGGTGTTGACTTAAAATAAGTCAATTTCTATTCCATTCCCTTCACATTGGGATTTTTGCTGATAAACATCGCATCGCCATAACTGAAAAAACGATAGCGATTTTCCACCGCACTTTTATACGCATTCATCGTATGGCTAAATCCTGCGAAAGCAGAAACCAACATAATCAACGTGCTTTCCGGCAAATGGAAGTTAGTTATTAAACAATCTATCACGCGGAATTTTTTGCCCGGATAAATAAAAATAGAGGTATCGGAAAAATAAGGTTCAATTAACGCTGCACTTTGTTTTTCTTCTGCCGCTAATGCAGCACTTTCAATGGAACGCACAGAAGTTGTTCCCACGGCAATCACGCGCTTGCCGGCTTTCTTGGTGGCTAGAATGGCATCGCAAACCTCTTGCGGCACTTCCACGTATTCTGCGTGCATGACATGATCTTCAATGTTTTCAACACGTACCGGTTGGAACGTTCCTGCGCCCACATGCAAGGTGACAAAGGCTAAATTGACGCCTTTCTCTTTGAGTTTGGCTAGAAGTTCATCATCAAAATGCAAACCGGCTGTCGGTGCGGCAACCGCCCCCGGCACTTTGTTATAAACGGTTTGATAACGCTCTTGATCCGCTTCTTCGTCAGGACGATCAATATAAGGCGGTAAAGGCATATGCCCGATTTGTTGTAAAACGTCAAAAAGTGCGGTCTGTTTTTCAGCGATTTCAATTTCAAATAAACTGCCTTGGCGACCGATCATGGTGGCTTTTACACCGTTGCCTTCCCCTAATTTATCCTCACCTAAAATCAGTTCTGCGCCTTCTTTCGGCGCTTTAGAGGCGCGAACATGGGCAAGAAAACGGGATTCGCTTAACACGCGCTCCACCAACACTTCTATTTTTCCGCCACTGATTTTACGCCCGAACATCCGCGCAGGAATAACACGGGTATTATTGAAGATCATCAAATCGCCCGGATGAATCAACTCCAACACATCGGCAAAAGTGCGGTGGAAAATGTCCCCGTTTTCGCCATTCAACTGTAATAAACGGCTGGCAGTTCGCTCTGTTTTAGGGTAACGGGCAATCAACTCATCAGGTAAATCAAAATAAAAATCGGCAACACGCATAATTGAACATTTGGTTTGAAAAAGAGGGCGGTAGTCTAGTGCGAATTGGGGAGAATCTCAAGGGGAAACTGGCGCAAACCTGCCAAGCCTCTCACTACCATTGCATCACGACATGAGATTCTTGATGAAGATCATCGTTTTGGCATTTTTTAGAAATGCTCCTCATCACAAAGCAATAAGCACGCTAAAATAGCGCCACTTAAAATAGCCACATTTCATCATGTGGCGATAATGTAATAGCAACAGGAAACATATGCAGGGCATTGAATTACGCATAAAAGGCAAAGTACAAGGAGTGGGATTTCGTCCCTTCGTCTGGTTATTGGCGAATCAATACGGATTACGCGGCGATGTCAACAACGACGGACAAGGCGTACTCATCCGCCTGCTTGAACCAACAGCGCAACAACTGCAACAATTCTTGCATGATCTGCAAACTCAACTGCCCCCGCTTGCGCTGATTACCGATATTCAGCAGCATGAAAAACCGTGGGAAAATCCACCACACTTTGAAGGCTTTGAAATCCGTGAAAGCGAAAACAACGCCATGGATACCCAAATCGTACCCGATGCCGCCACTTGCCCTGCCTGTTTAAAGGATTTATTTGATCCGACCAATCGGCGCTATCATTATCCTTTTACGAACTGTACCCATTGCGGCCCGCGCTTTACCATCATTAAAGCCATTCCTTACGATCGTAAAAACACCTCAATGGCCGATTTTCCCCTCTGCCCTGATTGTGCAGAAGAATATAAAAATCCTGCCGACCGTCGTTTTCATGCGCAACCGAACGCCTGTGCCGTGTGCGGCCCTCATGTTTGGTTAAGCAATCAAGAAGGCGCGCTTATCGATGAAAAAACACCAATAAAAACCACCGCACTTTTCTTACAACAAGGCAAGATCGTTGCAGTAAAAGGCATTGGCGGTTTTCATCTTGCCTGTGATGCAACCCAGACCCATGTCGTGCAATTACTGCGCGATCGTAAACACCGCCCGACCAAACCCTTGGCAGTGATGGTGCCGGATGTGTCTTTTTTAAAGGGTCTCACGGAAACAGAAATCAGATTACTCACCAGCACCGCGGCGCCCATTGTGCTATTGGCAAAACACAAAGTTCCCTCATTAGCGGAACAGATTGCACCACAACTCAATGAAATCGGCGTGATGTTACCAAGCAACCCGTTACAGCATTTATTATTGAGAGAAGTGAATCGCCCATTAGTGATGACCTCTGCCAACCCAAGCGGACAACCGCCGGTATTGGAAAACCCAAGTGCGGTTGACAAAAAACAACGTTTTTTGAACGTTGGCTATGCCAACGGCCCCGAAGGGGTGAATAAGCGAACGAGTGAGCTTATGAATAAATATTTAAGTGATTTGGCGGATTATTTCCTCTGCCACAATCGCGACATTTTGCAACGCGCTGACGATTCCTTAGTGCGCGCGGCGTTTGATGGTATGGAAATCCTACGTCGCGCAAGGGGCTATGTGCCTGACGAAACCCTATTGGATCAGCACAGCGTGCGCAATGTGCTGGCATTAGGGTCTGATTTAAAAAATACGTTCTGTTTGTTGCGTCAAAATAAAGCCATCGTCAGCCAACACATCGGCGACACCTCGAATGAAAAAGTGCGGTCGCAATTAGAAGCGAATATTGCGCTATTTTGCCAAATCTACCAATTCAAACCGGAACTTATCGCCATTGATGCCCACGCCGGTTATTTCACCCATGAAGTAGGAAAATGCTTAGCAGCGCAACATCAAATCCCTTATGTAGAAGTGCTCCACCATCACGCCCATATTGTCAGCGTCATGGCAGAACATCATTGCCATGAACAGGTTATCGGGCTTGCGTTAGACGGTATCGGCATGGGGGAAAACGGACAACTTTGGGGCGGAGAATGTCTGTTGGTTGATGAAAAACACTGCCATTATTTAGGGGGGCTACCTGCGGTGGCATTGCCGGGGGGCGATCTTGCCGCCAAACAACCTTGGCGCAACTGGTTAGCGCATTTGCATCAATTCGTGCCAAATTGGCAAGAAATCGCCGCCCAAACGTGCGCCAACTATGACTGGCAACTGATCGCTAAGGCCATTGAACGTAATCTGAATAGCCCACGAATTTCCTCTGCAGGTCGCTTATTTGACGCAGTAGCATTTGGCTTGGGCATCACACCACCACAACTGAGCTGGGAAGGCGAAGCTGCCTGCCAATTAGAAGTGCTTGCCTCTCAATCCGTGCTCGCCAGTTTGCCATTCGATAAAATTGAGCTTCCAACCTTAATGCCACTTAACACTGAAAATAAATTGGATCTTGCCTATTTCTGGCAAACATGGATTACGCTCGATTCTTCCAACGCCGACAAAGCCTTTATTTTTCACTATGCGTTGGCAGAAGGCTTCGCTCAGTTGGCTCGCCAACAGGCTCAACGCCACCAGTGCAAAACAATCGTGCTTTCCGGTGGCGTATGGCACAACCAATTATTACGGCGATTGATAAAAGAACATTTGGCTGAATTAAAGGTATTGAATGCGCATCAGTTTCCGATGGGAGATGGGGGATTGAGTTTAGGACAGGCAGTCATCGCGGCTCAACTATCGGGATTTCGCCCGATGGGCGAGTAACTTTTCTTTGCTTCGCCAAAGAAAAGTCACCAAAAGAAAAGCGACCCCAGCTTCACCGCAATTCTTCGCTCACTTGCAATTTTTTTAACGAAAATTGCAAATCGCTCAGGCGGCTCAGATGGGGCCCAATCGTCTTATTTTTGCATGATTCGTAAAAGTGCGGTCGATTTTCCAAATGTTTTACTTGCCATCTGCTATACTCACGAAATCATTTCTTTATCTATAAAAGGAATACTTCTTATGCTTAACAAAGATACCCAACTCTGTATGTCCCTCTCCGGTCGCCCCGGTAATTTCGGCACCACCTTTCACAATTATCTTTATCAAAAACTCGGCTTGAATTTTATTTATAAAGCCTTCACTACCGATGACATCGAACATGCCGTCAAAGGCATTCGAGCCTTAGGTATTCGCGGAAGCGCAGTGTCCATGCCTTTCAAAGAAAGTTGCATGCCATTTTTAGACGAGATCTCCCCTTCCGCACAAGCCATTGAATCGGTCAATACCATCGTCAATGACAACGGTGTTTTACGCGCCTACAACACCGACTATATTGCCATTGTTAAACTTATCGAAAAATACCAATTGAATAAGAATGACCGTGTAATCGTGCATGGCAGCGGCGGCATGGCAAAAGCAGTCGTGGCGGCATTTAAACATTCAGGCTTTGAAAAACTCAACGTCTTCGCCCGCAACGAAAAAACAGGCAGCTATTTAGCCGCACTTTATGGCTACGGTTATATCGCATCCCTCGAAAACCAAACTGCCGAGATTCTCGTTAACGTCACGCCAATCGGCATGAAAGGCGGAAAAGAAGCTTTCGATCTTGCCTTCCCCGAAGCCATGATCCGTCAAGCCAAAACCGCATTTGATGTGGTTGCTCAACCTGCCGACACACCATTAATCAAAACCGCCCATGCCTTAGGTAAACAAACCATCTCCGGCGCGGAAGTGATTGTGTTACAAGCCGTCGAACAATTTGAACTCTATACCGGCAAAAGACCAAGCGAAGCACTCATCGCCGAAGCGGCAGATTATGCGAGAAAAAATGCCTAAAGTGCGGTAGGTTTTGAGCGTGTTTTATCATTTAGGCTTTATCGATAGCGTGCGTCGCCGTTGATAGCGCCAGCGTCCACGCTAGTGCTTCTTTGGTCCAAGCGTGGACGCTTGAACCATCATGAGATAAAGAATCGTAGCGTGCAACTTGTTGCACGAAATCGTGAATGCCCAAAAGAGTTAAATAACGTTCCGTATGTGGTTTAGTCGTGCATCAAGATGCACGCTACTACACTTGCAAAAGACCAAGCGAAGCACTCATCGCCGAAGCGGCAGACTATGCGAGAAAAAATGCCTAAAGTGCGGTGGGTTTTGAGCGTGTTTTATCATTTAGACTTTATCGATAGCGCGCGTCACCGTTGATAGCGCCAGCGTCCACGCTGGTGCTTCTTTGGGTCCAAGCGTGGACGCGTGAACCATCATGAGATAAAGAATCGTAGCGTGCAACTTGTTGCACGAAATCGTGAATGCCCAAAAGAGTTAAATAACGTTCCGTATGTGGTTTAGTCGTGCATCAAGATGCACGCTACTACACTTGCAAAAGACCAAGCGAGGCACTCATCGCCGAAGCGGCAGACTATGTGAGAAAAAATGCCTAAAGTGCGGTGGGTTTTGAGCGTGTTTTATCATTTAGACTTTATCGATAGCGTGCGTCGCCGTTGATAGCGCCAGCGTCCACGCTAGTGCTTCTTTGGTCCAAGCGTGGACGCTTGAACCATCATGAAGTTACAGCATACGCCGGGAAGCGTGCGCTATCATGGGGAGGGCTTTCGTAAGATAGATTTTATGCCTATCTAATAAGATACAGAATCGTAGCGTGCAACTTGTTGCACGACATCGTGAATGCTCTAAAGAGTTAAATAACGTTCCGTGCGTGGTTTAGTCGTGCATCAAGATGCACGCTACTATATTTGGCAAATCCGTCAGTTGCTGTAATTTATCTCTTTGAATTTTGGAGGAATTCATGTTTTATGATCCCTTTGATAACGCCAGCGTCCACGCTGGTGCTTCTTTGTGTCCAAGCGTGGACGCTTGAACCATCATGAAGTTACAGCACATGCTGGGAAGCGTGCGCTATCCGAGGGGGCGAGCTATTGGGAAGTTTGAGCTATCGAAGATAAGAATTTTAATTTATAAAAAAAGCATCTTAACGATGCTTTTTTTATATGACGTAAAATCTTAGTTATTTTTGTCTAATAAAGAGCGGTAAATAACACCACCCAAAATACCACCGATGATTGGTGCTACCCAGAAAAGCCATAATTGATCCACTGCCCAAGTGCCTTGGAATAATGCTACTCCGGTACTACGCGCCGGGTTTACGGAGGTGTTAGATACAGGGATGCTAATTAAGTGAATTAAGGTTAAAGCTAAACCAATCGCAATTGGTGCAAAACCCGCTGGGGCATTTTTATGTGTTGCGCCCATGATGATGAGCAAGAAGAAGGCGGTTAATAATACTTCAGCTAAAAATACGGCAGCTAAAGAATAACCTTTAGGAGAATGTTCACCATAGCCGTTTGATGCAAAACCGGCTGTCACATCAAAGCCCACTTTGCCGGAAGCAATGCAGTAAAGCGCAGCGCCTGCTGCCAAGCCACCAATCACTTGAGAAACGATGTATGGCAGCGCATCTTTAGCAGAAAAACGACCGCCTGCCACTAACCCAAGTGTCACTGCCGGATTAAAATGTCCTCCGGAAATATGGCCTACTGCATAAGCCATGGTTAATACCGTTAGGCCGAATGCAAGGGCAACACCGACATAACCAATACCAAGGTTGACTGAAGCAGCAAAGATTGCGCTACCGCAACCACCAAAAACTAACCAAAATGTACCGAAAAATTCAGCAAAAAGTTTTTTTGACATAATAGACCTCAATATAAATGTTGTTGTCCTTTGATAACATGATGTGTTGCAAATGCAACGGCCTTTAGTCAAAAAAGAGAGCGTTTAGTTCCGAAAATTATTGTAAATGTTATGTAAACCTACTATAGATACGTTTCTGTCAGAAGATATGGCGATTATCTGCTTAATTGCGATAAATACGCCTTACGTTGTGCGGTAAATGCCCACCAAGGCTTCGGATCGTTTCCTTGCATAAAATCAGTTAAAGATAAAAAGACATCTATCATACAAGGATCATGCTGCATACCGGTTAACTCACAAAGTGTGTAATACATGGCATAAGCATCATGCCCCAACAAATCCTGCGGTGTGTTAATCCCCAGTTTCTGCAAATCCTCCGCAACTGCCTTGCCTACATTCGGCAAATCCGTTAGTTGCTGCAATTTATCCCGTTGGACTTTGGATGGATTCATATTTTGTTGCTCCTTTGATAGCGCCAGCGTCCACGCTGGTGCTTCTTTTGGTCCAAGCGTGGACGCTTGAACCATCATGAAAAAGAAAGTGCGGTTAAAATCCCAAACGTTTTTCATAGCAAAAAACAATCCAAAATTCCACCGCGCTTTTAACTAATAACGCTCAAATAAAATCCCCGTATAAATTGCCCGAACGACTTGGCATTTTTAGGAAAATTTCGCTTTGTTTGAGCCACGCCGTGGCGAGTTCGAAATTTTCCGTGAAGAAAATGACAATAAAGGGAGGAGCAGCAATTTATCCGGGGTGTGTTCTTTGCTACTTTCTTGCACAAGCAAGAAAGTAGAACAACCTAACAAATCCTCGGCAACGGCTCATTCATCGGTAAATCCAGCAACCGTGACTGCCCGAAACCGCCTAATAATCTGACTTTTTTATCCGTCGTCACTTCGCCAATCACGGTGGCATTTTTGCCTAATTCATGGGAATGAAGTGCGGTCAGAATTTCAGGTGTTTTTTCAGGAGAGGCGATGATCACCAGTTTACCCTCGTTAGCGAAGTTTAAGGCTTCTAACCCAAGTAATTCGCAAATGCCACGCACTTCAGAACGGATGGGTAAATCGTCTTCGTTGATTTGCATGCCTAATTGTTGGGCGGCGGCAAATTCGTGCAATACTGCATTCACACCACCACGAGTGGCGTCACGTACGGCTTTTACGCCCTCAATCGGGCGCAATAAATCGATGAGTGGCGCAAGAACCGCGCAGTCGCTTTTGAGATCCGTTTGAATCCCCAGGTTTTCGCGCAAATTGAGAATGGTTGCGCCGTGTTCACCAATGGTGCCGCTGACGATAATCTTGTCGCCCGCTTCAATACGATGCATCCCCCAATCGATGCCTTGCGGAATAACCCCGATGCCGCTGGTGTTAATGAAGATTTTATCCACCGCACCTTTTTGCACCACTTTGGTGTCACCCGTCACCACTTGCACACCGGCAGCCTGGCAGGCTTCTGCCATAGCTTGAATGATGTCTTTGAGTTCGGCTAAGGGCAAGCCTTCTTCTAAAATAAAACCGCAAGAGAGATATTTCGGCACGGCGCCACACACCGCCACATCGTTTAATGTACCGCACACAGCAAGTTTGCCGATATTGCCACCGGGAAAGAAAATCGGGTCGATAACGAAACTGTCGGTACTAAAAGAAAGTTGTTTCCCTTGTGCCATGAGCTCAGCTAAGGGCAAACGGGCTTGATCTTCCCCTTGCGCAAGAATGGGATTATCAAAGGCTTCGACGAAGTAATCCTGAATGAGTTTTTGCATGGCACCGCCGCCGTTGCCGTGCGCCATGGTGATGAAATCTGTCATTATTCTCTCCGATATTGATAATAGGCGGCACACGCCCCCTCTGAGGACACCATCAACGCGCCATAGGCATTGTCCGGGTTACATTGCGTGCCAAATAACGGGCAATCTGAAGGTTTACATTTGCCGGTGAGCACGTCGCCGCAACGAGAATTCGGGTCATCCGCCACTTGTTGCGGTTGGCTGTGGAAATACACTTCTGCATCAAAGCGTTTATAAGCGTCTGTCAGTTCTACACCCGACTCTTCAATTTCACCTAAGCCACGCCATTCGCTGGATTTTTTCAGTTGGAACACTTCGCGCATGGCTTGTTGCGCTAATAAATTCCCTTCAGAATGCACGATACGTTTATATTGATTTTCAATTTCGCAACGTCCATCCACAAATTGCTGCACCAACATCACAATAGCTTGTAAAATATCTAACGGCTCAAAGCCCGTGATGACGAAAGGTTTGTGGTATTTATCCACAATGGATTGATAAGGCGACGTGCCGATCACCATGCTCACATGCCCCGGTGCAAGGAAGCCGTCAATTTTTACATAATCTTGTGAAAGCAAACTGTGTAGCGTTGGAATGATGGTAATGTTTTGGCAGACCACCCAGAAATTCTGAATATTTAATTTATTCGCCTGCTGCAAAGTCACCGCGGCACTTGGCATGGTGGTTTCAAAACCAAGAGAAAAGAACACCACTTTTTTGTCAGGATTGTTCACTGCGATATTCATCGCATCCAACGGTGAATACACGATGCGTACATCGGCGCCTTTCGCTTTGGCTTCCAACAAGGAACCACGACGCCCTTTCACGCGCATAGCATCGCCAAAGGTGCAGAAAATGACATCCGGTTTCTGCGCAATTTCAATGCACACATCAATGCGTCCCATCGGCAAGACACATACAGGGCAACCGGGACCATGGATAAATTCAATGCTCTTCGGCAACAAACGATCTAAACCGAATTTAAAAATGGTATGCGTATGCCCACCGCAAACTTCCATTAAATAGAGCGGATTTTCCGCCGTATATTGCGGCAATTTCGCCATTAATTCATTCAGGCAATTGACTAAACTTTTGGCTAATTTCGGATCACGAAACTCATCAATAAACTGCATTTTGTTCCACAATCCTTATTGTGCCTGTAACCAATCCAACCAAGCTTTTAAGCCTTCGCCGGTGGTCGCAGAAAGTTGAATCACTTCAATTTGCGGGTTCACTTGTTTGGCGTAAGCAATACATTTTTCCACATCAAAATGAAGGTATGGCAATAAATCGACTTTATTTAAAATCATTAACTTAGACGCCGCAAACATGTGCGGGTATTTCAGCGGTTTGTCTTCACCTTCAGTGACGGACAAAATCACCACTTTGGCTTTTTCACCCAAATCAAATTCAGACGGACAAACCAGATTACCCACGTTTTCAATAAACAGTAGGCTGTCTTGTTTCGGCTCAAGTTTGAACAAGGCGTCGTTGATCATTTGTGCATCTAAATGGCAGCCCTTGCCCGTGTTGACTTGAATGGCGGCGACGCCGGTGGCACGAATACGGTCCGCATCATTTTCCGTTTGTTGATCGCCTTCGATCACATAACAAGTGCGGTCATTTTTCAGCGCGTTTAACGTGGTGGTGAGCAAGGTGGTTTTACCGGAACCCGGGCTGGACACCAAATTCAGTGCAAGAATATGTTGTTGCTGGAAAAGAAAGCGGTTGTGCGCCGCGATTTGATTGTTTTTGCCTAACACGTCCTGTTCCACTTTCAACAGGCGTTTTTGTGTTTCATTGGCTTCAGAAGCCGATTCTACCGAGTGAAATTTGAAATGAGAAAAGTTCGGATTTTTGACCGCACTTTGTGTGCCGTCATGGTCATGATGAGAGTGTGCTACCTCACCGATTCTGACTTGTTCAGGATGTCCACAACCACAAGTTGTACACATAATATTGCCCCTTAACTATCTGGTTACAAAAAACCCCGTTAGGGTAGCACAACCTTTGATTTTTCGGGTTGATTGAGATCATAAAGTCAGAACATTATCGGCCAATTCAGCCGTAAATCCTTGATGATGAGAGGCTACCAACATAGGCAGCGACAGCTCACGCAAAAGTGCGGTCAATTTTTCCGTATTTTTACGATCCAATCCATTCGTCGGCTCGTCTAACAATAACATTTTCGGTTGCATCGCTAACACGCCTGCCAATGCCGTGAAATTTTTTTCCCCGCCGGACAACGTATGTACGGTGCGATCCTGCAAATGAGCAATCCCTAAGCGTTCCAGTTGCTGTAAAGCCACCGCATACGCCTGTTGGTGAGACAAGCCTTGATTTAACGGTCCGAAGGCAACATCGTCCAACACAGTTGGCCCAAACAGTTGATCATCGGCGTGCTGAAAACAAAGCCCCACGGTACCACGAAAAGGCGCAAAATCTTTTTCTTCTCGACACAATTGTCCGAATAGACGAATCTCACCGCGCGCAACAGGCACAAAGCCTAACAAAGCAAGCAATAAAGTAGTTTTACCTGTGCCGATTTCGCCCTGCACAAAAAAGCGCTGACCTTCTTCAATTTGAAAAGACAGATTGTCGATAATCTGCCGTTCACCTCGTTTAATTTGCAATCCGTTGACTTGTAAAACCGTCATTTTTCACCACTTAAATTTGTCTTTTCACCAAAGCGAAAGCCACGACATTTTAGCGCGATTTGTGCCGTCTCAGCTTTGAGTAACGCATGCACCAGTAAAAGCGCAACCCGTTGTGCAGTGACATACAACGTTCGGCGATTTAATCCGGCATGATAACCTCGTGCACGCATCGCCAAATCCATTTTTTGTTGCAGTTCACCTAACAGCGCAATATAACGCACCGTGAGAACAAAAAGCCAAATGAATTTGGGCGGCAAGGGCAATTTACCAATGGCTTGTACCAACACCGTGTCATTCATTTTCCACAACAATAACCATACGGAAAACAGCAACAAGTTCATGCGTAAGCTAATTAACAGCGCCGTATCCATACCCTCGGGATTAAGTTCAACACCATCAGCGCCAATATGCCAACTTAAGGTTGCCCAAAGTAATAAAGTAAAGCCATTGAAGACTAACCAACGTTTTAGATAAGGAAAATAAGGATATCGACTACGATAAATCAAGACCACCAATAAGATTAAGGTGATTCCGTTTAACCATAGCAACAAAGAAGGTTGAGATAAGGCACTGATCACCATGCCCCAAAGGAATAGGTAAATCAGGCGCAAGTGAGGAGCAAAAAAGTGCGGTAGAAAAAAACGCTGAAAAACGGGGCTCATTGTGCGCACCGTTTGGTATCGTCAACGTTCAGTGAAGTGCCAATAGATTGTAATGCACTCGGGTACATTTTGCTGAGGAGAGAAATCACGCCGTAGCTGATAATACTATCCAACACAAATACAGGCAGATGAGACAGCAACAACAAGGCGATTAAATCCTGATAATGTTTGCCACCGTCCAGAGCCAAGACAAGAGAGGCTAACGCCCCCGCGCCGCCTACGCCAATTACGCTGGCACCCACGCCGGTGAACAGTTTCGCCATGAACCCCATGTCAGGCTGCAAATAGCCCCGTAATAAGTAATGTGCCGCCACTGCCGGCAACGCCATCACACACAAGTTTACGCCCAATACGGCAAAGCCACCGAAGGAAAAAAACAGCACCTGTAACAACAAGGCAATCAGAAAGGCCGGGAATACTGCCCAGCCAAGAAATAAACCTGCCATGCCATTTAAAATCAAGTGAACGCTGCCGATGCCCACGGGAACATGAATGGTGCCTGCAACAAAAAATGCCGCCGCAAACAACGCCGTTAAAGGCAAACGTTCACTCTCTAAACGACGTAATCCGACAGCAACACCGACTCCCGCCAAAGCAACGCCTGCTAATAACACCGGCGTATGCAATACGCCTTCCGACAAATGCATTATTAACGCCCTTTTCTTAATTTACGGGCGCTTAACCAAGCGGCAATGCCCGCAATACCGACGATGTAGCCAATGCCACCTAAAATATCGTGCAGGTAAATCTTGTCGCGTAACTGCGCAATATCCTCCCGCAACAGTAACAGGCTTTCATCGCTCGCTTGCGTTGGCGCATTTGACGTTGCGGTGATGCGATCCGCCACCACAGTCGCCCGATGTCCTTCTTCCCCTTCAACCACCACTTTTAAGGCGACTTTCGGTTCGACCACTAATGGAAAGTGAAAATAACCACGGTTATCGGTTTTCCCCGTCATCAATGGCTGATTTTCCCCATGGCGTAAAACTTCCACATAGGTTTCCGCAGCAGGGGTCATATCGGAATAATAGGATTTTCCCGTGACAGTTTGCCCATCATACTGGGCGAACACATAAAGTGCGTGCGCCAAAGCATGAGGGGCAACCAACAAAGGAAAAAGTGCGGTCAGAATACGCAACGCTTTTTTCATTCGATTACTCGGCATTAAAGGTCAGCATATATTCCACTGAGCGGCTATCGTAATCCGGATTGTCTTTAACATTTTCCTCAAATTCAGCCCAAACTTTGTTGTAGCCTGCTTGTGGGGTAAACTCAGCGATACCTTTCTCATTGGTTAAATTGAACGGTGCATCTTCACCTAATCCCACTTTAATGTCTTTCACCGGTTTGCCTTTGTGTAACACTAAAATCGACAATGGTTTTCCGGCTTTTGGTTGTGCTTGAGGCACTAATTCATATTCCATGCCGTGTGCTTTCATCGCTTGGTCGTCCCAGTGTAATACGGCTTTACCGAATTTCACCGGATTCACAGACAATTCTGCCGTTGGTTCTTGTTGTTTGGTTTTTTCTACATATTTACCGCTTGGCAATTTAGACCAAACACCGTTATCAAAACGAATAAACACTTGTGAAGCTTTCTCCGCATTAAGATAAGCTTCGCCTTCTTTAAATTGGTAGGTTGCGTTAGTGACATTGCCTTTACTATCCAGCAATTTAACCGCTTTCAATTTTTGTTCAGGGTAAGCTTCTGTCTGTTCGTGACCAAATTTCACCACATATTGCCCAGCAGCATTAGCGTCTTTAACGGGCTCTAACCAAACGTTATGCGCGTTAGCAAGGGATGCAGCGAAAAGTGCGGTACAAATTACACTTGTTTTTAGAAATTTCATTTGATGTCTCCTTTTATCGTTAAGTTTGGCTCATGATAAAATATGGAGTAACTCTAGAATCAAGTGTTTTTTAGAAAAACAGACGAAAAATGAGAGAGATAGGTTAGAATATGTCGTCCGCGTACGATAGACACCGCACGCGGAAAGAAAGGATTAATTCAATTCTGCCAACATCGCAACGATCATGTCAGAAGATTGTTTTGCCGCCAACGGAAGGAATTCTTCAAAGGACATATTCGCCTTGCCATCCCCCGCATCAGAAATCGCACGAACCACCACAAAAGGCACGTTAAACGCATGGCACACTTGCGCAATCGCGGTGGCTTCCATTTCCACGGCAATCACCTTCGGGAAATCCTGCTTAATTTGCGCCAACCGTTCACCGCCTTGAATAAAACTGTCGCCGGAACAAATCAAACCACGTTTCACATGTTGCCCTAATTGCGTAGCAACGCGCTCTGCCAGCTCAACAAGTTTGGTATCAGACACAAACGTGACCGGACACGCCGGTAATTGCCCTTTGGCATAACCGAAAGCCGTCACATCCGCATCATGATATTGGGTTTCAGTAGAAACGATCACATCGCCTATGTTCAAACCTTCCGCCACGCCACCGGCAGAACCGGTATTAATCACAAGATCAGGTTTGGCTAATTGCAATAACGCGGTCGTGCCCATGGCAGCCGCAACTTTGCCGATACCGGATTGCAACAAGGCAACATGTTTTCCTTGAATGTTGCCTTCATAAATCGTGCCGGAGGCCAATTTTGTCACGATCTTATCTGTCATTAAATTGACTAAAATTTCTACTTCTTGCGCCATTGCGCCAACAATCCCGATTTTCATAACTATCCTTTGTACTGGTTTGCTATTGTTTTTTGTTAATTAAAAAATCTAATACCGCGAGGGCATAATCGTCATTATATAAGGTACTCGCGGTCAACACATATTTGCCGTCAATAATGACATAAGGAAAGGTAAACACGCCGTAATCTTCGGTTAAACGTATTGCCTCATCCACCTGTTGTTTAATTTGTTCTGAAGAATAGGTTTGTAAAAAACGGTTGCGCTCAATGCCTTGTCGCCCAAGCCATGCCAACAGATTATCCATTTGAGAGAGTTTCGTATATTGGCTTTTTTCAGCGGTTTCAAACAGCAAGGCGGAAGACAAGTTATCGGCATTTAACGCTTGCAAACTATAAAAAACCGTTGCAGAAAAACGCGTTTTCGCGGTTGCTACCGGATATTCGGTTAATACCACGCGATCGCGGTTAATTTGACTATAAAGTTCAAGGATGTCTTGGGCAGAAGAGCAAACACGACAATCGTAATCAAAAAAGAATTGAATCGGAATGCGATGATCTTTTCGAGACGGCAGCAGGATTGGTTCTTGGTAAGAAAAATAGTCTTTGCCTTCTTCAAACAGGCGGCTGGCTTCATCTACCGCAGGCAGATGAGACACGCTTTCTTGCGCAACGGCAAATCCGCTGATAAAGAATAAAACGATGAGTAATCTAAGCCTTGACATCATGTGCCTAACTTTCCAAGGGTTCAATATAATCCACCAACAGCTGAACATCGCGATTGCCACGAAACTCATTAATGTCGAGTTTATAGACGAATCTTGCCGTTTTTACAGATAAATCAGGATAATAGCGTGTATCTACGTTAAAGGCGATAGCATCCAACAACGGTCCACCAAGCTTTGGCTCTACCATCATTTTCAAATGTTTTTCGCCCACTAAACGTTGTTGCAGAATTTTAAATTCACCGTCGAACATGGGTTCAGGAAATGCCTGTCCCCAAGGCCCGCCTTGACGCAAAGTTTCTGCCGTTGCCAAGTTCAACAAATTCGCATGTAATTCGCCGTCAGTCCAAATCGTGCCTTGTAATTGATCTTCCGCCAATAATTCGCTGACCGTCTGATTAAAAATCTGACGAAAATCGTCAAAGCGACTTTCCGGAATACTCAATCCTGCCGCCATGGCGTGTCCGCCAAATTTAAGGATCAAATCTGGATGCTGTGAATAAACCCGCTCCAGCACATCGCGAATATGTAACCCGGGGATGGAGCGCGCAGACCCTTTCAAAATGCCTGCTTGATCTTGCGCAAATGCAATCACCGGGCGATGGAATTGATCTTTAATGCGTGAGGCGAGAATCCCTAGCACACCTTGGTGCCAATCGGCTTGATACAATACGATAGCGTAGGGGATTTCTGTTTCAAGTGCGGTGGCATTTGCAAACAAATTTTGGCAGATGGTTAAAGCTTCTAACTTCATGCCTTGCTCAATTTCTTTGCGCGCTTGATTTAATCCATCCAGCTCTAATGCCAACGCGCGAGCCGTTTCCATGTTTTCGGCTAACAAAAGCTCCACGCCCACGGACATATTATCCAGCCGTCCCGCTGCATTTAAACGTGGCCCAATGGAAAAGCCTAAATCCGCCGCCACGAAACGGGTCACATCCCGCTTCGCTACTTCTGCCAAGGCACGAATGCCGCAACGACAACGCTCGGCGCAAATACGGGCAATGCCTTGATAGACTAAAATGCGGTTATTTTGATCCAATGGCACCACATCGGATACCGTGCCTAACGCCACCAAATCTAACAATTCCGTGAAATTCGGCTGATTTTTTGCATCAAATAGACCAAGTTCACGGAATTTCGCCCGCAAGGCAAGCATAAGATAAAAAGTAACGCCCACACCCGCCAGATGTTTGGAGGGAAAACCGCAATGCGCCAAATTCGGATTCACAATGGCATCGGCGTTCGGCAACGTTTCCGGTGGCAAGTGGTGATCAGTCACGATCACTTTCACACCCTGTGCCTTTAAAAAGGCGACGCCCTCATGGGAAGAAACGCCATTATCCACGGTCATTAACAACTCAACGCCTAAAGCCAAAGCCTCTTGTGCGACGGCAACACTTAATCCGTAACCTTGCTCGAAACGGTTCGGCACTAAATAGGCAACATTGGCAAAGCCCAACTGACGTAGTGCGAGCACCGCCAATGCGGTACTAGTTGCGCCGTCGGCATCGAAATCGCCCACAATGACGATGTTCTGTTGTTTTTGATAAGCTTCAAGAAGAAAGGTTACCGCGGTATCCATGCCCGACATAAGGTTCGGATGGTGCATAGCATTTAAAGTGCGGTCTAATTGGTTGGCGTTTTTAATGTGGCGCGAACGATAAAGACGATCCAACAAGGGATCGTCACAGAGTTTATCGCCTGCCGGCACATCACGGCGTAAGATACGTTTTTGCACAAGGAAACCTAGATTAGCCTTCTAACTCGGCTAATAATTCACGTGGTTTTAAATAGCCGCCGATAATTTCCCCTTTAGAGGTAACAATGGTCGGTGTGCCATTCACGCCAAATTGAATGCCAAGATTATAGTGTTTTTTGACAATATTCGGTGTTTTCAATTCTTTTGGTAAATTGCCGTTTTCCGCTTCATTTAGCGCAAATGCCGGATCTTTCGCGGTGAAAATCGCTTCCATTTGGCTGGCCGTTTTGCTGTCTGTGCCACCGCGTGGGAAGGCAAGATAGCGAATGGTAATGCCTAAATCGTTATATTCTTTGATTTGTTGATGCAATAAATGACAGTAATGGCAAGTGATATCCATGAAAACGGTGACAACGTGTTTTTCATTTTTCGCCGGATAGACAATCATTTCGCTGGTTAAGGCGTTTAATTTGTCCATTAATACATTGTTGGAAATATTGCTAATGCCTTTATCGCTCAACTTATAAATATTCCCTTGCAGTAAATAGTCTCCGCCTTCTTCAGCATAAAAAACGCCTTGATCGCTAATTACAGTGCGTAATCCTTTAATCGGAGAGGATTGAATTTCAATGTCTTTTACGCCTAACTTTTCCAGCTTATTTTTTAGCGCAGCATCATCTGCCATAGCACCGGCAGACATTGCCAAAAGAGAAAGTACGGTCATAATTTTTTTCATTTTTTGTTCCTAAATTGTGAAATAGTGAAAAGAAGTGCGAATTATAAAAGCAATTGGCAGCTTATGCAAAAGCCCGATTCAATTTTCATGATGAACCTTTTTTTCGCCCTACCAAATCTATGGAAAATCCCTTATAATTTCGCACTTAATTTAGTCTTTAAACACAGTTAATCATCATGTTTGAAATCAATCCTATCAAAAATAAAATCACCGATTTAACCGACCGCACTTCCGTGCTTCGGGGGTATCTTTGACTTCGACGCCAAAACCGAGCGTTTAGAAGAAGTCAACGCCGAATTGGAACAGCCTGATGTATGGAACGACGCAGAGAAAGCGCAAGCACTCGGCAAAGAGCGCGTTTCTTTAGAACAGGTGGTCAACACCATTAAAACTTTAGAGCAAGGCTTGGAAGATGTGGACGGCTTGTTGGAACTCGCCGTAGAAGCGGAAGACGAAGGCACCTTCAACGAAGCCGTTGCCGAATTAGACGAACTGGAACAACAACTCGCCAAACTGGAATTTCGCCGTATGTTCAGTGGCGAACACGATGCGTGTGATTGTTATGTAGATTTGCAAGCAGGATCCGGCGGTACCGAAGCGCAAGACTGGACGGAAATGTTACTTCGTATGTATTTGCGTTGGGCGGAAAGCAAAGGATTCAAAACCGAATTAATGGAAGTCTCCGATGGCGATGTAGCCGGCGTTAAATCGGCGACAATTCGTGTCAGTGGCGAATATGCCTTCGGCTGGCTACGCACGGAAACCGGTATTCATCGTTTGGTGCGTAAAAGCCCGTTTGATTCCAATAACCGTCGCCATACCTCATTCAGCGCAGCTTTCGTCTATCCTGAAATTGACGACGATATTGATATCGAAATCAATCCTGCCGATTTGCGTATCGATGTGTATCGCGCCTCCGGCGCCGGCGGTCAGCATGTGAACAAAACCGAAAGTGCGGTGCGCATCACCCACATGCCAAGCGGCATTGTGGTGCAATGTCAGAACGATCGTTCCCAACACAAGAACAAAGATCAGGCAATGAAACAACTGAAAGCGAAGTTGTACGAATTGGAATTGCAAAAGAAAAATGCCGACAAACAAGCCATGGAAGACAACAAATCCGACATCGGCTGGGGCAGCCAAATTCGTTCTTATGTGTTAGATGATTCTCGTATTAAAGATTTACGTACCGGTGTAGAAAACCGCAATACACAAGCCGTATTAGACGGTGATCTAGATCGGTTTATCGAAGCCAGTCTCAAGGCCGGACTGTAAAAGTGCGGTCGTTTTTAAACACGTTTTTTTAAAATTAAAGGTAAACAAAAATGTCAGAACAAGAAGTAAAAGAGTTAGATTTAAACGGCGAAATGTTAGTCCGTCGTGAAAAATTAGCTGCCCTGCGCGCGAAAGGTAATGCGTTTCCAAACCAATTCCGTCGTGACGCACTTGCCCAAGATTTGCATGATAAATATGATGCGGAAGAAGGCGAAGCATTAAAAGAACAACATATTGAAGTGGCGGTTGCCGGTCGTATCATGACGCGTCGTGCTATGGGTAAAGCTACGTTTATCACCATCCAAGATATGAGCGGTAAAATCCAGCTTTATGTTGCACGCGACAATCTACCTGAAGGCGTGTATGCCAATGATGTCGGCCACTGGGATTTAGGCGATATCGTAGGCGTAAAAGGCTCATTATTCAAAACCAAAACCAACGAGCTCACCGTTAAAGCCACCGAAGTACAATTGCTGACCAAAGCATTGCGCCCGTTACCGGATAAATTCCATGGCTTAACTGACCAAGAAGTACGTTATCGTCAACGTTACTTGGATTTAATTTCTAACGAAGAATCCCGCCGCACTTTTATCATTCGTTCAAAAGTGGTTGCCGGTATTCGTGACTACTTCATTTCCAAAGGATTTATGGAAGTAGAAACTCCGATGTTACAAGTCATCCCGGGCGGTGCCTCAGCACGTCCTTTCGTGACACACCACAACGCATTAGACGTAGATATGTATTTGCGTATTGCCCCTGAGCTTTACTTAAAACGCTTAGTGGTCGGTGGTTTTGAGCGCGTATTTGAATTGAACCGTAACTTCCGTAACGAAGGCGTTTCCGTTCGTCACAATCCGGAATTCACTATGCTTGAATACTACCAAGCCTATGCCGACTATCATGATTTAATGGATAATACCGAAGAATTGTTACGCAAACTTGCTATCGATATTTTAGGCACAACGATTGTAAAATACGGTGAATACGAATTTGACTTTGGCAAACCATTTGAGCGTATTACCTTACATGACGCCACCATTAAATACGGGGCAGACAAAGGTATTGTCAAAGAAGATTTATATGATATTGATCGTGCGAAAGCAGTTGCCGCACGTTTAGGTATCGAAGTGCAAAAATCTTGGGGTTTAGGCAGCATTGTCAACGCCATTTTTGAAGAAGTGGCAGAGCATCATTTAATTCAACCGACTTTCTTAATGGCACACCCGGCGGAAATTTCACCGTTGGCACGTCGTAACGATGAAAACCCGGAAGTCACCGATCGTTTTGAACTCTTCATCGGCGGACGTGAAATCGGTAACGGTTTCTCCGAATTAAACGATGCCGAAGATCAAAATGAACGTTTTGATGCCCAAGTAGCCGCCAAAGAAGCCGGTGATGATGAAGCGATGTTTAAAGACGAAGATTTCGTTGTCGCCCTTGAACACGGCTTGCCACCAACAGCCGGCGAAGGCTTGGGTATCGACCGTCTCGCCATGCTTTACGCCAACGCCCCATCCATCCGCGATGTGATTTTATTCCCAGCAATGCGTCAAAAATAATGGCATGAAGTAAAACGGAAAAATTAACGGATTTCGGTGTGATATCGAAATCCGTTTTTTTATGAGCATTAATTGATATTTATAATGGCAACTCGGTGGTGGATTTTACCGTTTTTAAGGCAACTTCAGATTTGAGGGTTTTGATGCCAATATTTTTAGTGAGATAGGTATTTTTGATGCTATTGAATTGATCTAAATCGGCAACGCACATTTTGAGTAAAAAATCATAGCTCCCTGCCATTAAGTGGCATTCCAAAACTTGCGGAATTAATTTTATCTCAAAAATGAACCGCTCTTTGAGTTCTGAATCTTCTTCAAAAAAAGTGCCTTGAACATAAACGATTAAATGACAATTGACTTTCTTGGGGTTTAATAACGCCACATAGCTATCAATGACGCCATTTTCTTCAAGATGATTGACTCGGCGTAAACACGCTGAATTTGATAGCCCGATTTCATTGGCAAGTTCATTATTTTGTAAGCGTCCGTTGCGTTGTAAAGCTCTTAAAATGCGCGTATCAATGTTATCGAATAATTTCTTCAACATAAAAAAATCCTTTTTTAGAAAAGAAACAGCGAGCGCATTATAACAAGGCCACCTATGAAAAACTGTGACATAGGTGGCCTTTATGAAATTTACTTTTAAACGCTATACAAGGAAACTTGAACAACCAGTAAGATTGCCCCGATGACCAATAAGCAACCAATCATCGGCATCACAAATTTCACCCATTTATTGAATGGAATATGTAACATTTGTAATGTCACCAACACCAAGCCGGTTGGTGCCAAGAATAACATGGCGTATTGACCCCAGTTATAGGCAGAAACCACGATATCACGCGGAATTCCCACGGCGTCGGCAAGCGGTGCCATAATTGGCATGGAAAGCACGGCCAAACCGGAAGAAGATGGCACGATAAGACCTAAGAAAATGAAGACCACTAATTGACCGAGGATAAAGACGCTACCCGGCATACCACTTACAAGGTTAGACATGTAATCCAAAATGGTATCGGAAATCATACCTTGTTCAAGCACTAAGTTTACACCACGCGCCAAACCGATAATCAAGGACACACCAACCAATTCGGAAGCCCCTTCAGTAAAGGATTCCACAATATCTTTTTCTTTCAAGCCACTGATAAACATAATGATAATCGTGATGGACAAGAAAGAAGCAGCCATTTGTGGGAACCACCAACCGCCAGCCATTACCCCCCAAATCATGATTGGGAAAGCAATACAGAAGAGGATTAAGATCAGTTTTCTTCTTAAGGTAAATTCTAGTACGGTATTCGGATCAAAGTTTTTCATATAACGATGATAAAACTCTTCTCTATCTTCATAAGTATAGGAAAAACTCGGATCTGCTTTGACTTTCTTACCATACCAATATAAGTAAGCAATCACGCAAGTTGCCCCTAACAAGAGACCAATGGCACGGAATCCAATCCCTTCGGTAAATTGAATACCAGCAGCATTAGACGCGATAACCACTGAGAATGGGTTAATTGTGGAAAACGCTGTACCCATGGAGGAAGCTAGGAAAATTGCACCAACACAGATGATGGCATCATATCCCAGCGCTAAAAATACCGGCACTAAAATCGGATAAAACGCAACAGCTTCTTCTTCGATACCGCAAGTTGTACCGCCTAACACCATCAACACGGCAACACTAAATACAATCATAAATTCATTGCCTTTCGTGCGCCGTGCTAGTGCCATGAGCCCTGCGTTAAATGACCCTGTTCTATTAATCACACCGATCATACCGCCCAGCACGAAGATGAACACCATCACATCCACCGCTTCGATGGTTCCTTCCACCATGCTGATAGGAATATCTTTGATACCTTTGTAATGTTGTTCAATACGTTGATAAGTGCCCGGAATGGCAATCGGTTTTTTGATCACCCCTTCGGTGAAATTGGAGAGTTTAATTTTGATATTAAGATTATTTAAGGTTTCTTCCGTAGCAGGATAAGTTTTATCTTGCTCACCATAAGCTTTTACTACAAAGACTTTTTCGGTCGTATTATAGGTCAACTTAGAATAGGAACCGGAAGGAATAACCCATGTTAATCCCACCGCAAGGATTAAAATGAAGAATAAAATCGTGAACGCTGATGGGAAATTAAAGACCTTTTTTTTATTAGACGCTTCCATAGCAGACTCCTCGTCAATATCGAAGTTAGCAGATCGGCATAATCATTCATCAACCATGCCGACCGCACATTCTACTTTGAACTGCTAAAATACTCAAAGTGAGTTTATTATTATGAATAATAAGAAATTTCTTTCACTTTATTCGTGATACGTGTGCCGGCTTTACCTTTCACAATATCAACGATATCGGAAAGTGAACCGATCACCGCATCTTTACCGGTACTACGTGCAAAATTCACTGCCGCCTGTACTTTCGGTCCCATAGAACCGGCGGCAAAGCCCATTTTTTCAATTTCATCCGGTGGTGCTGACGCAATAGCTTTTTGTGTTGGTTTGCCCCAATCTACAAAGGTTGCTGACACATCAGTCGCGATAATGAATAAATCTGCTTCCAGATTATCGGCAAGTAGTGCAGAACATAAGTCTTTATCGATAACCGCTTCTACGCCGCGCAAATTATGTTGCTCATCGTAGTAAGTCGGAATACCGCCACCACCGGCGCAAATCACGATACTGCCTTTTTCTAGCAACCATTTCACCGGATTGATTTCAAAAATGCGTTTTGGTAACGGACTTGGCACCACTCGACGATATTTATCACCGTCTTGTGCAATGCTCCAGTTTTTCTCTTTTGCCAAACGTTCGGCTTCTTCTTTGGAATACACCGGACCGATTGGTTTAGTTGGGTTTTTAAATGCCGGGTCGTTTATATCCACTTCCACTTGTGATAACAATGTGGCAAACGGCACTTCAAACGGCACTAAGTTACCTAATTCTTGTTCAATCATGTAACCAATCATACCCACAGATTCTGCCCCCAATACATCTAACGGATAAGGAGGTACTTCTTTATAGGCTGCACTTTGTAATGCTAACAAACCTACTTGTGGACCATTACCATGTGCGATGACCAATTCGTTGTTTGGATAAATCTTCGCAATTTGTTCGCAAGCAATACGCACGTTTAATCGCTGGTTCTCAGCGGTGAGCGGCTCGCCGCGACGCAACAAGGCATTTCCACCTAATGCAATAACAATTCTCATATACCACCTCTTAAATTAAGCTGGAATAAAGTACGGCTTTAATGGTGTGCATGCGGTTTTCCGCTTGTTCGAAAGCCACATTCATTGGAGATTCAAAGACATCTTCGGTCACTTCAATACCATTGGCTAATTCAGGGTATTTTTCTGCAATTTGGCGACCCACTTTGGTTTCACTGTTGTGGAATGCCGGTAAGCAGTGCATGAATTTCACACGTGGATTGCCGGTGCGTTTCATCAATTCAGGTGTAACTTGATAAGGTAATAATAATTTAATGCGTTCGCCCCAGGTTTCTAATGGTTCACCCATAGAAACCCATACGTCAGTGTGCACGAAATCAACGCCTTTCACGGCTTTATCAATATCATCGGTTACCGTAATGCGTGCACCACTTTGTTTTGCAAATTTTTCGCACATGTCAACTAACTCTGCATCCGGCAATAAGGCTTTCGGTCCACAAATACGTACATCCATACCCAATTTAGCACCTATTAATAACAAGGAGTTACCCATGTTGTTGCGCGCATCACCGATGTAAACATATTTGATTTCACTTAATGGTTTATCGCAGTTTTCAATCATGGTTAGCACGTCCGCCAACATTTGTGTTGGGTGGAATTCATCGGTTAAACCGTTGAACACCGGCACACCGGCATATTCTGCTAATTCGTCCACAATTTCTTGTTTGAAACCACGATATTCAATAGCATCGTACATTCTGCCTAATACGCGGGCAGTGTCTTTCATACTTTCTTTGTGGCCAATTTGAGATGAATTTGGATCGATGTAAGTGACTTGGGCGCCTTGGTCATAAGCAGCGACTTCAAAAGCGCAACGGGTACGGGTGGAGGTTTTTTCAAAAATTAGCGCAATGTTTTTGCCTTTTAATTTTTGTTGTTCGGTACCGGCATATTTTGCTCTTTTTAAGTCTCGGGATAAATCTAATAAATATTTGATTTCACGTTCTGAGTGATTAACAAGACTTAATAAGTGTCTGTTTTTAAGATTGAAAGCCATAATAATCTCCTTGATTTTTGTTTATTGACTTAATCCGAATAGCCAAGCTATTCACAAACTATTTATTCGACATACAACCTACTCCTTGCGAACGTCTTCATTTTAAAAGAAAGGCAAGTGAATATCGTGTCGAATTTCGGCTCCTAATGTAAAGATTTTGAACAAATTTCTAACAAAGGGCTTTTTATTGGTATAAAATTCGAACAAAAAATTTTCTATGTGAAAAAATTTTAACCTCATCACCCAACATTAACCTCATCATGAACACTGTGCTTCTTTTTTTACGTCATAACGCCATTAAAGTGCGGTATGTTTTACACAAGAAATTACGTCAAACCTATCGAATCTCCCATAAAAGCGTTGAGTTTACCTGTTTACTGATCGGCGCCAGCTTGGTCTCGCTGTTTTCCCTTGGCTTTGCCAAACTTGCGGATTTGGGCTTGGAATGGAACGCCCAATGGACACAGCAACATCCGATTGCCGTTTGGTTTATCTTGCCCGGCGGTTTGGCGCTCTTAACCTGGTTCGTCGCCAAATACACACCTTATGTCGGTGGCAGTGGCATTCCGCAAGTCATTGCCTCCCTTAGCCTGCCTCATCAAGCCAATAAAAACCGTTTAGTCGCCTTTGGACAGACTCTATGGAAAATTCCACTCACGTTTTTAGCGATGCTTATCGGCGCCTCCGTTGGACGGGAAGGGCCGTCCGTACAAGTCGGTGCAGCCGTGATGTTATGGTGGGGCAACTTGTGCCGAAAATATGGCGTGGCATTTACCGGATTGAGTGCGAATGAACTGATGGCAACCGGGGCAGCCGGTGGTCTCGCCGCCGCATTTAATGCGCCTTTAGCCGGCGTTATTTTTGCTATCGAAGAATTAGGACGTGGCGTGTTATTGCGTTGGGAACGACGCGTATTGTTAGGCGTACTCGCCGCTGGTTTTATTTTAGTGGCGATTGAAGGTAACAACCCCTATTTCCCCACATATCGTGGCGTAACCGATATGCCTTATTTATGTTTATGGGTTTTAGTTTGTGGTGCTGTGAGTGGTATCAGTGGGGGAATTTTCGGCCGTTTGTTAATCAAAGGCGCAGCCGGAACCTTACCTTTCTGTCGTCATTGGATACGCAAGCACCCTATTTTCACCGCCATTATTTTAGGCCTAATTTTGACCGCACTTGGGGTTTACACCAATGGACAAACTTACGGCACCGGCTACCAAGTTGTCACCCAAGCACTCGATGGACAAGCGGTACAAAGCGACATTGGCATCATGAAATTGTTCGCCACAGTAGGCACATATTGGACAGGCATTGCCGGCGGTATTTTCACCCCATCGCTTACCATCGGCGCAGGACTCGGTGTACAAGTTGCCGCCTTTACTGACGGTTCAGTCGACCAGCGCTTGCTGGTGTTGTTATGTATGGCGGCATTTCTTGCGGGTGCGACCCAATCGCCGGTCACCGCCAGCATTATTGTCATGGAAATGACCGGCTGCCAACCTGTATTAATTTGGCTATTGATTTGCTGCCTGATTTCCTCCATTATTTCACGCCAATTTAATCCGAAGCCGTTTTACCACATGGCGGCAGGGCGTTTCCGCCAACGGATCAAAGAAGAAATGCCAAAAGATAGGAAGGAAAACCCATAAAAATGTCCCAACATCAACCGCACTTTTACCGTGGCCGCTTCGCCGTTGCCCCGATGCTGGATTGGACAACGCGCCATTGCCGTTATTTCCACCGCCAATTTTCTCGTCACGCCTTGCTTTATACGGAAATGGTGACCACACAAGCCATTATTCATGCCAAATATGATCATCTTGATTTTGATGTGGCAGAAAACCCGGTGGCGTTACAACTGGGCGGTAGCGATCCGAAACAACTTCAACATTGCGCTCAATTAGCGCAACAACGCGGCTACCAAGAAATCAATCTGAATGTGGGGTGTCCATCTGATCGTGTACAAAACGGTATGTTCGGTGCGTGTTTAATGGCAAACGCGGAACTGGTTGCAGAGTGCGTGCAACAAATGCAAAGTGCGGTGCACATTCCCGTCACCGTAAAAACCCGCATCGGCATTGATGATTTTGACAGCTATGATTTTCTCTGTGATTTTGTCCAAAAAGTGCACCACGCGGGCTGTCAGGAATTTATTGTGCATGCCCGTAAAGCGTGGTTATCCGGTTTAAGCCCGAAACAAAATCGTGAAATTCCGCCGCTAAATTACGAACGTGTGTATCAACTAAAACAGGATTTTCCCCATTTGCTCATCAGCATCAACGGTGGCATTAAAACCACTGAAGAAATGCAACAGCACTTGAAGTATGTGGATGGTGTCATGGTGGGGCGCGAAGCCTATCAAAATCCCGCATTGCTCGGTCATATCGATCACACATTGTTTGACGCAAATGCCCCGATTATCACCCCACGCCAAGCGGTGGAAAACATGTTTCCATACATCGAACAGCAACTCAGCCAAGGCGTCTATCTGAATCATATTGTGCGCCACATGCTTGGCGCTTTCCAAAACTGCAAAGGCGCACGCCAATGGCGTCGTTATTTAAGCGAAAATGCCTACAAAGCCGGCGCCGGCATTGACGTGGTAGAAACCGCATTAGGGTTTGTGGAAGAATAAAAGTTAGGTGGGTTTGGGAAATGTTTTTCAACCCCACCGCACTTTAAGCATAAAGCAGGTTGCCATGTTAATTCACCCAATAAGCCGCCACACCAATCACCAACGCAAAAATGAGCAACCAAATCAACTGCAATCGCGCACTTTTACGGTTTACTTCTTGATTGTGCAAACGGCGTTTTTCCAACATGGCTTTATAGCGTTCCAAATCTTCTGCTTGAAAAGAAAAGCCACAATTCGGGCAATGTGTTGCTCTTTCACTGATTTTTTTACGACATTCGGGGCATCGTTGTAACATAATTCACCTTTAATACATCTGTTTTTTGTAATGTAACGATAATGGTAAAAAACACAAGAGGGATGAATGACCTCTTTTCAATGCGGTATGAACAAATTACGCCAACATCAATCTTATTATTACTGTTTTTTTATACAGACTTTTATTGGAAATCCCCCCTGTTTGAGCTAAACTAGCGACAATTTTTTTTTAATATATTGTCGTTTTATGCAAACTCCATTTTTTCACATCGAAATTCCAACCCAAGCACAAGATCATAAAATTTTAGCTAATATTCTGCCCGGCGCGGATAGCCTTGCCGTGAGTGAAATTGCGGCGCAGTTTAACGGGCTAACCGTCGTGGTGACGAATGACACCCGAAGTGCGGTGCGTTTAGAAAAAGAATTAGCACAACTGAGCCCACTTAATGTCACCTTTTTCCCCGATTGGGAAACCTTGCCTTACGACAGTTTTTCGCCTCATCAAGATATTATTTCTGCCCGCTTGAGTGCTTTATTTCATTTACAGCAACGCAAGCAAGGCATTTTTATTTTGCCGATTGCCACGTTAATGCAACGGGTTTGCCCGCCCTCTTATTTACAACATCGGGTGTTACTGATTAATAAAGGCGACCGTTTTGTCATTGAAACGCTTCGTTTGCAATTGGAAAAATCAGGTTATCGCGCGGTGGAGCAAGTGTTGGAACATGGGGAGTATGCCGTGCGTGGTGCCTTGTTGGATCTTTTCCCGATGGGAAGTGCGGTGCCTTTTCGCTTAGATTTTTTTGATGATGAAATTGATTCCATTCGCACTTTTGATGTGGACACTCAACGCACGTTGCAGGAAATCGATCAAATCAATTTATTGCCGGCGCACGAATTTCCAACAGATAACCAAGGTATTGAATTTTTCCGTAGCCAATTCCGCGCGGCGTTTGGTGAAATTCGACGGGATCCGGAACATATTTATCAACAAATCAGCAAAGGCACGTTGGCGGCAGGGATTGAATATTGGCAGCCTTTATTCTTTGAAGAAATGGCGACCTTATTTGATTATTTCCCGGCGAATACGCTGTTTATTATCGGCGAGCAAAATCAAACACAGGGTGAGCGTTTTTATGCGGATGCGGAACAACGTTTTGAGAGCCGCCGTGTCGATCCGATGCGTCCGTTATTGTCGCCCGATAAACTTTGGCAGCGTATTGATGAGGTCAATCGTCAGTTAAAAAATTACCCTGCCATTGCATTTAAAACGGAAAAAGTGCGGTCGTCCGCGCGGCAGAAAAATTTGGCGATTACGCCCTTACCGCCAGTGACCATTCAATCGCAACAAAAAGAACCGTTACATCAGTTACGCCAATTTGTTGAGCATTTTAGAGGCAATATTTTATTTATCGTGGAAACGGAAGGGCGCCGTGAAACCTTGTTAAGCCTGCTTGCTCCGCTAAAACTGAAACCAAAACAAATTCATACTTTGGCGCAAGCGACAGAAGAAAAATTGGCTTTAATGGTTAGTCCGTTGGAGCATGGTTTTATTATTGAACAGGATGTGCCCCTTGCCATTATTTGTGAATCGGAATTGCTTGGCGAACGCGTGCAACAACGGCAGCGGGATAAATCCCGCACGGTGAACCCTGATACCTTGATTCGCAACCTTGCCGAATTGCAAATCGGTCAGCCGGTCGTGCATTTGGATCATGGCGTGGGGCGTTACGGCGGTTTAGTGAGTTTAGAAAACGGCGGCATTAAAGCGGAATATTTATTGCTCAATTATGCCAACGACTCGAAATTGTATGTGCCGGTGGCATCGTTACATTTAATCAGCCGTTATGTAGGCGGTTCCGATGAAACCGCGCCGTTGCACAAGTTAGGCTCTGAAGCCTGGGGCAAAGCGCGCAGCAAAGCGGCGGAGAAAATTCGTGATGTGGCCGCGGAGTTATTGGATGTGTATGCGCAACGTGAAGCGCAAAAAGGCTTTGCGTTCCGATATGATCGAGAGGAATTCCAACAATTCACCGCCACGTTTCCGTTTGAAGAAACTCATGATCAACTCATGGCAATTAATGCCGTGATTTCCGACATGACTCAACCGAAAGCCATGGATCGCCTTGTGTGTGGCGATGTGGGTTTTGGTAAAACGGAAGTGGCGATGCGTGCTGCCTTTTTAGCGGTGATGAACCACAAACAGGTTGCCGTGTTGGTGCCGACCACGTTGTTGGCGCAACAACATTTCGATAATTTCAAAGACCGCTTTGCTAACTTGCCGGTGAACGTGGAAATGTTGTCCCGCTTTAAAACGGCGAAAGAGCAGAAACAGGTGATTCAAGATTTAGCCGAAGGCAAAGTGGATATTCTGATTGGCACCCATAAAATCATTCAAGGCGACGTACAATTCCATGATCTGGGTTTGTTGATTATTGACGAAGAACACCGTTTTGGCGTGCGTCAAAAAGAAAAAATGAAACAGCTGCGCGCGAACATTGATATTCTTACTCTGACAGCAACGCCGATTCCACGTACCTTAAACATGGCGATGAATGGTATTCGCGATCTTTCCATTATTTCTACGCCACCGGCACGCCGTTTAACGATTAAAACCTTTGTGCGTCAAACGGATGAATTGGTGATTCGAGAAGCCATTTTGCGTGAAATTTTGCGTGGCGGGCAGGTGTATTATTTACATAACGACGTGGCGAGCATTGAAAATACGGCAGAAAAACTGACCGCACTTGTGCCTGAAGCGCGCGTGATTGTGGGGCACGGGCAAATGCGCGAACGTGAGCTGGAACGCGTGATGTCGGATTTTTATCATCAACGTTATAACGTGCTGGTGTGTTCTACGATTATTGAAACCGGGATTGATGTGCCGACGGCCAATACCATTATTATCGAGCGTGCTGACAATTTCGGTTTGGCACAGTTGCATCAGTTGCGCGGACGGGTTGGGCGTTCTCACCATCAAGCCTATGCTTATTTGCTCACACCACCACCGAAACTAATGACGAAGGATGCGCAAAAACGCTTGGAAGCCCTGGAAAGCCTAGATAACCTTGGTGCCGGCTTTATTTTAGCCACCCACGATTTGGAAATTCGCGGTGCCGGGGAATTGCTAGGCAACGAGCAAAGCGGACAAATTGAAAGTATCGGCTTTTCGCTTTACATGGAATTGTTGGAGCGTGCGGTAAAAGCCTTAAAAGAAGGCCGTGAGCCGTCATTGGACGAACTGACGCAACAACAAACAGAAATTGATTTACGGATGCCGTCGCTATTACCGGAAGATTATTTGGGCGATGTAAATATGCGTTTGTCTTTCTATAAACGCATTGCCGGCGCGGAAAATACCGACGCGTTGGATGAATTAAAAGTGGAGCTTATCGACCGTTTCGGAACCTTGCCAGAAGCCACACGGAATCTGTTACAAATTGCCCAATTACGACTGGATTTAAAACCGCTCAATGTCATCCGCTTAGATGCCAATGCGCAAGGCGGATTCATCGAATTTGCGCCGAACGCCGAGTTAGACCCAATGATTTTTTTACAGTTAATACAACGCAATCCGGCGGTTTATCGTTTTGACGGCCCACATAAATTTCGCTTTACCAAAGATTTAACGGACTACAAAGTGCGGTTAGAATTTGTGGAGAATTTGGTTAAGGAAATTGTTACAAGATAAAAAAATAAAGTCGCGTCTGCGACTTTATTTTTAGCGTTTTGCTTGTTGAGAATGACCGTCACCAAGCAAGAGGGCATATTTCGCCGTTGAGGAACCGGCTTCTAAAGCGATTTTCAACGCCATGGTTAACGGCACGGAAAGCAACATCCCTACGGTGCCTAACAACCATCCCCAAAACAGCAAAGATAAAAACACCACCAAGGTGGAAAGCCCCAGTTTTTTCCCCATTAAGCGCGGCTCCAGCACACTGCCGATAACGACGTTGATGATGACAATCGCGACCAATACGCCCAAGCCGATAATGAACCCATTCAACAGCAAGGCTTGTACAATGATCGGGATTGCCGCGATGATAGAGCCGATATTGGGAATATAGTTGAGCAGAAAACTGAGCGTTGCCCATAAGATCGCATACTGCACGCCGGCGACTTCTAATAACGCCCAAACACAAATGGCGGTCAGCACGCTCATCATGGTTTTGACGGCGAGATAGCTCATGATGCCGTTTAAAATGCGATCTAAATAATGCTCTTGCTGCCCGATATCATTGGGATTATCGCTAAATGCGACAGCAAATTTATGCTTCGCCTGAGGGGCTTCCAACAACATGAAAATCACTACAAGTAATAAGACAAAAATATTGGTCACAACACCGGAAAAGCTTAAAAAGACACGTTGGACAAATTTCATGATGGCACTCGGATCGAAATTCTCCATAATGCTATTTTCCGAAATATCTAACGGGATTTTCCATTTTTGTGCGAGTGTTAAAACATCATTAACGCGTTCTGCTAATAATTGTCGATATTGCGGAATAGATTGGCTAAATTCTTGGATCGTGCTGTTAATAAGCCCGAAAAGAAAGAAAAAGATCACGAAAATCAACAATAATAACGTGGTAATCGCCAGCCAATAAGGCACTTTTCTTTTGGTCAAAAATGCTAGCAAAGGCGAGCAGATAATCGCAATAAACAATGCCAATAAAAACGGCACCACAATTTCTGAGGCGGCTTTAATACCGGCTAAAACAATGACAATTGATGCACTGGCAACCAGCGCTTTGACGAGAGAAGAATGCTGCGCCATGTTTAAATTGCATCCTCATTTTCTTCGCCTGTACGAATGCGGACAACCCGCTCGACTTCATAAACAAAGATTTTGCCGTCTCCGATTTTGCCTGTTTGTGCCGTCTCTATAATGGCATCTAAACAAGGCTCCAATAAGTCATCGGGCACCACAATTTCCATTTTGACTTTTGGCAGGAAGTCCACCATATATTCTGCGCCACGATAAAGTTCCGTATGCCCTTTTTGACGGCCAAAGCCACGCACTTCGGTTACCGTCATTCCGGTAATACCAAGATCGGACAAGGCTTCTCGCACATCATCTAATTTAAAGGGTTTAATAATTGCTTCAATTTTTTTCATTATTTTTCCTTAATTTTGTTTAAAACAGGCGTTGGCTTCTGCCATTACTTTTTCAATATCAGCAATTTCTTTCGGTGCCGCGGACGTCAGATTTTTGTTGCCGTATTCGGTAATCAACAAATTATCTTCAATCCGAATGCCAATGCCTTTGTATTGCTCCGGAATATCCGCGTCTTTAGATAAATACAACCCCGGTTCTACGGTCAGCACCATACCGGGTTCTAAAGTGCGGCCGCGATTTTCACCATATTCGCCCACATCATGAACATCCAAACCAAGCCAATGCCCTAGACCGTGCATATAAAATTCACGATAGGCTTTTTGTTCGATTAATGCATCTACATCGCCTTTCAGAATGCCTAAACGCACTAAACCTTCGGTTTTAATACGAATGACTTCTTCGTTCGCTTTCGCAATGGAACTGCCCGGCACCAACAATTCAATGGCGCGTTTTTGCGCTTGTAGGACAATCTCATAGATCGCTTTTTGCGCTTCGGTAAATTGACCATTCACCGGGAAAGTACGTGTAATATCGCCGGCATATAGGGCAAATTCGCAGCCTGCATCAATCAGCACTAAATCGCCGTCCCGCAACGGCATATCATTTTCCGAATAATGCAAAATACAGGCGTTTTCACCACCGGCAACAATGCTGTTATAGGAAGGATAGCGCGCGCCGAAACGGTTAAATTCATGCAAAATCTCACTTTCCACTTCATATTCTAAACGGTTCGGGCGGGTTTGTTGCATGGCTTTAATGTGGGCAAGCGCGCTGATTTGCCCCGCTTGTTGCATGAGCGCAATTTCATTTTCCGATTTGAACAGGCGCATCTCACCAAGCATCGGCTTCCAATTAAAAACACTTAAAAATTCCACCGCACTTTGTTCCAGCAAGGCATCGCCCCAAGGCTGTTGCTTCGGTGCATAATAAAGTGCGGTCTGTTTTTGCGCTAAATTTTTAAATTGCGGTACAAACTCATCGATGGCATAAGCCGTATCCATCAACAAGGTTTGTGGCGCATTGTCCACGCCAAGACGGCGTCCGTTCCAAATTTCCAGTAATTTATCGGACGGGCGTACAAACATGATCGCCTGCTGTTCACCTTGCTGTTTACGCAATAACAATGCCGAATTAGGCTCATTAAAACCGGTTAAATACCAGAAATAGCTGTCCTGACGGAAAGGATAATTACAGCCGTCATTGCGGCGGCGTTCAATATCGGAAAAGACTAAAAACAGGGAATCTTCCTGCATTTGTTCAAAAATCTTGGCACGACGTTGAGCAAATTCTTCCATCGGTAACGCCGCCATGTATGCGAGATCCATATTGTATCCTTATTAATGTAACGTCGGTTGTTTGTCTTCTTGTTTGGTGAAATGGGTAAAAAACAAGGTGGCAATAGTGCGCACATATTCCACGATCTCTTCCACCGCTTGTGCCAGTTCCTCCGGATCATCGTCTTCTTCGTAACCTAACTGGCAAATATCGTGTAAATCGTCCACCGCTTCGCCAATGTCGCCTTTTTCTTTGTCTAAATGCGGTTGAGCCAAACCTAAACCGAGCAAAAAGTGGTTCGACCATTCTGCCAAACCGTCGGCATATTCAAAAATATTTTCCGTATCGGGCAAACAAAGCGCAAAGTTAAAGGCTTCATTATCGGCTAATTGGTGACGAATTTGTTGATAAATGTTGGTAATTTGCGTTAAAAGTGCGGTAGGGTAGGCGTGATTATCATTGGTAAATTGATAAAGTAATGGCTGCCAGCTCTGATCTTGAACGCCGCCGCAAATTAAGCCACTCAAAAAACCGTGTAATTCGGCGGCAGAAAGGGGAATAGAGGCGTGTTGGAGCTGTTGATTTAGGTGTTGATAAGAAATTGTGGTCATTGAAATTATCCTTGTTGAAATTGCGCTTAGTCTATCATTCTTCACCTTAGGTAACCAGTTTAGAAATTGGCAAGTTTTTTCGCCTGTGGCATAATGCGCACAGTTTTAATTAGCGAATTTGGGGCAAAAAATGTCATCTAAAAGTATTGAATTATCCGTATTGGGGCAGTTGTTACGCTTAAATTGTCCGGAAGAACAACATGACGCATTGCGCCATGCCGCCCGTGAATTAGATCAACGCGTGTCAGAAATGAAAGAACGCACCGGCATTTTGCAAGTGGAAAAAGTCCTTTCCATCGTTGCATTAAATTTAAGTTTCGAGCTGATGCAAGAGCAGCAGAAAACGCACTTAATTGAAGATGTCTTGAAAAATAAAATCTTACGACCGCTCGATCATTCACTGGATAATCTTTCTACGCAAAAATTCAATATGAACTAATTTTTTGCTCTGGTCACAATGTAAAATAGTGTAAGGATATGAATTATTGCTAGTCATAAAATGCAATTTCGAGTAGTATTATATCAAAGAATTTCCTGAGGTGTTCGCCAGTGGGTTATGTCCCTGAGCCGATACTTTTAATCTTATGAATTGGTTTCCTGTCATTGGTGTGCAGGCTTAGCTTGACTAAGAAGCCTAAAAATGATTTCAACTAATTCCCTTGAACCGTAGGGTTCAAGGACTGATCACCTACAACGGCACCTCGGGTTCCTTTCTGATACGACATTTATGCAAACACGCCTTTTAACCATTCAGCAACAACATCAACAATTTCGTCAGCAACTACGCCAACATATTCGAAAAGCGCGCCGGAATTTGACCGCACTTCAGCAACAACAAGCCGCTCAACGTATTACTCAACAAGCGCTTTCGTTCATTGAACAACATCAAGCACAGCACATTGCCTTATATCTTGCCGTAGATGGCGAAATTGCGACACAACCGCTTATTGAACAGTTATGGCAACAGGGCAAAAACGTGTATTTGCCGGTGCTCCATCCCTTTTGTCAAGGACATCTGCTATTTTTGCGTTATTTGCCTGATACGCCTATGAAAGCCAATAAATTTGGAATTTTTGAACCGCACTTAAACGTGCAAAATGTGATTCCGCTTGAGCAGTTAGACGTGATTTTTACGCCCTTGGTCGCGTTTGATAAGCAGGGCAATCGCCTTGGCATGGGGGGGGGATTTTACGATCGCACGTTGCAACATTGGCAACAGAAACATTTTATTCCGATTGGTTTAGCACACCAATGTCAGCAAGTGGATACCTTGCCTGTTGAAAGCTGGGATATGCCGTTGGAACGTATTTTGGTCGGGTAAAAAACAAAACCTCCGGTAATTCGGAGGTTTTTGTTTATTTTTGTGGCGCTTTCAATTCCGGCGCTTTTGGCTTTTCCGGTTCGGCAAATTTTTTGCCTTCGTTGGCAGCAATAATTTTCGCTGTTTGATCCGCTAATTGTTTTAAATTCATTCTTTCATAAGATTCTTTCATTAATGGCAGCGCCTCTAACGTGGCTTGAGTGTCCGGATACAACTTTAACATAGACACGACACGGTTGGCCGTTGCCACATAGGCATCGCGTTTAAAATAAAACTTCGCGATCGCTAACTCGTGGCGTGCAAGGCTCGCTTTAATATAGGCCATACGCGCTAAGGCATCTGGTGCATAAGGGCTATTCGGGAAATGTTGCACTAAATTTTGGAAGTTAGAAAACGCCGTTTTAATCGAGGTATTCTCACGCGTTGCGCGATCGACGCCAAAGAAATCTTGGAAGAAGTTATCTCCCAAAGCGGAATTGGCTAATCCTGCCATATATAAGGCGTAATCTAAATGATCGCTATGCGGAAAACGTTGAATAAAGCGATCAACGGTGACTAACATTTCGGTGTAATCCTGTGATTTATAGTAGGCATAAATCAAATTCAGTTGCACCTGTTCACTATAAGATCCACCCGGAAAACGATTGTCCACTGCCGTTAAATAACGGATTGCCTGACTATAATCCCCTTTTTGCAAATAGGTTTGCCCGGTACTGTATAATTCTTGCTCCGGTGCTTGCTCGACATCTTGCTTAGAACCGGAACACGCCGTAACCGCCAATGCAACAAAAGCCAAAAGTGCAAGGGATTTAAGTTTACGCATTAAATAGAATCCTTATTTTTACGAAAAATGAGAAATGAGTTACAATTGCCCGATATTGTATAGAACATTGCTAAATAAGCAAACTTGATTAACGGATTTTTTATTTATGGCACAAATTACTCTCTCGGCCACCGTGCAACCGCAACAAATGGGACAGCGCTTAGACCAAACCTTGGCGGAATTGTTCCCCGACTATTCCCGTTCCCGCTTAAAAACATGGATTGAAGAGGATTTGGTGCTGGTCAATGGTGTCGTGCAAAATGTGCCGCGTACCAAAGTTTACGGCGATGAACACATTGAAATTACCGTAGAAATTGAAGATGAAACCCGTTTTGAGCCGGAAGCTATTCCGTTAAATATCGTTTATGAAGACGAGGACATTCTCGTTATCAACAAACCCAAAGATCTGGTGGTTCACCCCGGTGCAGGCAATCCGAAAGGCACCGTTCTCAATGCGCTACTTTACCATTACCCACAAATTGCCGAAGTGCCACGTGCAGGCATTGTACACCGTTTAGATAAAGACACCACAGGCTTGATGGTCGTTGCCAAAACCATTCCTGCGCAAACCCAGTTGGTGCGTGATTTGCAAAAACGCAAAATCACCCGCGAATATGAAGCTGTTGCCTGTGGCATCATGACCAAAGGCGGCACCGTGGATGAGCCCATGGCACGTCATCCTACCAAACGCACCCACATGTCCGTGCATCCGATGGGGAAACCCGCCGTTACCCACTATCGCATAATGGAACGTTTCCGCGATTACACGCGCTTGCGTTTGCGTTTAGAAACTGGCCGCACCCACCAAATCCGTGTGCACATGGCACATATCGCCCACCCGTTATTAGGCGATCAAACCTATGGTGGTCGTCCGCGTCCCCCAAAAAATGCCAGCGAAGAACTCATGGAGGTACTACGCAATTTTAAGCGTCAGGCACTACATGCTGTGATGTTACGTTTACAACACCCGATTAGCGGCGAAATGATGGAATGGTACGCACCGTTGCCGGACGATTTTGTGGAATTAGTGACTGCTTTAAAAGCGGATTATGTTCTCCACAAAGACGAATTGGATTATTAATATGCAATCCATTAAACCGAACTGGAAAGCCCCTCAAAACGTGAAGGCGTTCACCACGCTTCGCCATGGCGGTGTGAGCCTTGCGCCTTATGAAAGTTTTAATTTGGGTGATCATGTAGGGGACGATAAAAACGCCGTGAAAATCAACCGCACTTTATTGGTAGAAAAATTCCATTTGCCACAAATGCCGTTGTTCTTAAACCAAACTCATAGCACGCGCGTATTAACCCTGCCTTATGACGGAGACGATATTAATGCCGATGCGGTTTATACCAACCAACCGAATCAAGTGTGTTTGGTGATGACTGCCGATTGTTTGCCCGTGTTATTTACCAATAAACAGGGCTCGGAAGTGGCCGCTGCCCATGCCGGTTGGCGTGGATTATGCGATGGTGTATTAGAACAAACTGTCGCCAAATTTCACTGTCCGCATGAAGACATCTTAGCGTGGTTCGGACCGGCTATTGGCCCAACGGCTTTCCAAGTAGGTCAAGAAGTTATCGATCAATTTGTTGCCCAAGATCCCCAAGCTAGATCTGCCTTCATCGCTGATCCGAAAGCGAGAGACAAATTCCTCGGCAACCTTTACCAAATTGCTACGCAACGCCTCAACGCCCTTGGTATTACCCAAATCAGCGGCGGCGAACACTGTACTTATCTTGAAGCAGACAAATTCTTTTCTTATCGCCGAGATCATGTTACGGGAAGAATGGCATCGGTTGTGTTGATGAACGGATAATTTAATTTCTCATCCGTGTTATGAAAAAAGTGCGGTTAAAAAATAACCGCACTTTTTTATTGCATTTTTATCGTTGATTACATTCCAATCACCACGCAGCTAATCACGCTTTGTGCTTTTTCCTGCATTTTAACGGCCGCATTTCGATCACCAGCAGGGCCGACAACAACACGATTCCAATCCGCACTTTCATTGACTCTTGCATTTAATCCGAGTGCGTTTAATTTAACCTGTAATGCATCAGCCTGCGCTTTATTTTTAAATGCGCCACATTGTAACCCGTAGCGGCGCTCACCCGTGCTAGCTGTTTGTGGTGATGCCGGTTTTGCCGTTTGTTGTTGTGGCTGAGGTTGTGACGGCGATTGCGGTTGTGGCACCGGCTCAGTTTTTTTCGGTGGCTCGGTTTTCACGACTGGTTCCGCTTTTTTCTCTTCTTTTGGCGGCGTTACTTTTTTCGCCTCTTTCGCTTCTACCACTTGCTGTTTGGCTTGCGGTTGCACCGGAGGTTGTGTCGTTTGTGCCGGGGCTTGAACCGGTGCTTGCGCTGTTTGTGGTGCGGTTGCAGCTTGAGCCTCAGCTGCTTTGCTGCGCGCCAGTTCCGCTTGTTTTTGTTCTTCTTCCATCGCTGCTAAAATCTTACGTTGTTCTTCCGTTAAACGCATATTTTTATCCAACGATTTCGGATTATTATCAATTGGCACGGTGCGGGTTTCTAGCGCTTGAATATAGCTCCACACTTCTTCTGGACGATTCGGCAAGACACTTTTCGGCTGTGTTTTTTCCACTGTAGTGGCAGACTCAGCCACAGGCTCCGGCGCTTTTTCTTTTAATAAATAAAGCCCAAGTCCAAAAGCAACAACCACCATGGCGGCAATCATTAATAGCAAGGATTTGTTATTTTTATTTTGTTTCTTCTTTTTCTTCATGCTGCTGCGCGCAGCGTAATCACGTTGAGCCACAATAAAACCTGTTCAATTTAAAAAGATAATCATTAAAGGGATGAAATAAAAATTCGCATAATTCTACTGAAAAATTGCCTTATTGACTACCACAAAGCCGAAACTAGCTTAAATCCAATGGATCCACATCTAAAATCCACCGCACTTTTGTTGCTTGATCGGCCTGATCTCGTTCAAACGCCGTCAAGACCTGATGCAAGGTGGCACGCGAAGGATGTTGCAACAATAACTGCCAACGATATTGCCCTGCTTTTTTGCTGAATGGCGCCGGCATCGGTCCGAGGATTTGTAATTCCGGTGCAATATTTCGTTTCACCTGCTGCAAATATGCCGCAAACTGCGCCAACAAATGCTCTGCGTCTTCACTATGGCGACTTTGCGCTTTGAACAACGCTTGTGAACTAAAAGGTGGCAATCCCATGGCTTTACGCAAGGCGAGGGCATTGTGGGCAAATTGGTTGTAGCCTTGTTGCAACAGGCTTTGTAACAAAGGGTGTTCCGGATAATGGGTTTGTAAAAGCACTTCGCCTTGTTGCGCACCGCGCCCAGCACGGCCTGCCACCTGCATATAAAGTTGGGCTAGCCGCTCTTCCGCACGGAAATCCAATGAAAACAACGCACTATCCACATTGACTAACGCCACCAAAGTAACATTAGGAAAGTGGTGCCCTTTCGCCAACATTTGGGTGCCGATAAGAATTTGGCTTTTGCCCTGTTGAATATCCGCTAAATAACCTTCCAATTTGCCTTTGCGCGCCGTCGTATCTCGGTCAATACGGGCAATGCCGTAATTGGGGAAAACCGTTTTTAAGGCATCTTCTAGCTGTTCCGTGCCTAATCCCGTGGTGATTAATTGAGTAGAACCGCAATTACCGCATTGGCGCGGAATCGGTTTTTGTGCACTGCAATGATGACAACGCAAGACATTGTGTTGTTGGTGATAGGTATAAGGTTTATCACAATGGCGACATTCCGCCATCCAGCCGCATTCATGGCACAACAACACCGGTGCAAAACCGCGTCGATTCAGAAATAACAACACCTGATTGCCTTTTTCTAAATGCGCCTGCATGCGTTTTAACAGGATTTCTGATAAACCGTTGCGCATTGACTGATGTTTTAAATCAATAACCCGCTGTTGAAGTGCGGTGGACTGATTGGCTTTTTCTGATAGGCATAACCGCTGATATTTTCCCTGCTGCACGTTATTCAAACTTTCTAAACAAGGAGTTGCCGACCCCATTAAAACGGGAATATTCAGTTGTTTTGCATACATCACCGCCAAATCGCGGGCATGATAACGCCAACCGTCTTGCTGCTTAAAAGACGCGTCATGTTCTTCATCGATAATAATCGCGCCTAAATCGGCAAATTGCGTAAACAATGCTGATCGCGTGCCAATAATGACCGCACTTTGCCCGCTGCGTGCACGTTGCCACACGTGTAATCGTTGCGTGTCATTTAAATTAGAATGCAACACATCAATCACCACGTTAAAACGGGCTTGGAAACGACTTACCGTTTGTGGTGTCAGCCCAATTTCCGGTACCAAGACCAACACTTGTTTGCCTTGATTTAAAATCTCTTCAATAAATTGCAGATAGATTTCTGTTTTGCCTGAACCCGTCACGCCGTCCAACAACCATGCCGTAAATCCTTGAGTAAATTTCAATTGACTGAATACCAATGCTTGTTGCTTGTTGAGCGTTAATCGATCAGCTTTATTGACGATAGGTTTATCAACTAATTGCTGTTGCCAGGTTTGAATTTCCGGTTCTTGAGCGATTTCGGTAATGTATTCTTTGGCTTTCAACGCCGACCAAATGCCACTGCCAAAGGGATTGTTGCCTTTTTCCAGCCCATCCTTTGCCGCCTGCAATGCTTCAAGCTGTTTTTTCGAACGTTTTAGCAAACTTTGCGCCAACGCTTGCTCGCCAAGTGCGGTCGGTGTCCAAAAAACTTTTTGTTTTTCCACCGCACTTTCCCCTTGGCGCAGCTTCACCGGCAAGGCTTGCGACAACACTTCTCCCAATGGGGCATGATAATAATTTGTCGCCCAATTTAAGAACTGCCAACTTTCCGGTGAAAACAGTGAAGTATCATCAAGACAGGCTAGCACAGGCTTCAACTGTTCTTCAGGCACGTCGGTCTGTTCCACCACGTCAACGACAACGCCAACCCGCTTCTGCGTCCCAAAGGGCACAAGCACCCGCGCCCCAACGACAATCTTCATTGACGCAGGGAGGACATAGTCAAAATAGCGATGTAACGGCACCGGAAGTGCGATTCGGGCAAATGGCATGAATGGAAATTAAGTGAAATAAAATGGGCTCGGAATATAGCATTTTGGGGGATTGTTGTCTATTTAGGGGCGGATGGGTTGAATGTCATTTTCTTTTTCTGTAAAATTCGCATCCTTACACACAAGCGTGCCATTTATAATGGCGTAATATTAATCTCATGCGGTGTCAGGGATTGCTTTTGCGATTGGCTTGATAGCGGCATGGCTTCAACTTTGAGGTTTTCTATGAAACAAGGTATTCATCCTGAATATAAAGAAGTTACGGCAACCTGTTCTTGCGGTAACGTGATCAAAACACGTTCTACTTTAGGCAAAGACATCAACCTTGATGTGTGCGGTAAATGCCACCCATTCTACACAGGTAAACAACGTGTTGTTGATACCGGTGGTCGTGTTGAACGTTTTAACAGCCGTTTCAAAATCCCAGGTACAAAATAATCTGAGTTTTGCAAGCCCTGCCTATGGTAGGGCTTTTTTACAGGTAATCGTTAATTTTCAATTACTTTTCAAACATCGTTAATGGCATTTAACGTTTGATATTTTAGGTAGTTACACCATGTCCTATCTTCTTTTAGCCTTGTTTTTTTTGGCTGCCGTTATTTTCATTTTTAATTCTCACTATCGCTGGACGTATTTTTTTGCTATTGCGTTATTTCTCTTTTTCTTCGGGGGGATGACCTTCTTTTCCGGACAGTGGCAAAGAGGCGTGAATTTTGCATCAATACTGTTTGTCGTCTTGATGTTATTCCATCGATTAAAAATTCATTATTACAAACAGCCTTTATTGATTTCAGATTTTTTACTGGTCGCCGATTGGCGTAACTGGGAAACGCTCTTGCATTATAAAGGCGCAATTTTGGCGATTTTCGGTTTGATCGGTTTGTTGGTTTATGCCATTTTTGGTTGGGCGGATGCCGATGCCTTACCGGTGTCTTGGCGGATTTTGGCAGGGGGCGTGAGTGCTGTAGCTTTAGGACTGATGTGGCATTATTCTCGCCACCCTCACGCGACGAAAGTTTGGCTGGACTCTTTGCCGGATGATGGCAGGGATGTATTTTTAAATTTGCCAATGTCATGCCGAGGTGTCTTTTTTAGTGTGCCGAACTTTTCCGGTGATGGTCAAAAATTTCATGAAAAAATGACCGCACTTTTTGCCCAGAAGGCGAATTTTCAAGGGGAAACAAAGCCGGATATTGTGGTGTGTTTACAAGAGTCCACACTGGATCCACATCAATTTGATTTTGATCAGCAGACGATTCCACCACTTTCTATGTTTGAAAAACAAGAAGAGACCGTTTTTATGAGCCCGTTGCGTGTGCATACCTTAGGCGGGGCGACATGGAAATCGGAGTTTGCTTTCTTGGCCGGGGTGCCATCCACCGATTTTGGCGCATTGGCAAACGGTGTGTTCTATTCTGTTGTTCCGCATTTAACCTCCGGATTGGTGAAAAATTTGCGTGAGCAAGGCTATTTTTGTGTTGCCTTATCGCCTTTCACAAAAGGGAATTACAATGCAAAATCCGCCTATGATCATTTTGGTTTTGATTTAATGTTACAGCCACAGGATTTAGGCTATCCTGCGCCGTTGGGGAAAAACCTGTGGCACATTGGCAGCGATGAGATGTTGAAATATGTCGAGATGATTTTGCAAAAACAACATCCGTTATTACAGCATGTTCAACAACCGATGTTTGTTTATGTCTTAACCATGAAGGAACACGGGCCATATCATACGGATACGCCGAATCATTTTAATTTGGTTAAAGATGGCTTAAGCCAGAAAACGATTGCCTGTTTGAATGATTATACGCAGCGTATTGTGGCGCTAAATCAAGCGACAGAAACCTTTCACCACTATTTAAAACAACGCAATACGCCTTATGTGTTCGCGTATTTTGGGGATCATCAAGTGGCGTTTGATAATTGTTTACCACCAAAGTTGGGACAATATGCAAATCCGGATTATGTGACGCAAGTGGTGGTTCGAAGTAATATGCCGTCAAGTTTTACGCAACAGCAAACGTTTTTGGATTTGGCTTTTGTTGGCGGATTATTGCTTGAGATTGCCGGATTGCCTGTTGAAGATGACTTTATGCGCGCGAATATTGCCATGCGGATCTTAAGCGAAGGAAAATTAGAAGATGCGGAAGTACAAAGTTTGGTGAACGATTATCGTCATTATTTATATCAACATCTGAAAATCGCCAAATAAAAGTGGAGAGCTAAAAAAAACTGTACCTTCGTAGTGTGCAACTTGTTGCACGAATGATTAACCTTAATGCGTAATTCACGATTTCATGCGTCGCGTGCATCTTGTTGCACGAATAATTAATCTCGATGTGTAATTCACGATTTCGTGCGTAGCGTGCAACTTGTTGCACGAATGATTAACCTTGATGCGTAATTTACGATTTCGTGCGTAGCGTGCAACTTGTTGCATGAATGATTAACCTTGATGCGTCATTCACGATTTCGTGCGTAGCGTGCATCTTGATGCACGACCAAACCACGCACGGAACATTATTTACCCTTTTCGGACATTCACGATTTCATGCAACAAGTTGCACGCTACGATTCTTTCATCGTTACTTAAAATGTTTGCTTATTTTTATTTTCTTTTAGTGCGCTGACGTTGTTTTTCTTAACAACGCATAACCTAACAAGGCAGACACACAGGAACCTAATAAAATACCGAGACGAGAGAGGGTGTCAAAGTTATCATGCCCGGTTCCTCCGAAGGCAAGGCCGGCAAGGAACATCGACATGGTAAAGCCGATACCGCAGAGCACGGCAATCGCAAAAATCTGCGTGAAATGGATGCCTTCAGGTAATTTTGCAAGGCGTAATTTCACCGATAAGTAACTGAACAGGAAAACGCCAAGCGGTTTGCCGATGATTAAACCGAGCATAATGCCCAAGGTGAGTGGTGAGCTTAAGCTGGAGAATCCCACGTTTTCCAAGGAGACACCGGCGTTAGAAAACGCAAATAACGGCAGAATTAAATAGCTACACCATGGCGCTAAAATGTGTTCGAATTGATGCAAGGGTTTTTCACCTTGACGTCCCTGCATTGGGATACAAAAACCGATGATTACGCCTGCTAAGGTGGCATGAACGCCCGATTTGAGTACGGAAGCCCATAAAATTAAGCCGACCACCATGTAAGCACATAATGCACTGACTTTCAGGCGATTCATCACAACAAGCATGGCAATGGCGATAGCGGCTAAAATGAGAGCCTGTGTACTGAGTTCGTGAGAGTAGAAGATTGCAATAACAACAATGGCACCAAGGTCATCAATAATGGCAAGCGCCAATAAAAAGACTTTGAGCGGTAAAGGGACGCGCTTGCCTAAAAGTGCCACAATGCCGACAGCAAAAGCGATGTCGGTTGCCATCGGAATTGCCCAACCTGATTGAATTTCCGGGCTGTCTTGTGCAATAAAGGAATAGATTAAAGCAGGAACAATCATCCCACCAATGGCCGCAATGGCAGGGAAAATAGCTTGTTGATAGCTGGAAAGGGATCCTTCTAACATTTCACGTTTGACTTCCATGCCCACTAATACGAAGAAAACGGCCATAAAACCATCGTTTACCCACATGAGTAGAGGCTTGGCAATACTAAATGCGCCAAATTGTACGCTGACGGGGGTGTCTAAAAAGTGAAAATAGTTTTCGCTCAGTGCCGTGTTGGCGAGCACAATGGCCATCAAGGCAAAAATCAGCAGCAATACGCCACCGCTAGCTTCAGATTGGAAAAATTTTTGGATACGTTGCATAAACAATAATACTCCCTGAGATAACGCCTGAAAGGCAAAGCAATAAATATGAAAGTTAAGAAAGTTACAGGAAATGAATGATATTTTCAAGAAAAGTCGGGATTGATTAATGTTATTCGCATTATTTTTTATTTTTAAAGTGATTTCATTTATTTTGGCAAGCCGCATGCCATTACATTAATTTTTGTAAATAGGCTTTGCCGAGTTGATTCATTTGATGTTGAATCCACAACTGTCTGCGTTTGGTGTAAGCGCCCGGTGCATTAACGTGATAAACGATCGGATTAGGCAAAACGGCGGCTAAAAGTGCGGCTTCATTTGGCGATAAATTTTTCGCTGACTTTTTGAAATAAAATTGGCTGGCGGCTTCTACGCCATAAATGCCTTCGCCAAATTCCGCAATGTTTAAATACACTTCCAGAATGCGTTTTTTAGACCAGAGGGTTTCTAACAGCAGGGTGGTAGGCACCTCAATTCCCTTCCGAAGCCAACTTTGCCCATGCCATAAATAGAGATTTTTAGCCGTTTGTTGGGAAATCGTTGAGGCGCCACGCGTGCGTTGGCTTTTTTGATTATACTTGAAGGCTTTTTCAATGGCATTGAAATCAAACCCGTAATGTGTCGGAAAATTTTGATCTTCGGCGGCAATCACGGCTAATTGCATTGGCCAAGCAATATCGTCAATACTGACCCATTGGTAGCGTGTCGTATATTTCATATCACCGGCAAATAAATGGGCGATTTTTTGTTGCAACATATACGCCGAGCAGGGGATGGGAATAAATCGAAAAAGAAATGTGATGGCAACGATGGCGAGAAAAAAACGAATGAAAAAACGCACCGCACTTTTGTAGGAAAAGTGAAATTGGCGCAATCTGACGTTAAACGGCGTTAACCGGTTCAAAATAACCTTAGTCAGCTTCTTGTGACGCATTCAGTTGGTTTCTTATCCAGTCGATAAATTCGGGATCCATGGTTTTTAGCATATTGGAACCCCGTGTAATGGTTGCTGCGCTGGTATTGAGATTTTGTTGAATTTCCCGCTGGGGTAGGTTTTTATCCAATAATTGCGCGATGATTTGTAAGCGTAACCCTACGGCATCCCGTTCGTCAGCGGTGAGCAATAAGGTTAAGACATCTTGTGCTTTGCCCTGTTCGAATGCGGTTTTTAGCATATCAAGAAAGGCGTTCCATTGTTCTAAATTGCGACTAATGTACATATCAACGATCCTACATCCTATACTATTAAACTAGTGCGCCTAGTATAGCCGATCATATTCTTCATTGCTAAAAGTTTGTGGATCTTCTTTATTTTGCAATCGCTGATAGTAAAAATCGTAAGTCAGGACATTTTGCACATAGCCGCGCGTTTCATAAAAAGGAATGGAGGCGACGAATTCGTCCATTTCTAACTTACCATTGGCGCGTGCCAACCATTTTTCCACACGATGTGCGCCGGCATTATAAGCTGAAGCAATGAGAATCCGGTTATTCGGATATTTGGCATTTAACTCTGCCAAATATGCCGTGCCGAGCAAAATATTATTGAGCGGCTTAAATAAATCCGCTTCATCCGTATAAGGCAATTTAGCATGACTGGCAGTTGCTTTGGCGGTACTTGGCAAAAGCTGCATTAATCCGCGTGCATTGGCGGAAGATTGTGCTTGTGGATTCCATGCGCTTTCTTGACGAGAAATCGCCATTGCAAAGGTTTTGCTGATTGATGTGGCATTTTGCGACGCTTGCGGCTTGCGCTTGCTTAAGGTGAGGCGGCGAGGTTTAAGGGCAATATCGTAATAATGACTATAAGCAATAGGCAGGCGTAATTGAATGTGATCAAAGGCTTTGGCAATGATGCTGCCATCCACGCCTAAATCAAACCAGTTTTGTTGGTTGGCATATTGGCTGAGTGCAATTTGTTTTTCTTTTTTCTGATCGTCAGGAAGATTCTCTAACAGGAAACGCCAACGTTGTTTCGCGGCACCGAGGCGATCTAATTGGCGCAACTCAGCGATTTCCTCCAATGCCGGCTTCACTTTTTGAAATTCATCCGCCCAAGATTCATCCGTAATACTTGGTGCAACGAGTAATTGAGGTTGCCCGAAATGATAACGCTTACCACGGGTTTGGGGATCTAATTTGGCTGCCGCCAACATTGGATAAAATCCTTGCTCATGAGAAAGTGCGGTCCATATTTCTGTTGTTTTTGGGCTATCGCTTTTCTCGATGGTTTTGGCGAGCCAATAACGCCACTCTTGTTTTTGCCGACCTTCATCAGAGAGGGCATTGAGCCACGGGGTTAAATCGGTTTTTTGCCAAATCGCCATGCGCAAACGGCGTTCGGTGAGGTTGTCCGCGTTTAAATTAAGAAGTTCTGTATCTCGCCATTGTTGAAACAATGGACTTTCGTTATCAAAAAAACGATTTAAAAACGCAATTTCCCATTCACGTATTTCTGTATCAGTCAGTTGCCAGTTTTTTGCCCATTGTGCATAAGGCGCAAAGCTGGGATCTTTCATGTTCTCGGGCAATGTACGCAAATAGCGGGGAAAGCTTTGTAGCACGGCGAATTTCAGTAGGGCAGTGTTATTTTCCGTCATCGATAATCTTGCGGAGAATTCAGCTAAACTTGCCGGTGTTTTGGTGAGTGTTTGCAACAGTTGTAATTGGGCGGCCATCTTTTCGTCTTCGTTCTCGCCGGTCATGCGATGTAATTCTGTGGCTAATTGTGCTAAGCCGTTTTCGTCATTTTTGGCGAAGAGCGTTTCCGCTTTTTGATAAACTTTCGCTGCCGTTCTGCCGCCGTGAGCATACCACGCTGCCCAAAGTTGAGTATCGTTAGGTAGCTTGCTGTTAGCTAACCAAAGCTGTTCATAACGAGAAATAATATGGGTATTTGCGTTGGAATCTTGCTTTTTATCTGTTGTGTTTTCTGTGCCTTCAAGCTGAAGTTCGGCGTTTAATACAGCTATTTGCATCTCCAAGGAACTTGGCTTAACGCGTTGCGCATAATGAACGAATCCCTCCAAATCGTTAGCATTCTGGAAAAGGGTAAAAAGGCTTTGTTCCCATCGCGTGCGCAAAAAATGTGTCGGGTTTTGTGCAATAGCTTGCTCGATTTCTTGTTTTAAGGCGTTGACCTCTTCTGGCGGCGTGGTTTGATTGACGCTTTTAATTCGTGCGTCAAAGTAGGCAGTCATCGCATCCATTTTCAAAGGATAGTCTTTTAACGATTCAATCAGTTTGAGATATAACTCGGCATTATCAGAAACAGTGTTATTTTTCACCGCACTTTTTAACAGATTTTCTAACTGTAAAAATGTTGCGCGTTGCGTTATGCGTTTAAGTTCATCCGCATTTCGTGCTTTTGTCCATTGGGCTTGCGTTTGAGCTAAATTCGATTTATGCGTAGATTTAGGCGGATGTTGATGCGCTAACGCAGAAAACGAAAGTGCGGTCAACATGAGCAGAGAAATGGAAGTGTGTTTCAAATATCGCATCGTGGGTTTCCAAGAAATCGTGGTGTTATCGCCTATCTTTTGTTGCCTTAATGGGTTAAATGAACAAAGGGATTAATTCACTTCTTTGACACGCAATTCTTTTGGCACTTCAAAGAACATATTTTCTTCAAGCCCCTGTAATTCCTCCACTTCCGTGACGCCAAATGCTTTCATGCGCGCAATCACCGATTGCACTAATTCTTCCGGCGCAGAAGCCCCTGCGGTAACACCAATGGTTTGCACGCCGTTAAACCAATCCAGCTGAATATCATTGGGATCATCAATTAACTTAGACACCACCCCCATTCGAGAAGCCAACTCCGCCAAACGGTTAGAATTAGAGGAGTTTTTGGAGCCGACCACGACCACTAAATCCGATTGTTTTGCCAGTTCGCGCACCGCTTGTTGACGATTGGTTGTAGCATAACAAATGTCGTTTTTATGGGGGCCTTGAATCGCAGGGTATTTTTCTTTCAATGCACTGATGGTTTCCGCCGTGTCATCTAAAGACAGCGTGGTTTGCGTCATAAAGGTTAAATCATCGTTGTGGCTCACCGGGAGATTAGCAATATCCTCAATACTTTCAATGAGATAAATGCCACCTTCGTGATTGCTATATTGCCCCATGGTGCCTTCCACTTCCGGGTGACCTTTATGCCCGATGAGAATCGCTTTCGTGCCTTTTTTACTGGCGCGCGCCACCTGCATATGTACTTTGGTCACCAACGGACAAGTGGCATCAAAGACTTTCAAGCGACGATCTTTGGCTTCTTGACGTACTGCTTGAGATACGCCGTGGGCGGAGAAAATGACTATCGCTCCGTCCGGCACTTCACTCAGTTCTTCGACAAAAATGGCGCCGCGTTCACGTAACCCATTCACCACGAAGCGATTATGCACCACTTCATGACGGACATAAATCGGCGCACCGTGAATTTCCAACGCCAGTTCAACAATACTGATGGCACGATCGACGCCGGCACAAAAACCGCGTGGATTGGCTAAAATTATCTTCATTTTTGACCGCTCTTTTGTTTGTTCTTATCACCTTTAAAGGCATCTAATGCCAGCAAACCGGCGCCGATACAAATGGCAATGTCCGCCACATTAAACACCGGATAATGATAAATATCCCAATAAAAATCAAAGAAATCCACCACAAAACCGTTGTAGGCACGATCGACCATATTGGCAAGTGCACCACCAATAATGAGCGCGTAGGCGGCATTTTGTAATGTTTGATCGGCGCGATTTTTTTTCATGAAATACGCCAGCATAAGGGAAATACCTATAGCCAACAGAATAAAGAAATATTTTTGCCAACCATCGTGATCTGCCAAAAAGCTGAATGCCGCGCCATAATTGCGCACATAAGTGAGATTAAACACCGGCAGAATATTCACGCTTTCATACAAATCAAATTTTTGTACCACAATGTACTTTGTCAGCAAATCAAGCAAAAAAGCGACCGCACTTAGCCAGAGAAAAGAGAGTCCGGATTTATGTTGGGACATAACGTTTCCTAAATAAAATCATGATTAAAATTAGGTCGCCATTCTAGCACAAGGTGAGGGTTTATACAGAAAAAGGTGATGAGAAAGCGAACAGATACACGTCATTTTATGTTGCAGGCGAACACCATGGAATGACGTAATGAATTTTCGTGAAATGGCAAGATGCTTAAAACGTGTTGAAAAATCACCGCACTTTTCAGTCGAGTGCCGAAGTCAGGCTTGCTTTTTGTCAAATTTACAATATGATAGCCGCCCTTTTATTTCTAGAATTGAGACGATTATGTTTGGCATAGATTTTATTGAACTGTTAGGTTACACCGCGACCTTTTTTGTCGCGGCCTCATTTTTGTTCAAATCGATAGTTTCCCTCAGAACCGTTAATTGTATTGGCGCAATTTTATTCGTCATTTATGGGCTCGTTAAACAGACTTATCCGGTTGCGTTATTGAATATCTTTTTAGTCGCTGTAAATCTGTATCAACTGTGGCGATTAAAACAGGAGAAGCAATAGAAAGATAAAAAGCTGAACCTCTTCCGAGATTCAGCTTTTCTTTTTTCGTTAAATTACGCGAATTCCGCACGTAATTTCTTCGTGACATCCACCATCACTTTTAATGCGGCGATAGTTTCCGGCCAGCCGCGGGTTTTTAGACCACAGTCCGGGTTGACCCATAAGCGTTCTTTTGGTACCACTTGTAACGCTTTGCGAAGAAGATGTTCGATTTCTTCTGCGGTCGGTACACGTGGGCTGTGGATGTCGTACACGCCCGGACCGATGTCGTTCGGATATTTGAAATCACCGAAGGCAGTGAGCAATTCCATGTCGGAGCGCGAGGTTTCGATGGTGATCACGTCGGCATCTAGGGCGGCAATAGCCGGTAAAATGTCGTTAAATTCGGAATAACACATGTGTGTGTGAATTTGCGTATCATCTTGACAACCCATTGAACTTAAACGGAAAGCTTCGCCTGCCCATTGTAAGTAAGCGTCCCAATCGGCGCGTTTAAGCGGTAAACCTTCACGGATCGCCGGTTCGTCAATTTGGATCACTTTGATGCCGGCTTTTTCTAAATCTAACACTTCATCAGAAAGCGCCACCGCAATTTGTTTACACACCGTGGAACGTGGAATGTCGTTACGCACGAAAGACCATTGTAAAATCGTTACCGGGCCGGTCAACATACCTTTCATCACTTTGTTGGTGAGGCTTTGGGCATATTGTGACCAACGCACGGTCATTGGTTCCGGACGGGTGACATCGCCGTAAATGACCGGTGGTTTGACGCAGCGGGAACCGTAACTTTGTACCCAACCGAATTTGGTGAATGCAAACCCATCCAGCAATTCACCGAAGTATTCCACCATGTCGTTACGTTCCGCTTCGCCATGCACTAACACGTCTAAATCCAATTTTTCTTGCTCACGCACCACGAATTCAATTTCTTTTTTCATTGCCGCTTCGTAATCCGCCAAGCTGAGATCGCCTTTTTTGAAGGCGGCACGGGCATGACGAATTTCCGTGGTTTGCGGGAAGGAACCAATATTGGTGGTTGGGAGCAACGGTAGATTTAACCACGCATTTTGTAATTTAATCCGTTCTGCAAATGGCGATTTACGTTGATCGGCATTTTTCGGCAGGTTTGCCAAACGTTCCGCCACACAAGTGCGGTGGATTTCACGAGAGTTTTTACGCGCGTCAGCTGCCGCTTGGCTAGCATCAAGCTCTGCTTGCACCGCTTCACGTCCTTGCTCAAGTGCGGTCTTAATGACGCGTAATTCTTGAATTTTTTGCAAGGTGAACGCCAACCATTGATAAAGCTCCGGCTTGTTGGCTTGCAGTTGGGTTTCCACCGCCAAATCATAAGGCGTATGGAGTAGGGAACAGCTTGGAGCAATCCATAAACGCTCAGCTAATTTTGCTTTTAGTGGTTCAACCACATCTAACACTTGGTTTAAGTTCGCACGCCAGATATTACGTCCGTCAATTACGCCCACGGAAAGGATTTTGTCGTAATCAACGAATTCATACACTTGTTCCGGTGCACGCACCAAATCAATGTGAAGACCGGCTACCGACAAGGATTTCAATAAATCCGCATGTTCTGCCACAGATCCGAAATAGGTGGCAAGCAAGAGTTTGGCATTGACTTGCGCAGCAAACGTGGCATAAACCGCTTTATAAGCGGCAATCCATTCTGCCGGTAAATCAAGGGTTAAAGCCGGTTCGTCAATTTGAATGTATTCCACGCCTTCAGCGCTCAATGCGTTTAAGATGTCCACATAAACCGGCACGAGTTTGTTTAACAAATCGAAACGATTAAATGCGGCACCTTTTTCTTTCCCTAACCAAAGGAAGGTTAATGGGCCAACGAGGGTGGGTTTTACCTTGTGACCAAGGGCTTTCGCTTCGCGGATTTGTTGCACATAGTGCGCCGGGTTGGCTTTAAATTGGCTGTCCTTGTGGAATTCCGGCACAAGATAGTGGTAGTTGGTGTCGAACCATTTGGTCATTTCAATGGCAAATTGTGTTTTGTTGCCACGTGCCAATTGGAAATATTGATCCAAGGTTAAGTTTTGGCTGTCGAAACCAAAGCGCGCAGGAATGGCGCCTGTTGCGACTTGTAAATCTAAAATGTGATCGTAGAAAGTGAAATCTGCCACCGCTACAAAATCCGCATTCGCATTGGCTTGGTGTTGCCAGTTAATTTCACGCAGTTTTTTTGCGATGTCTAATAAATCAGCTTCAGCGATTTCACCGCGCCAGTAACGTTCTTGGGCAAATTTAAGTTCACGTTTTGCCCCTACGCGTGGGAAACCCGATAAATGAAATGTTGTCATGTTAATTCCTCGATAGATTAAATAATTTAGACGGCTAAACGTCTGTACGAGGCTAGAATGACGGAATTAGGCATATTATGCAAATTAATAATTTTCTGAAAGTTGATGAAAATTTTTAATATTCCTTACGATACGGCGGGCTATAACAATGTGTTTATTTTTGACCGCACTTGAATTAAAAAGACCCGATAGGAATATCGGGTCTGTCATTAGCATTATCTTTTGGATTTCTTAATAAACTTCATTAAGCGTTTACGTTTACGTAATTGGTTTGGCGTGAGTTTATTGCGTCTGCCGGCAAATGGGTTGTTCCCTTCTTGGAATTGCAGACGAATCGGCGAGCCGATAATTTTGAGGCTACGGCGGAAATGGTTGGATAAATAACGTTTGTAAGAATCTGGTAGTTTATCCACTTGGTTACCATGAATCACAATGATTGGCGGATTGTAACCACCCGGGTGGGCATATTTTAGTTTCACGCGGCGACCGCTAATCATTGGTGGCTGATGTTCGTCCACCGCAATTTGTAGAATGCGAGTGAGCATAGATGTCGTCATTTTCTGTGTGGCGCATTCATAGGCTTCCTTAACGGAATCAAATAAATTGCCAACGCCACTGCCGTGCAAAGCAGAAATAAAGTACACGCGGGCAAAATCAATAAAATCTAAACGACGATCTAACTCGGATTTCACGCGATCTTTGACATCGGTGTCCAGTCCATCCCATTTATTGACCACAATCACCAAAGAACGGCCGGCGTTTAAAATAAAGCCGAGGAGGGACAAGTCTTGATCAGAGATGTTCTCACGGGCGTCAATAACCAATAGCACTACGTTGGCGTCTTGAATGGCTTGTAGCGTTTTGATCACAGAGAATTTTTCTACCGCTAAATGCACTTTACCGCGTTTGCGTACACCCGCCGTGTCGATTAACGTGTAATTTTGTCCATCGCGTTCCATTGGAATGTAAATACTGTCGCGGGTGGTGCCCGGCATGTCGTAAACCACGACGCGATCTTCGCCCAAGATGCGGTTAGTCAATGTGGATTTCCCTACGTTTGGGCGTCCCACAATGGCGATTTTGATATTTTGTTTATCCGGTGTTTGCTCTTGCGCTAATTCTTCATCTAAAAGTGCGGTGTCTTCTTCGTTTGAAAAATCGAAATCTTCATCCCATTCGTCAAATTCAGCGACTTCGGAAGAAACATCGGTATTTTCGACCGCACTTTCTTCTGTCGTTTCTGCCATTTGCTCTGCGAATGGGGCAAGCACGTGTTCCATCAAGCTTGTGATCCCACGCCCTTGAGAGGCAGCAATTTGCGCAATTTCACCTAAGCCTAATTGATAGAACTCTGCACAGTGGGAATCAGCATCAATGCCGTCCACTTTGTTGGCAACCACCACGGTGGTTTTGTTTTGGCGTTGGCGCAAATAGTTTGCAATGCCGATATCTGCTGACGTTAAGCCGGCACGGGCATCTACTAAGAATAAAACGATGTCTGCTTCTTCAATGGCAAGTAATGATTGCTCCGCCATTTTTTCTTCTACGCCTTCTTCCGTGCCGTCGATACCGCCGGTGTCAATGACGATAAAATCGTGTCCGGCAAGATGCGCTTGGCCATATTTACGGTCGCGCGTCAGACCGGGAAAATCAGCGACTAAGGCATCACGGGTGCGGGTTAGGCGATTGAATAGGGTGGATTTGCCCACGTTTGGACGACCCACCAAGGCAACTACAGGAGTTGTCATAAAAACCTCTTATAAATGAACGTGCCACAGGAATATTGATCTCGGCACTTGAAAAATGGCTGGCATTATAGCGGATTTTGGCAGTGATGAGAAATGACAAGGTAAGGGGCGTTGAATGAGAGTAGGGGAAAATAGGGAGGTGATTGTTTGAGCAATGTGTATTAGAAATATTTTTTGCATAAAATGCGGTGGAATCCTTTTGTTTGCGCATAATTAAAAACACAAGAAATTCCCACCGCACTTTTAGCTGATTTAATTCACCATTCTGACACGCCAACGGAAACCATCTGCTTTCATACAGGCAGTAATCAAGGTTTGCTCTTGGAGAGGCGCTACTTTATTCATGCCTACATCGTAGGTGCATTTAGCGAGTTTTGTGTCGGTGTCTTTTTTACTGACCCCTTCTTTATACCATTCTTCAACTCGGTGTTGCATCTGCATTTCGCAACCGCTAAGTAACGTACTAAGGGCAATGAGTAATGCTGTGTTGACAATCATTTTTTTCATTATGGTGTCCTTTTATTTAGTTTGTTCTGCACTGAAACTGGTATTTAAACTTTCTACTTGGCCGATAAGCGTTTCTCCGCTAAATGTTGCTTTACCGGCGACTTCTTCTGCATGAGGACCGAAGAATTTACCTTCGTATTGACCGTCACGGCTTATGAAAAAAGGCAAGTTTCCTTCCGCAATCGCTTTGCCTTGGAAGCTATTTCCGACAATTGGCGCTTGGTGAAGTGCAATATTTCTTCGAGGGTAAGCCATATCCAACTCGCCGTAGATTGTTTTATCATCGAAGTTTGTGACTAATTTAGCATCACCGATGTTTTTAACCTGATTTTTGACATTGTCATAACGGCTTGCATTGCCTTGGTAGGTAACAACACCGTGTTGTGGAATATTTTCAACAGGTGTTTCGCTTCCCATGTAGAAAATGTCTCGCGTAGGATCTTTTGTTGCATTCCAAGCAGCGCTAAGCCAACGTGAGGCGATAGTGGAGGAGAGTCCGGCAAAAGATTGAGATACTTTCCCAATAATCTGGATTGCCATGTTGTCAACAAGCAGTGTTTGTACATCCTTGCCTTCTTCCTTTTTGAATGCGCCGTTAAAGGAATAAGTGCGGTTATAGCCGGAAAGGGTACCGACTTTGGTGTTACCTGAGCGAACCGGTATGTTTTCCAGCATACCCTTCTTAAATTCATCTTGGGAAATAGTAAGATCAGAACGCGTTAAGTGCGTAGATGGAACAGATGGCGTGACAGGAGGACGTTGTGCTTGTGGGCGTTCTTGTTGCGCCTGTGATTCTGCTGTTTTTTCCGATGTCTGAGGATGGGAATTGGAAGGGGTTGCTGCCGGCGTCGGTTCTTGCTGTGTTGGTGGCGTAATTTGGTGAGGCTGTGATGTTGCTGTTTTTTCAGCCACCTGAGGATGGGAATTGGAAGGGGTTGCTGCCGGTGTCGGTTCCTGCTGTGTTGACGGCGTCGTGGTTGTTGTAGACGAATTGTTTGGCGTAGAAGGAATTGGTTGAGGATCGGAATGACTGCTTCCACCACTGCCTCCACAAGCGCTTATCATCAAAGTACTGAGTATGAGAGTAGAAAATGTGATTTTTGACATATTGTCATGCTCCTTTATTTTTTACTAAATATTGAATTAAATGTTATATAAAAATAACGGCAAAATTATAAATCAAAAAAAAAAAATGAAAGCAAGTGATAAAATTTATCTAAAATAATGCCTTTATTATTAAATAATTTAATAAAATCTAGGTTTGTTTGAAGAATTATTTGTTAATTATTGTGAATAATAGAAAATTTTTATTTTTCATGATGAATAAATGACGATCATCTAAATGAAAGTGCGGTGGTTATTGAGTCCAATTTTTTTCAATGTTAAATATTCACGGATCAATTGACATTTAGCGTCTCAGCCCTTACCTTACACAGCGATCTCAATCGATTATTTTCTTTACAAAAAAGGAGCTTTTATGCAATCTCGTATTATTGTTGGCAGCAGAGAAGAATCGTTGCTTAGCACGCACAAAGTGTTGCGTAACACCTATTTCTTGTTAGCGTTAACATTAGCCTTTTCCGCTGTGGTAGCTTATGTGTCCATGGCGATGAATTTACCAAGACCGGGGCTTATCATCATGCTTGTAGGTTTCTATGGGCTGCTTTTCTTAACTAATGCCTTAGCGAATAGCGCATTAGGAATTTTATCTGCCTTTGCCTTCACCGGTTTCTTAGGTTACACCGTAGGGCCAATTTTAAATGCCTATGTGAGCGCAGGTTTGGGGGATGCCATCGTGTTAGCCTTAGCCGGTACCGCAGCGACATTCTTTGCTTGCTCCGCTTATGTCTTAACCACGAAGAAAGACATGTCTTTCTTATCCGGTACGATTCTAGCCTTATTCGTGGTGTTATTACTTGGCATGGTAGCGAGTTTCTTCTTCCAATTCCCGGCACTTTACGTGGGAATTAGCGCGTTATTCGTGATTTTCTCCACCCTGGGAATTTTGTATGAAACCAGTAACATTATTCATGGCGGTGAAACCAACTATATTCGAGCAACCGTCAGTTTATTTGTGTCTATCTACAATCTGTTTATCAGTTTGTTAAACTTACTTTCCTTCTTCTCTTCTAGAGATTAATTATTAATTTGATAGATAAATTCAACGCCCCTTTTTTGGGGCGTTTTTATATAATCTTCCCCTATAAATACTAAGGTTATTATCATGCTTGAAGTCAATAATAAACACATTGAAACCGATGCTTCGGGTTATTTGCTCAATATTGATGATTGGAATATCGAAGTCGCGCAAGCCATTGCGAAATTAGAGAATTTGGAATTAACTGACGCCCACTGGGAAATCATTCATTTTGTGCGGGCGTTTTATCAGGAATACAAAACCTCACCGGCTATTCGTATGTTGGTAAAAGCCACAGCACAAAAACTGGGGGAAGACAAAGGCAATAGCCGTTATTTACAACGTTTGTTTCCTGACGGTCCGGCAAAACAAGCAACCAAATTAGCTGGGTTGCCAAAACCGGCAAAATGTTTATAAGTCATTTACGAATCATTTGCATTTAAAAAATAAAAGAATATAATCATCCCCGCAACTTATGTTGTTATTTTATAACTAAAACTTTTCTAAGGAGAAAAACATGCGTTTATTCGCGACATTAATCAGTGTGCTTGCATTGAGTTTAGGCAGCAGCTTAGCTTATGCAAAATTTAAAGTAGTGACCACCTTCACCATCATTCAAGACATGGCGCAAAATATCGCCGGTGATGCGGCTACCGTGGAATCAATCACCAAACCTGGTGCTGAAATTCATGATTATGAGCCGACCCCAAAAGATATTGTGAAAGCCCAATCTGCCGATTTAGTCTTATGGAACGGTCTAAATCTTGAACGTTGGTTTGAAAAATTCTTCCAAAACGTGAAAGACAAACCAGCGGCTGTTGTGACTGAGGGTATCGAGCCAATGTCTATTAATGAAGGTCCTTATACCGGCAACCCAAATCCGCACGCCTGGATGTCCCCTTCCAATGCATTGATTTATATTGAGAACATTAAAAATGCGTTGGTAAAATACGATCCACAAAATAAAGAAACATACGAAAAAAACGCCGCACTTTATGCACAAAAAATCAAAGAGTTGGATAAACCGCTTCGCGAAAAATTAGCACAAGTGCCGGAAGCTCAACGTTGGTTGGTCACCAGTGAAGGCGCTTTCAGCTATCTCACTCGTGACTATGGTTTTAAAGAAGCCTATTTATGGCCGATTAACGCAGAACAACAAGGTACGCCACAACAGGTTCGCAAAGTGATTGAAACCGTTAAAGCCAACAACATTCCGGTTGTTTTCAGTGAAAGCACTATTTCACCTAAACCGGCAAAACAAGTCGCGAAAGAAACCGGCGCAAAATACGGTGGCGTACTTTATGTGGATTCCCTTTCCAATAAAAAAGGTCCGGTACCAACCTATATTGATTTATTGAACACGACCGTTTCCACTATCGCAAAAGGATTTGAAAAATAATGTCATCGAATATTGCCTCGATCTGTGTTGAAGATGTCACGGTTCGCTATAACAACGGCCACACCGCTATCCACGATGTCACCTTTCGTTTAGAAGGTGGCACCACCTGCGCCCTTGTGGGTGTAAATGGAAGCGGCAAATCAACCTTGTTTAAAAGCCTAATGGGATTGATTCATCCACAACGAGGCAATATTACGTTGTGTCATCTACCAATTAAACAGGCATTAAAGCAAAACCTGGTGTCTTATGTGCCTCAATCGGAAGAAGTGGACTGGCAATTCCCAGTGTCTGTTTATGATGTGGTGCTCATGGGACGCTACGGCTACATGAATTTCTTGCGCCGCCCAAGTGAAACCGATAAGCAAAAAGTACAAGAAGCCATGCAACGGGTGAACATTGAGCACCTTGCCCATCGTCAAATTGGCGAGCTTTCCGGTGGGCAGAAAAAGCGCGTATTTCTCGCTCGCGCGCTTGCTCAACAAAGTAAGATTATTTTATTAGACGAACCTTTCACCGGCGTGGACGTGCAAACCGAAAATGCCATCGTTGATTTACTGGGGCAATTACGCAACGAAGGGCATCTTATTTTGGTCTCTACGCATAACCTTGGTTCCGTACCGGATTTTTGCGATCAGGTGGTGATGATTAATCGTACGGTCATCGCCGCCGGTTCAACAGAAACCACGTTCAATCAACATAACTTAGAATTGGTCTTTGGTGGCGTATTGCGCCACATTAAGTTACTGGGTTCAGATTTGCACGATGATGAAGATCCACGTGCAGTGACCGTACTTACTGATGATGAACGGGCTGCGGTGTTCTATGGTAAAACCAAAGTCGATCCACCGGCACCGATTGTAAAACACTGTAAATCAGAGGAAAAACCCTAATGTTAGATCTATTACTGGAGCCTTTTTCCTATGATTATATGGTGAAAGCCATTTTGCTCAGTTCTGCCGTTGGTGGTGTCTGTGCTTTTTTGTCTGCTTATTTAATGCTGAAAGGTTGGTCACTCATTGGTGATGCCCTTTCCCATTCGGTTGTTCCTGGTGTCGCCATCGCTTATGCGCTTTCTCTGCCTTATGCATTAGGCGCTTTCTTTTCCGGTATCTTAGCTGCCGTGTCTATTTTATGGGTCAAATCCATTACCAAACTGCGGGAAGATGCAGTTATCGGTTTCATTTTTACCACCTTTTTTGCGCTCGGCTTGTTGATCATTTCCCTTAATCCTACCTCCGTCAATGTGCAAGATATTGTGTTAGGTAACATCCTAGGTATTGCAGACGAAGATATTCTTCAAGTGGCAATCATCATCGGCATTAGTCTGATTTTATTGCTTATTTTTTGGAAAGATCTGTTATTAATTTTCTTTGATGAAGTCCATGCGACCTCGGTAGGGCTCAGCCCAATTTATTACAAAGTGCTGTTTTTTACGTTACTCAGCGCTTGTGTCGTCGCCGCATTACAAACCGTCGGTGCGATTTTAGTTATCGCCATGGTGATCACACCGGGTGCCACCGCTTATTTGCTTACTGATCGCTTTAAAACCCTTGCCATGATTGCCGTTATCCTAGGCATTCTTTCCAGCGCGATTGGCGTTTATATCAGCTATTTCTTGGATGGCGCAACAGGCGGCGTTATTGTTTGTATTCAGACCGCACTTTTCCTGCTGGCTTTTATTTTTTCGCCAAAATACGGCTTAATCCGCCAGCGTAAACCAATCACGAAAGAAGAGGTGCAACAATGAATGCTATTTATCAATGGTTCACCGAGCCTTTCGCCTATCCATTTATGCAAAACGCATTAATCACGGCGTTATTAGTCTCCATTATTTGCGCCATGCTATCTTGCTATTTAGTGTTGAAAGGCTGGTCGTTGATGGGAGATGCAATATCTCATGCTGTTCTGCCGGGCATTGTGGTGGCTTTCTGGTTGAGTTTGCCTTTAACCATCGGTGCCTTTGTCGCAGGATTGCTCTGTTCTGTCTGTGTGGGATATTTAAAAGAAAATAGCCGCATCAAAGAAGATACCGCCATGGGGATTGTCTTTTCAGGAATGTTTGCGCTTGGGATTGTCCTGTTTAGCAAAATTGAAACGGATCAACATTTAACCCATATTTTATTTGGGAACTTGCTTGGTGTGAGCAATGCGGAAATGCTACAAACGCTTGTCATAAGTGCGGTCGTTTTTTTCGTCATTTTTTTGCGCCGGAAAGATTTTCTACTTTATTGTTTTGATGCTACGCAAGCCAAAATTGTGGGATTATCGCCTCGACTTTTGCATTACAGCTTGCTGATTCTCCTTGCCTTAACGATTGTCAGCGCCATGCAAGTGGTGGGCGTGATCTTAGTTGTTGCGATGCTTATTTCCCCGGGCATTACGGCATTTATTTTAAGCAAGCGCTTTGATCATATGATTGCCATTGCCTTGGTAACCTCGATCAGTACCAGTCTCTTTGGCACAATTATCAGCTATCATATTGACGGTGCTACAGGACCTTGCATTATTTTGTTACAAGCAGCGGTATTTTTAACCGCACTTATTTATAGCAAAATCAAACTGCGTTTCAGTGCCATGTCTGACATTCAATAAACCATTAAAGTGCGGTCATAAAAAACGTTTTTTAGACGTGGGATTGATGCATCACGCATGGCAAGCCAATTATTGCGTATCCACAATTTGATTTTTAATCATCAGATAAATTCCCACGGCGAGCAAACCACAAATGAAAATCACCACTGCCGTTGAATAAAAAATATTCCCCATTCCGACTAGCGGCGATACCACACCGCCTAAGAAAAATGGGGAAAAACCAAGTAATGCGGACGCACTGCCGGCATACTGACGTTCACTTTCCATGGCTAACGAAGAAATTGCCGGGAACGTTAATCCCATCATGAGCAACATTGAGAAGAAACCGATTTCGACGAAGAACCAGTAAGGTTGAATCAGTAATAGAATAATGGTGTAAAGCGCGGCAACAAAAAAGCCAAGTACGCCAAGAGAAAGTGCGGTGCGATTTGGCAATTTTCCACCGATATTTGAACCAATCACCAGTGCTGCCCCGTTGGCACCAAAACATAAACTGAAAGCAAAAGCGCTTAATCCATAAAAACTTTGCAGAATAAAAGGTGACGCAGCGATATAAGCAAACATGGCACCAAGTAAAAAGCTTTCAATGCCCACGTAGCTCATAAATAAGCGATTTTTGACAATGATGCCAAAGGTGGAAAAAGTTGAAAGGATAGAACCTGATAAACGATTTTCCGGCATTAAACTTTCTTTTAAACGGAAGCAAAATACCAGCACCACCAGACCAATTAGCGCTAAGAAAACAAACACGCCTTTCCAGCTGACATACTCGAGTAATAAACTGCCTAAAATAGGGGAAATAATGGGCGCTATGCCATTGATTGTCATTAATAGACCAAAGAAGCGTGTCATTTCACGACCACGATATAAATCTGTCGCCACCGCACGAGAAATCACCACACTTCCGGCAGAGGAAAGCCCTTGCACGACACGCAATACAATCATGGTTTCAACATTTGGCGAAAAGATGATGCATACCGTGCTGATAATATAAATTACTAACGATAGAATCAGCGGCTTTTTACGACCAAATTTGTCACTCATCGGCCCAAGCAGGAGTTGTCCTACGGCTAACCCAATCATTGCTGTGGTGAGCGTCAGTTGCGTCATCGAAGGCGTCGTCGCAAAAAATTGCGCTAATTGTGGCAAAGACGGCAAATAAAGATCCACGACAAAAGGTCCAAAGGCGGAAAGTACGCCAAGCAGAATGACTAAAAAAAGGTTTGAATTTGTGTTTCTCATCTTTTTCCTCGCTAAAAATAAAGGCGTGATTATACGTAGATAGAACCGCCTTGCAATGGTTTCATTATGTCGTGCATGATTTTAGGCGTGGTGTTGGGGAATGAGATAAGGCGATTTCATATCCTTTGCGAGTGCGGTAAAACCGCATCAACGCGTTTTCTTATCGAGAACCGCAAAAAAACAAAAGCGCCATGTTCTTGTCATCTCCGTGAGAGGTTGCCGTTTTACGCTATTGTATTAATCAAATCGTGTCGTGTTGAACTTGAAAGGTTGTCCATGTGTTGTCACCAAGATAATCTTCGACAAGCACTTGATTTACACTAGCCGTACGAGGACCATGTTGTAACCAAGCATCTAATGCGTCAATTTGACTTTCTGAACCGGCGGCGATAACTTCCACAGAACCGTCGGCAAGATTACGCACAAATCCCGTTACGCCGATTTTCAGCGCATATTGCCAAGTAAAATAACGGAATCCAACGCCTTGTACATGACCGTAAATACGAAAGCGTTTTTTGATCATCAGCCTTCTCCTTAAAATGTGCGAAAAAATACAAAAACTCACGCCTAATGCGTATTTTTTATTTTCATTTTTCGCTAATTTGGCATAGCATACAAACTACGCTTTATTTTATAGAGTGTCATCTAATTTTAATGAATGCCCTTCAAAACAGGAGTAAATATGAAATTTCGTTTCGCTGCATTAGCTGCAACATTTTTAGCCAGTACGGCGAGCTTTGCCGGCGTAGTTACCGGTTCATCGAATATTGATTTTTTAGCCATTGATGGTCAAAAACCGGCTAAATCCATGTTAAAAGAGAATCATGCATTTAACGTGAATGATACACAAAAACACCAAGTGGTCGTGCGAGTATCCGAAATTATTCAAAGCGGCTCTGACCGTGTTTTGTTTGAGTCTGATCCGATCGTTGTGGCATTTCAGGGAACTCCTGATGATATCCTTATTTCTGCACCTCGTTTACAAAATGAACGTGATGTAAATGCATTTAAACAGGCACCGATCATCAGTGTAAAAACGCCATCCGGAAGAGACATTGCGAACCAGCAAGAATATTTAAAACAAGAAGGTTTCTTCCCTTCAGTGAGCTTAATCAAAGACTTAAGTGAATATAACGCCTCTGGCGCGCCTGCTGCGGTGGCGGCATTTGCCGGTACAGCACCAGCCGCAGTGGCTGTTGGTGGCACTGCTGCAGCCGGTAAAGTCAACAAAGGCAAGGTGACATTACAAGGTGAAAATGTGGCAGAACAAATGTTGCAATATTGGTATCAACAAGCCGATAAAGAAACCCAAGCACGTTTTATTGATTGGGCGAAAAAACAAAAATAATCGGTGATTTCTTCTCATTCATTGATGTCCGAAAAGTGAGCTTGTTCGCTCACTTTTTATTTTAGGAGCACTTATGCAAACGACTTATCGCACATTGTCGGCGAATAAACACATTGCCCTAGTGGCGCATGACCACTGTAAAGCGGATTTGATAAACTGGTGTAAAATGCACCGCACTTTATTAGCGCATCATACCCTGTATGGTACAGGCACCACAGGGAGTCTCATTCATCGTGAAACCGGTTTAATTGTGAATAGCTTACTCAGTGGCCCAATGGGTGGCGATCAACAACTCGGCGGCTTAATCGCTGAAAATAAAATTGATTTAATGATTTTCTTTTGGGATCCGATGAATGCTGTGCCGCATGATCCGGATGTTAAAGCGTTAATGCGCATTGCCACCGTTTGGAATATTCCGGTTGCTATGAATATGGCAAGTGCCGATTTTCTGATTTCTTCGCCATTTTTTAATGATACCTGCGATATTCGTATTCCGGACTATCAAGGTTATTTAAACGAACGCTTAAAATAGACATTGCTATGAATTGGAGCCTGATTCTCAATATTCTCAATTTTGTCCTTGGCGGGTTTGCAACCACGTTAGGGTGGTTATTTGCCACCCTCATGAGCGCCGTCTTGATCGTTACATTGCCTTATACGCGTAGCTGTTGGGAAATTTGTAAAATGTCATTGGTTCCCTTCGGCAACGATTTAATTCATGTGAAGTATTTGGAACCCAAAAGTGCGGTGGGAAATTCCCTCGGATCGTTGCTCAATGTTGTCTGGTTCATTCTTTTCGGTTGGTGGCTGTTTCTTGCCCATGTTTTTTGTGGCATTTCTCAATGTCTAACTATCATCGGTATCCCAACCGGCTTGGCAAATTTTCATATCGCCAGAATTGCGTTATTTCCAGTGGGGCAACGGGTTGTTCCTAAAGCGATGGTGGATTTGATTCGTCAACAACACGCAACGCAATATGATCGTTTTTATAAGTAGTCTTAAGGATTTCGCATGAATCACTGGTTTAATGCAAAAGTTATCGCCTCCATTCCGATTTTTATCGCCGTCAATTTGGCGGTGATTGCCATTTGGTATTTTGATATTTCCGAACAAAGTATGCCCTTGGTATTAGGCATCATTGCCGGCGGTTTGGTAGATTTAGATAACCGATTAACCGGTCGAATCAAAAATGTACTTTATACGCTGCTCGCATTTTCAGTTTCTACCATCAGTGTGCAACTAAGCATCAACCATAATTTCCAATTTATGGTGTTGATGACGGCGATGACCTTTGTTTTCACCATGATTGGGGCAATCGGGCAACGTTATAGCACCATCGCGTTCGGTACGTTGGTTGTGGCGCTATACACCACACTGACGTATTTGCCGGAAACCGTGTGGTATATGAATCCATTGATGATTTTGTGCGGAACATTGCTTTATAGCGTAACCACTCTTTGTGTGCATTTATTTTTTCCTAACCGTCCCGTACAGGAAAGCGTTGCAAAATCGTTTATTGCGCTAGCCAATTACCTTGATGCGAAAGCCACTTTTTTTGATCCTGACGATATTGAGCAAATTGAAAATAAGCATATCGCCATGGCAATGAAAAATAGTGAACTGATAAGTGCATTTAATGAGACGAGAACGGCGCTGTTTTATCGTATTCGAGGACAACACCGCCACAGCCGTACGACCAAAATGATTCGCTACTATTTTTCTGCGCAAGATATTCATGAGCGCATCAGCTCTAATCATTTTGACTACCAAACCCTTGCGGAACACCTGAAAAATACCGATTTAATTTTTCGTATTCAACGCTTACTGGAACTCCAAGCCCAAGCTTGCCGTGATATTGCGCTAAGTTTGCAACAAAATAAAACCTACCGTTATGACTTGCGTTTAGAAAAAGCCATTAACGGATTAAATCAATCGTTCGAGCTTTATAGTAATAGCCATATTGAAGAAACCGAAAATCTTATCAATCTCCAAACATTACTGGATAATTTAAAAAGCGTTGACTATCAATTACGTCATATTGATCAAGAAGTGAACGAGTTGGAACAAACCGATACGGCTCAAATTTATACGGAGCAAATTACCGGCTTTAAAAATATCCTGCTTGCCCTGCGTAGCCACTTTAATTTCAATTCGCAACTGTTTCGTCATGCGGTACGTTTGTCGATTGTGGTGTTTATTTGCTGTACTATCGGCGAATTTTTGCCCTTAGATCGGGCGTATTGGGTGTTATTAACCGCTGTTTTTGTCTGCCAGCCTAACTACACGGCGACTAAACTGCGACTAAAACAGCGAATTGTCGGTACTATTCTTGGCGTCATTCTGGCATCGCTTCTGCCTTATGCGAATCCAACACTGGAGTTACAATTAGGTTTAATCGTGCTGACTAGCACGCTATTTTTCTTTTTCCGTACCAATAATTACAGCTTTTCCACTTTCTTTATTACCTTACAGGTGATTTTCAGCTTTGATGTGATGGGCTTTAATGTGGAACAAGCGCTTTATTCTCGCGTCATTGACACCCTGATCGGGGCGACCATTTCTTGGTTTGCCGTATCTTACTTATGGCCGGATTGGAAGTATTTACAGTTGGATAAAGTTAGCCGTCAGGCAATTAAAAGTGATGCGAAATATTTGTTGTATATCATCAGTCAATTACAGTTTGGCAAAGGCGATAACTTGAAATACCGCATTGCCCGCCGCTATGCCCATGAATATGCTTCGGCATTAAGCGCCACCATTTCCAACATGAACCATGAGCCGAAAAAATATCAGGCGTATTTGCAGGCAGGATTTGAGCTTTTAAAAATTAACTATTCTCTGCTGAGTTACATTTCTACGCTAGGAGCTTACCGCAGTAAAATGAAACAAATGCAACAAAGCACTTTTTTCTTGGCGGAATTTTATCCGGCAGCGAAGAAAATTATTTACATTTTAGAGCATATTGAACAGCTTACACCGATGGTTTTCGAGAAATTACAAAATAACATTGAAGTGAGTTTGAAACAGGCACAAAGCCATTTAGAAAAAAATCATAAAGCGGCACAGCTGCAAGGACACATTCCAATGCAGCAACTTAGCATGATCAACCAAATTTTACCGCCGCTTTACCATGCCGTTCATAAATGTTGTTAAACATCAATCAGGATCAAAATGGCTGCCTCACCGCCCCATTCCTTTGGGGCTTGGTGCAATGCTCGCACTTTCGGGTGTTGCACTAGCCAACGGGGAATCTGGCGTTTTAACGTATAAGTGCCGTAACCTGTCATGATACAGGCGCAATAAAGATGCTCTTTCTCGCAGGTTTGAATTAATGCCGCCAGCTCTAATTTCGCCTGTTCACGCGTTAAGCCATGCAAATCCAAAAAAATCTCCGGTGAAAAATCACCACGCCGTAATTGTTTCAACAAATGGGAATCTTCATTTTCACGCAAATATTTGACCGCACTTTCCTCATTTAACAACGGCTCATATTCATCAGAAAAATAAAATAACGTATCCTGTTGTTCACGCTGTTCTTTTATCGTTGCCAGTGCTTTCTTTTTATGGGGGCGTGCAGCCACAAAAGTATCCTGTTTTAACGGTTTCACGCCTTTCATTTCAGCCCGAAACAGGGAAATTGCTTCCTCATCTAACATTTCGTTTCCTATCTCAAATATGGTATAACTACGCGCAATTTTAACATTGATACGAGCAAATCATGAACCAAATTACCTTTAATCAGGAACTTATTGACGATATTTATTCCGCCAACGTGCAAGAAGAACTGCACACGATCAAAGATTTCCTGCGTTGGTGCTATAGCACCTTCAATCGTGCCGACATTTACTACGGACACGGCTACGACAATGCTTGGGATGAAGCACAACAATTGGTCTTAGCTACCTTGCACCTACCGCCAGATTTCCCAAGCGAATTGTATGACACCCGACTCACGACGGCAGAAAAGCTCGAAATCATCCGTTTGGTCATCATCCGCATTGAAAAGCGCATTCCTGTCGCTTACTTAATTCACCGTGCTTGGTTCTGCGGCTTAGAGTTTTATGTGGATGAACGCGTGATTGTGCCACGCTCTCCCATCAGTGCCTTGATTGAACAAGGATTCGCCGGCGTATTAACACGTGAACCACAACGTATTTTAGATATGTGTACTGGCAGCGGCTGTATTGCGATCGCCTGTGCGGAGCGCTTCCCTGACGCAGATGTGGATGCCGTTGATCTCTCTTTTGATGCGTTAAATGTTGCTGAAATCAACATTGAACGCTACAACTTAACGTACCGCGTCTTCCCGATTCAGTCGGATTTATTCTCCCGTTTATTGGAAGAACAGTATGATCTTATTGTCACTAACCCACCTTATGTAGATCTAGAAGATCTCTCCGATATGCCGGAGGAATTTCACTACGAACCGGAAATGGCTCTCGGCTCCGGCAATGATGGGTTAACTATCACCAAAGAAATCCTACGCCTAGCACCGAATTACTTAGCGGACGATGGCGTATTAGTCTGCGAAGTGGGCAACAGCATGGTGCATTTAATTGAACAATTCCCACAAGTGCCGTTTAACTGGCTTGAACTTGCCAATGGCGGCGTGGGCGTATTCGCCTTAACCAAAGCGCAACTCATTGAACACCAAGCGGCATTTGCTTAAGGCGCCGATTTCCTTTAAATAAAATGAATGACTGGCAAATAGCCCACCATTAAATCCAATGGGCGACTACCGGTCATAGTATTTTTTCTGTTTTCAATGAAAAATCTTGATGTCATGGCTTTTTCACCATGATTAAAGAAAATTTCCACAATCGAACGATCAAAGAAAATTTCCACCGTTTGTAGATTCTCAATTTCACAGAAACGTTTGCTACCGAATTTTTCCATGAGTTCGGTTTGCTCGTTTTGGCTGCGATCTAAGCAAACCAATCCGTTTTTATAAGAAAGGCGCAATGATTGTCCTTGTTTATTTTGGAAAAACGTCAAATCAAAGGCTTGATTATGGGCTTCAAATTTTACATAAGCCTGATCTAAATCGGCAATTTCAGCGTTTCTATCAAGATGAAGCGTCGAAAGTGCGGTCAGATTTTCATAGGTTTTTGCGATCGGGCGTTGATAGATTTTGGTGCCTTCTAAGCGTAATTCTCTCGGCAGGGTTAAGGCGGAATGCCATTTGAATTTGTCCGTTGGATAGGTTAAATCTGGCAAACCGACCCAACCGAAAAGTACGGCTTGGGTCTTATTGTCTAAACCGGCGAAAGTTTGTGGGGCATAGAAGTCAAAGCCTTGATCTAATTCATCGATATAGTCTGCTTCAAAGGTTAACTCCGTTAATTTCCCCACGGCATAAGTTGCATGGTAATTATTTTGGAATTGATGCGCTTCACGATCTTTGCCCTGAGGCGACCAAATAAACACATCTTTATCGCCCAGTTTCAACAAATCAGGGCATTCCCACATAAACACATTGGTATTATCAAACGCGGGTAAGGAAAGCTCTCCCAGCAAACGCGGTGTATCTTCAAGGTTGTCCATTTCAAAAATAATCGCCGTGCCGGTGAGATTTTCCCGTTGTGCACCGCAGATAAAACGGATTTTACCGTTTTCGGTGAAATAAGGTTTCGGGTCGCGAACGTGTTCCGTATAACCTTCAGGCGCATTTTCAATTAACGGACGTTTACTGAGCAATTTTCCATCAAGATCGAAAATGGCTAAATTTTGGTAAGGGACACGTTGATTATCACTTGGACGACGGGTGTTGCCCGTGTAGAACATAGCTAATTTATCACCGACTTTTAACGCGCCACCGGAATAACAGCCGTGAGATTCAAAAAGCTCACAAGGAATGAGATCGTCAGCGGATTGATAATGTTGGAAATCCTTGGTGATTAAATGCTTCCAATGTTTCATACCGTGTATGGCATCAAAAGGAAACCATTGATAAAAAAGGTGATATTTCTCACCATCAAAGATGAGACCGTTAGGATCGTTCATCAGTCCGGTTGGAGGCTCAATATGAAAGTGCGGTCGAAAATCCTTGTCTTTTTGCACGGTTTGAGCAATTTCCGCAAGCTCACCGGATTCTGCCGCAAGGAGGCTTTTGTATTTACCGTTGTTAAAAATCTGCATGGGGTTTCTCCGTTTGGATGGGGGAGGCTTATCGTGAGAAAGCTAAATATCACGCGACGCTGTTTGGTGAAAATAAATCATTTAAAAGCGTGAGTTAGTTCACAAATTTGTAAATAAGCGTTTGCGTTGTTAGGTGGCGTTGAGTATGCTTAACCCTATAAAAACAAGTGCTATAAAAATAGCCAAACATATTTTGCTTTCCGAGTAGTGCCTCTTATGAGGCACTTTTTTTTACTTAATAAACCGTGATCATCATGGGGATCTATTGCATTTATGCGCATAAAACAAAGCCTGCTCGGTGTTGAGCGGACTTTGATCTCACTTAAAGTAAATTGCTGATAAAAATGACCAAAATAATAAACGGTACGACAAATTTCACATAGTTAAACCAAAGTTTGGTAAAAGTAGAATCCGGCGTTGGAGACAGTTCTTTTTTCGCTTCGTCTTTTAACACGAAACCCACGAAAAGTGCGCAACCAAGCGCGGTAAGCATAAACAGAATATTGCCACTGACGAAATCAAAGGCATCGAAAATGCTTTTGCCGAAGAAGGTGACGTCTTTCCAAAGATTATCCCCTAAAATAGACGGCACGTTGCCCAAGAGAAAAATTCCGCTGAGCGTTAGAATAATGGCTTTGCTACGGCGCATTCTGAGTTTTTCTTGTAAGGCCGTGATGATCACTTCGTAAATGGTGATAGATGTCGTTAAAGCAGCGATAAGCAATAAGCCAAAGAAGATAATTGCAAAGAATTTACCTGCCCATAAATGGGAGAACACAATCGGCAAACTTTGGAATACCAATGTTGGGCCGGCATTCGGTTCAATGCCAAAGGTAAACAAGGACGGGAAAATCATAAAGCCGGCTAACACGGCAATAATGGTGTTAGTGAAACCGGTGATTACCGCCGTCTGGATTAAATTTTCTTCTTTATTTAAGTAGCTGGAAAGGGTGATTAATACGCCAAAACCTAAGCTTAAAGCGAAGAAAACTTGTCCCAACACGAACACAAATAATTTGGGGGTAATTTTAGAAAAATCCGGTTTGAGATAAAAGGTGATGCCTTCCATTGCCCCCGGCAAGGTAATATTACGAATAACCATGCCAATCAAGAAAATAAACAGTAATGGCATTAAGTATTTCACGGAGCGTTCAATGCCGCCGATAATGCCTTTTGCCAAAATAATGTAATTGACGAGTACAAAAAGTGCGGTGTAAATAATGATTTCAACCGGGCTGTTACTGATGTGTAAATCGTAGAAATCTTTTGCGACATCTTTGGTGATGGGCGCAGAAATATCAAGCGTACCGCTGATGAGATTAATGATATAGGTAATCACCCAGCCGCCAAGTACCATGTAATACGCCATGATCCCGAACGCACCGAGAAGCCCCATATAACCAAGCAGTTTCCAATATTTAGAAATTCCTTTGCCTTTATCTAAAATTTTATCGCCAAAGGCATCAATAGAGTTGACCCGTAAACGACGGCCAATCACGTTTTCTACTAAAATCATTGGAATACCAATGACAATCATCGCAATGCAAAATAGCAAGACATAGGCACCGCCACCGTTTTCTCCCACTAAATAGGGAAAGCGCCATGTTGCGCCAAAACCGACAGTTGCGCCGGCAACGGTAAGCACATAAGTTAAACGACTGGACCAGGTTTGTCGCTCTGATTTTGGTGTTGTCATAAGTTTTCCTGTATTTTTAATATTCTGTTTTATTTTTATATTCGCACAGATCTTCAATGATGCACGCACCGCAGCGAGGTTTGCGCGCTACGCAAGTATATCGTCCATGCAAAATTAACCAGTGGTGTACATCTACCTTAAATTCGGCAGGAACCACTTTTATCAATTTTTCTTCGACTTTCACCACATCTTTGCCGGGCGCAAAGCCGGTACGGTTACAGACGCGAAAAATATGGGTATCCACGGCGATAGTCGGATGTCCAAATGCGGTATTTAATACCACATTAGCCGTTTTTCTTCCTACGCCGGCAAGGGCTTCTAACGCTTCGCGATCTTCAGGTACTTCACCGTGGTGTTTTTCAATTAAATCACGGCAGGTTTTGATGATATTTTCTGCTTTGCTATTAAATAGGCCAATCGTTTTGATGTATTCCTTCAAACCATCCACGCCCAAAGCCAAAATCGCTTGCGGTGTATTGGCGACAGGAAAGAGTTTATCTGTCGCTTTATTTACCCCTTTGTCAGTGGCTTGTGCTGACAAAATCACGGCAATTAATAATTCAAAGGGCGAGCTAAAATTCAGTTCCGTGGTTGGGTGCGGATTGGCAGCACGCAGACGTTTTAGAATTTCAATTCTTTTTTCTTTATTCATACTTTTCCTTCTACTTTTTTGCTTGTGCAAAAAAGTAGCAAAAAACACACCCCAAGCTAATTTGCTTGTCTGAGCTTGGTGAGAATTTTCTTTACGGAAAATTTAGAACTCGCAACTAGGTTGCTCAAACAAGCTAAATTTTCCTAAAAATTCTCAGTCGCTCAGGCAAATTAGATGGGGACGAATTATCTGAGCATTATTTATTTTTAAACTACTTTTTTGTATCTATGATGTTTTTTAACGCTAATAGCAACGCTAAACCGATAAATGCACCGGGGGGCAAAATTGCCAGTAGCAGATTACTGTCGCTATGGAAAAATTCAATTCGCATAAATGCTGCCCAGTTGCCCAATAAGTTTTCGATGCCGTCAAATAACGTACCATTGCCAATAGCTTCACGTAGGGCACCTAATGCGACCAAGCCGCATAACATCCCTAATCCCATGGAAAAACCATCAAAGGCAGAATGGGCGATACTGTTCTTTGAGGCAAAGGCTTCCGCCCGCCCGATCACAATACAGTTGGTCACAATCAGCGGAATAAAAATACCGAGTGATTGGTAAAGCGGGTAAGTATAAGCATTCATCAGTAACTGCACCACAGTAACCGTCGTGGCAATGATCATGACGTAAATCGGAATCCGAATTTCGTTGGGAATATGTTGACGAAAAATCGATATGACCGTATTGGTACAGGTGAGTACCAGCATGGTGGCTAACCCTAAACCCAGGGCATTCGTTGCCGTATTGGACACAGCAAGTAGCGGACACAATCCCAGCAATTGCACCACCGTGGAGTTATTCGTCCAAATACCTTGAACGAAAATGGTTTTCCAAATGCTTTTTTCATTTGAAATTGTCACCGCACTTTTATTTTCGACAGATTGGCTTTCTGCCGGCGTTTCAGTTATTTCATCTCGTTTATTCATTATTCTTTCTCTTTCGGCAAGTTATCCAACATGGCAAGTGCAGCCCGTTTTACTTGGTTGACCACAGCGCGTGGCGTGATTGTCGCTCCGGCGAATTGATCGAATTTACCGCCGTCTTTTTTGACTGCCCATTCTGCCGCTTTCTCTTGGCTGATGACTTGATGATCAAAGCTCAAAATCCAATTGGAAATACGCGTTTCGATTTTATCGCCCAAGCCTGGCGTTTCATGGTGTTCCGTAATGCGCACACCAAGCACTTCGCCGTCCGGCTTCATGCCGACTAAAATACGAATATCACCGGAGTAACCGTCATGCGCCACGCTTTCAAAAGCATAAGCGGTGATTTTGCCGTCTTTTTTTGCCATACAGATTTTCTGAATATCTACGTTTTGTAAAGCGTGGTTTTTCGGCATGTAGCAATCTTGCGTTAAATCATTCGTAAAATAGTCCTGTGGAATCACTTGTAATAATAACGCCCGTTGTTGCGCTTGCATTGCCTGATCGATTTTATCTTTCGTGAGAAAATAAACGCCGCTCGAAATTGCTGTGCAACAAAATGCCACAAAAGCCAATAACACGCCGTATTTGGAGGTAATTTTAATTGCTTGCATGATGTCCTCCTTATCCGCGATGACCGGCGACCCGTGGTCGGGTGTAATGATCAATTAACGGCACGCAAATGTTGCTGAGTAAGACGGCAAATGCCACGCCGTCAGGGTAGTTGCCATAAAACCGAATTAAATAAACGAATAATCCCACCAATGCACCAAATACCAATTTGCCTTTCGGCGTAATCGAAGCCGTAACCGGATCAGTGGCGATAAAGAATGCGCCGAACATCATGGCACCGCTGAAGAGTTGGCTTGCCGTGCTTAAGTGACCACTCGTTGAGAAGAGTTCGGTTAACAGACTCAAAAGGGTAAAGCTGCTTAACATTGCCACGGGAATGTGCCAGTGAATGGCTTTTTTCAGGATTAAGAAAATTCCACCCAGTAAAAAGGCGAAATTGATTTGCCACCAACCTTGCGAAAAATCCCAACCGTTTTGGGTAAATATCGGTAATTTCACTAAGTCGGCATAAACCGAACTGATATTGTGATCGGAAGCCTGTGTGGCGTAAAACAATTTCGTGGTATCCAGCGGCGTGGCTTGTGTCATGCCGTCAATGGAGGCGGTTAATTGGTGTAAGCTAAAACCATCGGTGGTTAAACCATGAAAAATCAATTGTAAGGCATCGGCAAAGGTTGGCGGTTCCGGCAGAAGTTGAATCGCCGGCATCCAAGTCGTCATTTGCAATGGGAATGAGGTCAACAACACTACATACCCTACCATAGCCGGGTTAAAGGGATTTTGCCCTAATCCGCCATAAACGTGCTTGCCCAAAATCACCGCACAAAATGTGCCAATAAGAATAATCCAATAAGGCGCATAAGGCGGAATCGCCACCGCAAGAATCAGTGCGGTCAAAATTACACTCAAATCGGAAAGGTAACTCAAGGTCGGTTGTTTGCGTAAAAAAGTCACCAACAATTCCAGCACCAAAGCAAAACTGATTGCCAAGGCGGCTTGAATCAGCACGCCAACGCCGAAGTAATGCACTTGTAATGCAATCGCCGGCAGCATGGCTAACATCACCCAAAGCATAATTCGCATGGTGAGTTTTCCCGAATGAGTATGGGGTGAACTTATCATCTTAAACATGGGTGATTCCTTAATGCTGTTCATTTTGTTGGGCTTGCTGCGCCGCTTTTTTCGCTTTAGCACGTGCGATCGCGGCGGCAATGGCAGCTTTGCGCGGATCCGTGTCTGCCGGGTTTTCATCTGAAATTTGAACTGCACTTTGAGCTGTTGCCGGTTCGGTAGAGGCTACGGTTTCCCCTTGCTGAGCGGCTTTTTTCGCTTTGGCGCGTGCGATCGCGGCAGCAATGGCAGCTTTGCGCGGATCCGTGTCTGCCGGATTTTCATCTGAAATTTGAACCGCACTTTGGTCTGTTGCCGGTTCGGCAGAGGCTACGTTTTCCCCTTGCTGAGCGGCTTTTTTCGCTTTAGCACGTGCGATTGCAGCAGCAATGGCAGCTTTGCGCGGATCCGTGTCTGCCGGATTTTCATCTGAAATTTGAACCGCACTTTGGGTTGTTTCAGGTTCGGCAGAGGCTACGTTTTCCCCTTGCTGCGCCGCTTTTTTCGCTTTAGCACGCGCGATCGCAGCCGCAATGGCAGCTTTGCGTGGATCTGTTTCCGCTGTATTTTCATCTGAAATTTGAACCGCACTTTGGACTGTTGCCGGTTCGGCAGATGCTACGTTTTCTCCTTGCTGCGCTACTTTTTTCGCTTTAGCACGCGCGATCGCAGCCGCAATGGCAGCTTTACGTGGATCCGCTTCTGCCGGATTTTCATCTGAAATTTGAACCGCACTTTGGTCTGTAGCCGGTTCGGCAGAGGTTACGGTTTCCCCTTGCTGCGCCGCTTTTTTTGCTTTGGCGCGTGCGAGCGCGGCAGCAATCGCAGCTTTGCGCGGATCCGTGTCTGCCGGATTTTCATCTGAAATTTGAACCGCACTTTGGTCTGTTGCGGGTTCGGCAGAGGCTACGGCTTCCGCTTGACGGGCTAATCGGCGCGCCTTGCGTTGTGCCATGATGTCGCGATTGTCAGGCTGAATGTGACCTTTTTCATCAATAAGGGTTTTTTGCTCAATTTGCGTATTTTCTGCAGACTCGGCCTTTTTCGCTTTTAAGCGTTCTAAGGCAGCGGCGACCGGATCGACGCCTTTTTGCTGTGCTAATTCCTCACGGCGTGCTGCGGCAGCGCGTTGAGAACGCGCTTTGCGTTCTTGTTCTTCCCGTTCTAGGCGGGCTTGGCGTTGTTCAAAACGGATCTTCGCTTCTTCTGCTAATTTTGCTTTATGTTTAATTTCCCAAATTTTGGCTTTTTCTTGGCGGAAATATTGAATAAGCGGAATGTGGCTTGGGCAAACATAGGCACACACACCACATTCAATACAGTCTTTGAGAGAATATTCTTCCGATTTTTCGTGATTTTCACTGCGGGCAAACCAATAGAGTTGCTGCGGCATCAGTTTTACCGGGCAAGCATCGGAACAGGCAGAGCAGCGAATACAGCTTTTTTCCGGTTCCGGTGGCGCATATTCAAAATGATCCGGTGCCAATAAGCAGTTTGCCACTTTGGTCATCGGCGCATTTAAATCAGGTAGAATGACACCCATCATTGGACCGCCCATGAAGACTGGGAAACGGTCGTCATATTGGTAGCCGGTTTCACGCAATAAATGAGAAATCGGTGTGCCAAAGCGAGCCCAATAATTGCCTTTATTAGGAATTTTATCGCCGGTGAGGGTAACAACGCGCTCGATTAAAGGCTCATCATCAAGTACGGCGCGTTTAATGGCAAAGGCGGTTCCTACATTTTGCATGAGCACGCCAATGCTAGAAGAGCGTTGTCCGCTTGGCACTTCCATACCTGTTAGCACTTGAATGAGTTGTTTTGCCGCACCGGACGGATATTTTGTTGGAATAACACGGATTTCAATATCATTCGCGCCATGTAATGCATGTTCTAAGGCGGAGACTGCTTCTAATTTATTGTCTTCTATGGCGATAACGACTTTTTCAGGGCGCAAAATATAACGCAGAATACGCACGCCCTCGATGATTTCATCGGCACGATCGCGCATTAAGCGATCGTCGCAGGTGATGTAGGGTTCACATTCTGCCCCGTTAATAATCAGCAGTTTGACCTGTTTTTCAGCAGAGTGAATTTTGGCGGCTGTCGGGAATACCGCGCCACCCAAGCCAGCGATGCCTGCTTGATAAATTTTTTCAATGAGCTGTTCCCGCGTTTGGGTGAAAAAATCCTCGATTGGCATTTGTGGTCGCCATTGATCCAAGCCATCTGCTTGAATATGTACGCAGGTTTCTGTCAATCCGGATGGATGTGGCGCGACATAAGGCGCGATATCAATCACTGTACCGGAGGTGGGGGCATGAACAGGTAAACTTTGTAAGCCATCGCCTTGTGTCAGAGGTTGTCCTTTGAGAACCTGATCCCCAGGTTTTACCAACAGGTTTCCTGCACGACCGGCGTGTTGTTTTACCGGCACATAAAAATCATCGGGCAAGGGTAGCGTGCGAATGGGTGTGCCGTTGGATTGGGACTTCATATCCGGCGGGTGAATACCACCGTCAAATTCCCAAAGTTTGCCACTGTTAAAACGTGTTAATACATCCGCCATTTATTTCCCCACAATGATTTTCTTCTCTGCCGATGTGGTATCAACAATCGGAATCACTAGATTAGGATCGAATTTCCAATCCCAAGTATCAATATTTTTTTCGACTTTAATCATGGAAATACAGCTGGTCGGGCAGGGCGCAACACAAAGCTCGCAACCGGTACATAAATCAGGAATAATCGTGTGCATGAGTTTATTGCTACCGATAATGGCATCTACCGGACAAGCCTGAATGCATTTGGTGCAGCCGATACACATATTTTCATCAATAAAGGCGACTTTCGGCGCAGGATCTTCGGCTAAATTATCGGTCTCCGGCGGTTCAACGCCAAGCAATTCGGCGATTTTAATGACAGTGGGTCTGCCGCCCGGAATACATTTCGTAATTACGTCTCCGTTGGCAATGGCTTCTGCATAGGGTCTGCAACCGGGATAGCCACATTGTCCACATTGGCTTTGCGGTAAAATCGCATCGATTTTTTCGACAATGGGATCTGCTTCGACTTTCAGTTTTACGGATGCAAAGCCCAAAATGGCGCCGAAAATCAGCGCCAATACAACAATGGCAATGAGAACATAATAGAAAGTCGCCATTATAGTTTCACCAATCCGGTAAAGCCCATGAAGGCGAGAGACATTAAGCCTGCCGTAATCAAGGCGATAGAGGCACCACGAAATGGCATCGGCACATCAGCGGCAACCAAGCGTTCACGCAATGCGGCAAATAAGACTAAAACTAAGGCAAAACCGGCAGAGGCACCAAAGCCGTAAGCCACCGATTCCGTTAAATTATGCGCAAGATTCACGTTTAACAACGCCACGCCAAGCACGGCACAGTTGGTGGTAATAAGCGGCAGGAAAATGCCCAGTAAACGATATAAAGTTGGGCTGGTTTTGTGAATCGCCATTTCAGTAAATTGCACCACTACGGCGATGACTAAAATAAAAACGAGTGTACGTAAAAATGTTGCGTTTAATGGCGCGAGAATATAATTATCCACTAAATAGGAGCAAAGCGCCGCCACTGTCAGCACAAAGGTTGTTGCCAAGCCCATGCCGATAGCGGTTTCAATTTTTTTTGAGACACCCATAAAAGGGCAGAGTCCGAGAAATTTGACCAGCACGAAGTTATTAATCAATGCCGTGCCGATGATCAGTAGAATGTAATGTGTCATAGCGTTCAATTCGTTCGTATAAGCGGTGTATTATCGCCATTTATGGGCTTAAGAACAATAAAAAAATAAGCAAGGTAGGTGAACGAATTTTAACAAAACTGACCGCACTTTTTGATACGCCGAAAAGTGTATTTTAAAAGTGCGGTGGATTTTTCAGCCGTTTTATTATAGCCAGCCAAAGTCTGGCTGTAAAAGCCATAGGCTATGCGTATGGCGCCAAATAGCTTAAGCGATGAACAGAAAAAAATCCTCGCTACATAATGAACAAGGCTGACAACCGAAACTCAACATATAGGACGATTATTTAACCCCTCGTAGCGTGCAACTTGTTGCACGAATAATTAACTTCGGTACGTAATTTACGATTTCATGCGTATCGTGCATCTTGATGCACAACCAAATAACGCACGGAACGTTATTTAATTCTTTCAGGCATTCACGATTTCGTTCGTAGCGTGCATCTTGATGCACGACCAAATTACGCAAGGAACGTTATTTAACGCTTTCAGGCATTCGCGATTTCGTGCAACAAGTTGCACGCTACAATTCACTAAAATAGTGATATGAAAATAAACACGGTTACCGGTTTTCACACGCCCCTTGAAGGTTTGTGAAGTATAGACCCTTACTGGGCTAATTCTTCTGCAATTTCTTCCGCTTGCTTAATCACATAGCTCACGGCTTCTTCTTGTTTATCCGGCGGATATTTGTAGCGTTGCAAGGCGCGTTTCACGAGAATACGCATTTTGGCACGAACGCCTTCTTTGTATTGCCAGTCAATCGTAACTGAGCGTTTTAATGTATCAGTAATTTCTTTGGCTAGTTTGGAAAGCACTTCATCGCCCATCAGTTCCCGTGCGCTTTGGTTTTGTGCAAGTGCTTCATAGAATGCCAATTCTTCTTTTTTCAAGCCTAACTTTTCACCTAAAGCTAAGCGTTCTTGGAAGTCTTGGCTCATTTTGAAGAGCTCATCCAAAATTTCTACCACGCTTAAATTGTGGTTGTGATATTGGTTTAAGGCTTCTTTCAAACGTTGCTCAAAGTCTTTTTGCAAGGTGAGGTTTGCACCTGATTTGGCTTTGATTTCGCTTGCCAAATACCGCTCCATTGCGCTGACCCATAAATTCTTCGTCGGGCTGTTTTTGATGGTCTGTAAAAACTCTTCGGAAAGCAGGCTGATTTGTGGCTGCGGTTTTTCCAGCAGATCAAATAAATCAATGACGCCTTCGGAATAGACGGTTTGATTGACCAATTTTTTTAATAAAATCTGTCTTTCATTTGTGCCCGTGCCGTTTTGTTCGCGCTTAGTGAGAATGGCACGCACGGCATCATAAAAGGCAATCTCTTGGTTGTATGGCTCGACTTCCGCTAAGGCACCACATAGCATATAACCTTTTTTCACCAAGCCAGCCGCTTTCAAAAAGGCTTTTTTGCGAGGCTCGGCTTCTTTTTTATCAAACCAATGTTGCTCGTGCGCTTTGCCATCAAAAGGTAATTGATCAAGACTTAAAATATGGTTGGCGGCAAAACGAATCGCCATTAGTAATTCATGTGGTTCGTCCTTCTCTAAGGCGGCTTGAACATCAAACGTTTTCCCTTCAACCGGCGTTGCAAACAGGCTACGCACAAATTCTAAATGCTCTTTCATTTTAAAGAACACATCAATCACGCTATCCGTCAGCTTGCCCTTGCCTTGCGAATTGGTGTATTGCCGGGTGGCTTTTTTGAGCTCGTCAGCAATGCCTACATAATCCACAATCAAGCCGCCATTTTCTCGGCTTTTATTACGGAATACACGGTTAACCCGAGCAATCGCCTGCATCAGGTTATGCCCCTGCATCGGCTTGTCGATATACATCGTATTACAACAAGGCGCATCAAAGCCCGTCAGCCACATATCGCGCACAATCACCACTTTCAGCGGATCGTTTGGGTCTTTAAAGCGGCGTTCCAGCGTTTGTTTTTCCTGTTTACTGTAAACGTGTTTCTGCATTTCCGGCGCATCGGAAGCAGAACCTGTCATCACAATTTTAATCGCCCCTTCGTTAATATTGTCCGAATGCCATTCAGGACGCAGTTTGATGATTTCATTGTATAAGTCCACGCAAATCTGACGACTGGAAACCACTATCATTGCTTTGCTATCGACCACTTCATTGCGTTTGGCAAAATGCTGCACAAAATCTGCGGCTAAATCGGCAAGGCGGGCTTGCGAACCCAGCAATTTTTCCTGCAAACGCAGGGCAGGGGATTGCTCCTCTTCCAGCAAATCATCAATTTCTTTGAATAGTTCATCGTGTTCTTTTTCGTTTAAGCGGATTTGGCGCGCTTCATACACAATCGGCACCGTTGCGCCATCTTCCACCGCATCTTGCAAGTCATAAATCGACACATAACGCCCAAACACATCTTGCGTGTCCTTATCTTCTAGGCTAATCGGCGTACCGGTAAAACCGATAAACGAAGCATTAGGTAGCGCATCGCGCAAATGGCGGGCGTAGCCTGCCTGAAATTTGCCTTTATGCAATTTTTGCGTAAAGCCATATTGGCTGCGGTGTGCCTCATCGCTGATTACAATAATATTGCTGCGCTCATTTAAAACAGGGAAGCAGCTTTCTTCCTCATTTAGGGCGAATTTCTGAATCGTCGTAAAAAACACGCCGCCGACTTCATTTTGCGCGAGCAGTTGGCGCAGTTGATCGCTGTCTTCCACTTGTTGCGGTGTTTGTTTGATTAAATCTTTGCCTGAAGAAAAGGTTTGGAAAAGCTGACCGTCCAAATCGTTGCGGTCGGTGACCACCACAATGGTAGGATTTTTCAATTCAGGCTGCGCAAGCAGTTTGCCGGCATAAAACAACATGGAAATAGATTTACCCGAACCCTGCGTATGCCACATCACGCCAATGCGGTGGTCGCCTTTTTCCGAAGTCGCAAAAAGAGTGGAATCGACCGCTTCATTTACGCCGTAATATTGATGGTATGCCGCGATTTTTTTAATGGTTTTACCATTGGAATCCCGCTCAAATAAGACGAAATAGCGGATATAGTCCAATAAATCCTCAGGCTTCATCAAGCCATTGAGCAGGCTTTGCAATTCATCGTCAAAATATAAGCGCGCGCTTTGATTTTTTTCATCCACCACTTTCCACGGTGTAAAGCGTTGGAAATCTGCCGAAAGCGAGCCCAAGCGTGCGGCAATGCCGTCTGAAATAATCAGGGCTTGGTTGTAAACAAACAGCTCGGCAATCTCATCTTTATAGGTTTCAAACTGATTAAATGCCTGCAATAAATCTGCCGATTCACGCAGCGGATTTTTGAGCTCAAATACCACCAAGGGCAGACTATTGACAAAGCCGATAATATCGGGAATCCGTTTGCCCCCTTTACGGCTGCGGATTTCCAGCTGATTGACGGCAACAAAGCGGTTGTTCTTCACCTGCTCAAAATCCACCAAGCGCGCCATTTCTATTTTTTGCTCACCGTTTGCCTGGTATTCCACCCGCACGCCATCACGCAACAGTTTATAAAACGCCTGATTACGCACCACCAAGTCGCCGATATCGGTTTTCGTCGCGGATTTCACCACAGAATCAACCGCACTTTCAGGCAGTTGCGGATTAAGTTTACGCACCGCCTCACGCAGTTGCTCAATAAAGACTACGCCGCTCAAATCGCCACGGGCAAACTCGCCTTCATGAACAGGCAAGTCTTTACCATAGCGATATTCCCAACCGAGGGATTGTAGGCGTTGAATGGTGAGTTGTTCGATGTCGTTTTCGTTGAGCATAGGTGTTCCTTTTGTGTATTTGCTGTCTTTGGGGAGCTAATGGATTAATTTCTTCGTTTATTGATACTGCCAAATCTCCCCTACCCCTCTTTGCTAAAGAGGAGGATTTCTTGAGTAAATTGCCGGCAACTGGCTCATTGCTAATCTAAGAAAATTTCAATCTCTCATCGCATATTAAAGTAGTAAACCAAAATTCAAATTACCCTCGATTCAATCCCCCTCTTTAGCAAAGAGGGGTAGGGAAGATTTGGTGGAAGTGAAATTAGCTTTGTGGCTCATGAGTCCTTGTAAGGTGCACTTTAGCCCACCAAATATTTATTCATCCGACCACATTTAACCAATCAACCTTCGCTCAAATCCCCCTCTTTAGCAAAGAGGGGTTAGGGGAGATTTGGCAGAAGTGAAATCAGCCTTATGGTTCATTAGCCCTTGTAAGGGGACTTTAACCCTCCAAGTTTTCTACGGCACGATTTCGTAATACAGGCTTCGTCCGCCGCCACTTGCACGCAAAATGTTTTTTGCAACTAAATCCGTGAGATCGCGCAGTGCCGTATCGCGCGAAACTTTCGTTAATGCGGCATATTTTTTATTGGTTAAATTGCCTTCAAAATCATCCAATAAACGATTTAATACCTTGCGTTGTCGTTCGTTTAAATCGAATTTTCGCCATTTTTGCCAATAACGATGTTTGGCTAACACCTGATCTAAGGTCTCTTGGGTAGCATGCATTGCCTCAATCATATTTTGAATGAACCATGCAATCCACGTTGTTATATTTGTGAAGCCTTTTTGCGTATTTTCTAAAATCTCATAATAATCCGACCGCACTTTTTGAATTTGTGCGGAAAGACTATAAAAACGCGGAGCGTTTTTTTCTGTTTTTGCCAGTAAAAAATCCGCAATCGCACGGGCAATACGTCCATTGCCATCTTCAAAAGGATGTAACGTCAAAAACCACAAATGGGCAATCGCCACTTTAATAAAGGGATCACCTTTTTCTTCGCGATTAATCCAAGCTAAAAAACGTTGCATTTCAACGTCTAGTGTTTCTGCCGGTGGGGCTTCAAAATGGATTTTTTGCTTTCCAATGTTGCCGGAAATCACCTGCATTGCGCCCTGTTTGTCATCGCGCAATGCCGCAACGTTAATTTTCGACATTCCGCTATAACCGGTCGGAAAAAGCGCAGCGTGCCATGCAAATAAGCGTTCTAATGTCAAGGGTGTATCTACATTGGTCGTAGCATCGAGGGTCATTTCGACGATGCCTTCAACGGCTCGATCCACTGGCAATAAACCGCCGATTTCAACGCCAAGACGACGCGCAAGGGAAGAACGCACTGATTGAGGATTCAGCCATTCCCCTTCAATTTCACTGCTTTTGACGATGCTATGCGTCAGCGATTGCAGACCCAGTTGTGCCAATTCCTCAAAGCCAATATCCCATAAACGACCAAATAGTCGTCCTTGCTGATAGTGCGCTTGATTGAGCAAAGGCAGTAATGCGGTTAAATCATAATTCCATGTTGTCCAATTTTTCTGTTGCCAAATATATTTCTCATTCATCATACAGCGATTCCCTCTTCTATTTGCCTTAAAATATAAGGCAAATACTAAGGCGATTTGACGGATTTGTCTATGGTGATGTTTTTATTGAGCATCATAGATTCCTGAGCGTGTTTGGCTTTAAATCTCCCCTAACCCCTCTTTGCTAAAGAGGGGAATGGTATTGAGCGTAATTTTAGTTTAGGTGTTTTTTATGAGTAATTTCTCTGTTAATCTGACCGCTTGTAGCCAATAAACCTCCCCAATAGTCCCCCCTCTTTGCTAAAGAGGGGAATGGTATTGAGCGTAATTTTAGTTTAGGTGTTTTTTATGAGTAATTTCTCTGTTAATCCGACCGCTTGTAGCCAATAAACCTCCCCAATAGTCCCCCCTCTTTGCTAAAGAGGGGAATGGTATTGAGCATAGTTTTAGTTTAGGTGTTTTTCATGAGTAATTTTGCTGTTAATTCGACCGCTTGAAGCTAATAAACCTTCCAAATAGTCCCCCTCTTTAGCAAAGAGGGGATAGGGGAGATTTGGCAGAAGTGAAATCAACCTTGTGGATTATTTGGTAAAGAGGATATTATTATTTTTTCTAAATCATTATTAGCTTTATTAATTATTCCGTCTAAGTCAGGGTATATATATTCTTCAGTAACACCATAGAAATTAAGTAGCTTTAAAATTTCATCTCTTAAATTCTCAGAAATATAATATTTTCTAATCATTATGCTGGTTATTGCATTTTTATCTTCTTCCGATTTTATTTGAGGTATATTAAATAACTTCTCTTTTAATGTTTTTAAATGAAAATCAATTCCCCAGTAAGTAAATAATCCTTGTTGAGCTGTGATTCTCCCATAGTAATCTATCTTTGGTTCATAAATATATTTATGTTCTTTGTCTATATTTTGAAAGTTATAGGCTAATCTGTAAACAGCTCTATATGATGTATCATTTTTTTGTTTATGAAATGCAAAGAATAGAGCATTGAAAAAATTTTGTCCAGTCCACTAAAGGTGTTTTTAAGTTATAGTGTTGACCAATCGCCCAAAGTTCTTCATCATTTTCAGGAGAATCATTAAGAAGAAGGAATTGAACGTTAGCCTTTCCTCTTATCAATTTTTTAACGTTAGCTAAATGTGCTTTTGCAATCTTATTATAATCTTCACTTGTAGGTGTAAATACTGATGTAATTTCTCTTTCCAATGTGCTTGTTATTTTCCAGTTTGAATTTCGTTGCCCTCTGAAAATAAAGGGTATTTTTAGAGAGTCATTATATATGCTATTAATTAAAACTTTTAGTTGTTCCATTGTTTCTATTTTGATTGAATGAAATCCTTCTTGGTTGTTATCGTATTTTTCTAATATATAATCTTCTATTGAATCTACATTTGATATATTAATGATATTAATTTTATCAATATTAGTTACTTTACACATGAGCACAAAAATCTCCATTCAATAATCTAGGCAGTAATAACTCTCTTGTTTTACTTAAAAGCATATTTTCATTTGATGTCATTTTTTCAAAGATAACACCTACTTTTTCATAAAAGGTATTGAATATATTTTCATCAGGAATAACAATAAGTTCATTTTCAAGAAAATTTTTTGTTTGGAAATTGCTAATCCCTGTACTTTGTAATTGATATTCCCAAGTTTTTCCTTGTGTATAAATCATTTTTAAATGACAAGCCAGCAATACAGCAATTTTTTCATTGATTGGTGTAAATAATCTACAAAAGCTAGCAGGAATAACTGGAAGATCAAAGTTACAAAGTAAATTTTTTGTAATTAACAATGACCGCCCTGTTGGTTGGTTTTTACTTCCTCCTGAGACTTCAATAATAATATCGCCATATTTTGCCTTACGGCTTTTCAATTTATTTTTTGTAATATATCGTTTAGGGATTGCGTCAAATTCATTTGTTTGAATATTAGGAAGATCTGTTCCTCTAAAGATAAAAACATTTTCCGTATGTTTTTCGTCTTCTTCCTCTTTACCCCAATCCCCTCCGATTGTATTTTCTAAAAGAGAACCAAAAGGCTTAACCTCCCACCCCTTCGGCACCTCCACCCCATCAACTACCACCATCTCACACGGAAACGCTTTGGCGGTTTCGGCTAATTCGGCGTAGCGTTCAGGCTGTGTTTGTGAAAGTGTGGTCAATTCTTCGGATGTTTTTCCGCTGATTGTCTGCATGGCTGCCAGTTCTGCTTGTTCAAGGCTAAGGCCGTCTGAAAGCGCTTGGACTTTGGCACGCACAGGATCGAAATCGACAAACCAGCTTTTAAACAGGGCTTGGGCGATTTGTTCCAAGGTTTGGTTGATTTGAGTATTGAGTTCTATTTTTTTATCTAAATCAGATAAAATTCTAGCAATTTCTTTTTGTTCTGAAAGTGGAGGTAACTTAAATTGGTATTTCGATAAATCACCAATTTTCATATTTAATTGAACAGATGTACCACCAGATATTCCATCAATATAACCGCTAAAATGTTTTGACTTGAAAACATAATAAATAAATTGCGGATCAACTTTTTCTATTTTCAAACGTATTCTTGCTAAGCCATTATTAAAAACGGCAGGTAATTCTTCTTTTACTAGATAGCAAATACCTGTAGAACAAGTTCTTGCCATAATAATATCGTTAGGAACAAGCTGAAATTTTTTGAAGTCTGTATCTTTAACCTCAGTATATCCCCATTTATCAAATGACTTATTTTGAGAAATATCTTGTATTCTCAAGCAACGTAAATTTGTTTTATGTTCAACAATCGGAGCTCTACGAATAGCATCTAATCCTGTATTAATACTTTCTGTTACACCTTCTAATGTTACCATTTGCCAATCACTCATACCCCAATCCCCCTAAATTTTTCTTAATCTCCGCTTCCAACTCTGCACTTTTCGCAAATTGTTCCTTCAAAAGCGCGGTCAGATGTTGCATTTTTTCTGCAAATGGCACGCCGTCGTCTTCTTGTTCTGCGGTGCCGACATAGCGTCCCGGTGTGAGGACGAAGTCGTTGCCCGCAATCTCTTCTAAAGTCGCAGATTTGCAGAAAGCAGCTTGATCTTCATAGCCGTCTGATGTTTGCCAAGCATGGAGGGTGTCGGCAATTTTGGCGATGTCGTCAGCGGTGAAGTCACGCAATACGCGGTCTTTCATGTAGCCTATTTGGCGGGCATCGATAAATAACACTTCGCCTTTGCGCTTTTTGTTGCGGTTTAAAAACCAAATACAGGCGGGGATTTGGGTATTGGTGAAGAGCTGGCTGGGCAGGGCAACCATACATTCGACCAAGTCGGCATTGATGATGGCTTTGCGGATTTCGCCTTCATTGTTGGTTTGGCTGCTCATGGAGCCGTTGGCAAGCAATAATGCCATTTTGCCGTTGGGCGAGAGGTGGTAAATCATGTGTTGCAGCCAAGCGAAGTTTGCGTTGCCTTTGGGCGGCGTGCCGTATGCCCAACGTGGGTCATCGGCCAGGGATTCGCTCCACCAATCGCTGATATTGAATGGCGGGTTTGCCATAATGAAATCCATCTTTTTGTCGATGTGTTGCGGTTGCGTGAAGCTGTCGGCGTTGTGTTTGCCGAAGTCGTAATCAATGCCGCGAATCGCCATATTCATCGCCGCCAGTTTCCAAGTGGTCGGGTTGAATTCTTGCCCGTAGATGGACACGTTGTTGATGTTGCCTTGATGGGCGGTGATAAAGCGTTCGGTTTGCACGAAGAAGCCGCCGCTGCCCATAGCCGGGTCATACACGCGGCCGGAGTATGGCTTGAGCATTTCGACAATCAGGGAAACAATGGATTTGGGCGTGAAATATTGGCCGCCGCGTTTGCCTTCTGCTTGGGCAAAGCGACCGAGGAAGTATTCGTAAACATGGCCGAGAATGTCTTTTGCGCCTAAATGCACGGGCTCGCCGTTGTAAGTCGGGCGGGTAAAGTTGGTATCGGAAAAGAGGATAATCAGCCCGCGCAGGGTGTCCTCGTTTACGGCATAGCCGATGATGCGTTGGAGTACGCCTTTCAGTTTTTCGTTGTCTTTTTCAATGGCATCGAAGGCATCGTCAATCAGTTTTGCTACGCCGGAAAATTTCCCGCCCCAAGGTAATTCTGCACCGATGTTTAAGATGGAAACGGCTTTAATCTCGTCCCAACGGGCTTGCTGCGGCACCCAAAACACATTGTCGGCGGTGTAGTAGTCGCGGTTTTCCAGTTCGGCGGTTAAGGTTTCTTGGTATTCTTCTTCGGTGTCGTAAAAAGTGCGGTCAAGATAAAGCGCGTTTTCAGGATCGGTTAGTTCCGTCTGAATTTTGGCTTGTTGATGGGTAAAACTGTCGGAAATGTATTTTAAGAAGATCAGACCAAGGACGATGTGTTTATAGTTAGCCGCATCAAGTTGTTGGCGGAGTTTATCGGCAGATGCCCAAAGTTTTTCATCTAATTCATTTAAAAATGCTTGTTGTAATGCGTGATTTTCATCGACAATCTTGGTCGTCTCGTCTCGTCTCGTCTCGTCTCGCTTGCATAAATTATATCCTTTGTAAAGTGATTTTAAGAAAATGTGTGTAATTTTTGCGGTCGTTTGGCACGCTAAGCAAAGCTAGCTTAAAAAACGTTGTCTTTTTCGACCGCACTTTGTGATTATTTCTGCGCCAAATAACGTTCCACCGTATCCACGATAGCTTGTGTTTGCGGATCGATTTCAATATTGACTTTTTCACCCACCGCTTTCTTGCCAATTAGCGTACGATGAATGGTTTCCGGAATCAGGTTGACGCAGAAGCTTTGTTCACGGACTTCACCGATGGTTAAACTGATACCGTCCACAGCAATAAAACCTTTGGTTAACACATATTTCATCATGTCTTGATTCGGCAGTTGGAACCAAATTTGCAGGTTGTTTTCGGAAGGAATGCGTTCAACGATGTCCGCGGTGCAATACACATGGCCGGATAATATATGCCCGCCGATTTCTGTGCCCATTTGCATGGCGCGTTCGATATTGACAAAATCACCAGCCTTTAATGCGCCTAAATTAGTGATTTTCAAGGTTTCTTGCATTAAGTCGAAACTCACCAAATTGCCTTTGATTTCCGTGACGGTTAAACACACGCCATTGTGCGCAACGGACGCACCGATTTGTAATCCTTTCAGCATTTCTTGTGGCATTTCCACCACGTGTGTTCTAAAATTAGCCGCTTCTGTAATAGCCTTAATTTGTGCCGTACCTTGCACAATGCCTGTAAACATAATGACCTCGAAATCTATTTATTTATGAATGTAAACTTCGTCAAAGAATATCATATTGAAGCCAAAAAATTAATTGCTATCGCCATACCGATTTTGCTTGCACAAATTGTGCAAAATTCCATGGGGATGGTGGATACCATCATGGCAGGGCGCGTGAGCGCAGCAGACATGGCAGCCATTTCCGTGGGTGCCTCCATTTGGTTGCCGTTGGTGTTATTCGGACACGGGTTGTTACTCGCCTTGCCCCCGACCATTTCCTATTTGAATGGCTCCGGTCAGCGTAAGCGGATTGCTCATCAGGTACGTCAAGGCATCTGGATTGTGTTCTTTAGCTGCATTCCCCTCGGTTTATTGATTTATCACAGTGATGTTGTTTTGCAAAACATGGATATGGAACCACGTTTGGCAGAGATCACAAGCGGTTATTTACACGCTATGATTTGGGGCTTGCCGGGTTATTTATTAATGATTAATTTTCGTTGTTTAAATGACGGTATTGCCAAAACCAAGCCGGCCATGGTGATTGCTTTCCTTGGTTTAATGCTCAACATTCCCCTTAACTATATTTTCATTTACGGCAAACTCGGTATTCCGGCATTTGGGGCGGTGGGCTGTGGTATTGCGACAGCAATCGTGAACTGGACGATGTGTCTTCTCATGTTGACTTATTGCATGCGCGCGAGAAATCAACGTGATTTAAAGGTCTTCGACAAGATTATCGAACGTCCGAATGTGCGTACCTTGAGAAAATTGCTGAAACTTGGGTTTCCTATCGCCATGGCGCTTTGTTGTGAAGTGGCGTTATTTGCGTTGACTTCATTATTTCTATCCCCCCTTGGTGCTGATGTGGTGGCGAGCCACCAAATTGCCTTAAACACCAGTTCGTTTATCTTTATGTTGCCGATGTCGATTGGTATGGCAACCACGATCCTCGTAGGGCAACGGTTAGGCGAAAAATCACCGCATGGGGCAAAATTGGTGGCCTATTCCGCCTTGGCGGTGGGATTATCGGTTGCGATCGTGACTGCCTTTTTAACGGTGGTTTTGCGCGAGCATATCGCGGCTATTTTTGTGAAAGACATTGATGTGATTGCCATGGCAGGCACCTTATTATTAATTGCCGCCTTATACCAATTTTCTGACACGGTGCAAGTGATTATTGGAGGCGTGTTGCGTGGGTATAAAGACACGAAGGCCATTTTGTACATCACGCTATTTTGCTACTGGGTGGTCGGCATGCCACTGGGTTACACTTTGGCGCGCACTGATGTGATCATTACCGGTGGCATTGCAGCAAAAGGGTTTTGGATTGCCTTTATTGTGAGTTTAACCTTAGCGGCTATTTTATTAATTTATCGTCTCCGAAAAATTCAGCGATTACCTGATGACGTGCTGCTAGCGCGCTTGGAAAAATTGAAATAAAGAGAAGCCTGTTACTTTTGTAGCAGGCTTTTTTCATCTAAAGTGCGGTTGTTTTTTTGAGATGTTTTTTAGTGCTTAAAAGAGAATAATTCTCTTTTTCGGCTGAAACTTTTCAGCTATACTGTCGCCGTTTTTTGACTTGAAAAGGTAATGTTATGAAATTTAAATTAAGCGTGATTTCCACCGCACTTTTAACGGCGGTATCCATGTCTGCTTATGCGGAAGAAAAAGCGGAAAATCTTGAACAAATCACTGTTGAAGATACCGGCATTAAGCAAAACGGTTATCAAACCACCGGGACCTCTGTGGTCTCAAAAGCCGAAGTGCCTGTGCTGGATACACCGAACACGGTCAATATTCTTTCCACCCAATTATTAAAAGATCGCAAACCTGAATCCTTAATTGATGCGCTTTACAATGTGAGTGGCGTTAGTCAAGCCAATACCTTAGGCGGCATGTTTGATTCTATTCAAAAACGCGGTTTCGGCGGCAATCGTGATAACTCGATTATGCGTAACGGCTTGCAAGCCGGACCTGCCAAGAACTTTAGCGCCACCACGGAAACCGTCGAAGTCTTAAAAGGCCCTGCCTCTGTGCTTTATGGCATTCAAGATCCGGGCGGTGTCGTTAATATTGTGACGAAAAAACCACATCAAACACCGAAATATGTGGTTGGTGGCACATTGGGAAATCATAGTTTGTGGGGAACACAAGTGGATTTCACCGGTGGCTTAGGCAACGGCTTTGCTTATCGTTTTATTTATGACAAACAAGAAAAGAATTATTGGCGTAACTTCGGCAAAGTTAAAAACACCACTTACGCGCCTTCTCTTTCTTGGGAAAATGACACCACCAAAGCCTTAGTGGCGTATGAACATAAAGACATTCTTGAGCCATTTGATCGTGGGACGAATTTATTAACGGCGACAAATTCTCTGCCGAATATTCCGGTCTCTCGTCGTTTAGACGAACCGAATAATGAAACCTCGGCAAAAACCGATAACATTGATTTTAAAGTTGAGCATAAGCTTAACGATAACTGGAAGTTAAACGCCGGTTATAACTATGCCCGTTATGAATATTTCTATAATCAAGCGCGTATTTCGAATATTAATGTTGCAGACACACCGATTCCTGCGGTTAAAAATAAAAAGGGCGTGATCACCTCTCCGGAATTAAAAGCACGTCATGTGCGCCGTGCTATTGAGCAACAACAAGGTGATCAACGTGTGCATAGCGGAACCGTTAATGTTGTGGGTGAATTCGGTATTGGTGAGATTGGTAACCGTTTTGTCGCCGGTGTGGATGTGATGCGTAATATTCGTGAGATTGGTCCAATTTATAACCAAGGCATCATGGATTCTGACCTCAGCATTGATCATCCAAACTATACTAATCCGGTGGCGCAGAAGAAAAACGGCAACGGTAATGCCTATCAATATAACCATCTAAAAACCCTTGGCGTTTATGTTCAGGATACAGCCTATTTAACGGATAGCGTTATTGTTACCGGTGGTTTGCGTTATGAATATTTTGACCAATTTGCCGGTCGCCATTGCTTAAATGCGGCGAATTGTGATCTGTCAAAAGGGCAAAACTTAACGAAGACCGCTAATACAGATCAACATGATGGCAAATTGTTGTATCAACTAGGCGCAGTGTATAAATTCACGCCGAATATCGCGACCTTTGCCAACTATGCGGAATCCTTCCGCCCGCAAATGAGCGTTGCAACCCCTGTGAACGGCGATTTGAAACCTGAACAAGGCAAATCCGTTGAAATTGGTGCGAAGTATGAAAATGCTGATTTTAACGCCATGGTGTCTTTATTTAATATTAATAAACGCAATGTGGCAGAAACGGTGGGTAGCGGCGCTAATGCTGAGTTAAACATTGTTGGTAAACAACGCTCTCGTGGTGTCGAATTTGATTTAAACGGTCAACTTACCGAACGCTTGAGTGCAGCCGCAAACTATACTTACACGAAAGTGAAATCCCTAGAAAATGCAAAATACCCTGAGGCGGTGAATCAACAGCTTTCCGGCGTACCGAAACATCAAGCCTCCTTATTCTTGGCTTATAATGTGGGCGAATTTGATTTCGGTAATATCCGTATTGGCGGTGGTGCCCGTTATTTGGGATCTTGGTATGCCTATACAAATAACTACGCGAAATCGTATAAAATTCCACACGCCGTGGTGTATGACGCCTTCATTGCCTACGACACCAAAATCTCCGGCAAGAAAGTGTCATTCCAACTTAACGGTAAAAACTTAACGGATAAAACCTACTTCCCATCCACTTCAGGCAATGCAACAAACACGCTGATTCCGGTGGCGTTGGGTTATGGGCGTGAGTTTATCTTTAATACCAAAGTGGAATTCTAATTAAATACATTCATCCCTAAAGGGCGTTTAACGCCCTTTCTTTTTGGATATTCAAATGGATTGGCAAACAGAAGTTAATAATAGTTTATCTTGGATTTTGACCGCACTTTTGGGCGTGTCGGCAGTGTTGGCAGTATTAGCATTGACGCTTAAACGAACAGGCTTCGGGCAACGCTTTTGGCTGATTACACAACCTTGTGTGCAAACCTCATCGGCATACAAAATTATCGGTTTGCTTTTATTGTTGCTGACCTTGATTTTGCTGGAAGTGCGAATCAGCGTGCTGAATTCTTTTTTCTATAACGGGCTTTATACCTCGTTACAAGAACAAAAAGCCGATGCCTTTTGGTTTTTTGCCGGGCTGAATGCCTTGTTGGTGATGTTCAAAATCGTGCATTCCATTATCAATTATTTTGTACGCCAGCTGTTTGAAATTCGTTGGTTAGAAAAACTCAATAATGAAATGCTGGTGCGTTGGTTGCGCCATAAAAATTATTATCGTCTGAAATACGAAAAAGAATTGCCGGATAACATCGATCAACGTATCGAACAAGATGCCCGCGAATTTATTAGCGGCACGGTTACCATGCTGCAAGGCTTAATTAATTCCGTGATGTCCACCATTGAATTTACGATTATTCTGTGGGGCTTGTCAGGGATATTGGTGTTGCTCGGCGTGCCGATTCCAAAAGGCGTGGTGTTCTTTATTTATATTTTTATCATCGTCGCCACCGCACTTTCCGTTTGGATTGGACACCCACTGATTAAATTGAATTTTGATAAAGAACGATTGAACGGGGATTACCGTTATTCCTTAATTCGCGTGCGTGATAACGCAGAAAGTATTGCATTTTACGGTGGTGAAACAAAAGAGCGGTCAAATTTACAAGCGAAATTTCACGCTATCATTCACAACCGCTGGGTAATTGTGCGCCGTATGTTGGGATTGGACGGGTTTAATACCGGCGTGACGCAAATCGCCATGATTCTACCGCTCATGTTGCAAGCGCCACGTTTCTTTGCCGGACAGGTGAAATTAGGCGATATGCACCAAACGGTGCAAGCCTTCAATCGCCTTATGCGGGCGTTATCTTTCTTCCGTTTGTTCTATGAGGAATTCACGTTGTATCAAGCGCGTCTTAATCGTTTGTATGGTTTTTTTACCAAATTAGACGAATTGGACGGCACGGACATTCATCAACCGGTGGAGTGTTCTCATCGGGTGTCATTGCATCATTTCGGGATTAAAGACGGCAACGGAAAAGTCTTGTTGAAGGATTTGAACGTGGATTTGCAAAATGGCGATGCTTTGCTCATTCAAGGCCCGTCAGGCGCAGGAAAAACCTCGTTACTCAAAGCCATTGCGGGGATTTATCCGTTTGATACGGAAGGTCGGGTAGAGCGCCCATGTAGCAACAGCCTGTTTCTGCCTCAACGCCCGTATATGCCGCAAGGTACATTGCGCGAAGCGATTTGCTATCCGAATATTGAACCTAAACGTGGCGAATTGGAGTTGGCTATGGAGCAGTGCCGTTTGAGCAAATACATTCCGTCTCTTAACGAATCCAATGATTGGCAAGCCATTCTTTCGCCGGGTGAGCTACAACGGGTGGCGTTTATTCGCATTCTTCTGATGCAACCCGATGTGATTTTTTTAGACGAAACCACATCGGCACTGGACGAACCGACGGAAGAATTGCTGTATAAAATTATCCGCAGCCGCTTCCCAAACATGATTATTCTCAGTGTCGGCCATCGTTGCACGTTGCAACAGTTTCATAATAAGCAGCTAGTGCTGTAAAGGCGCTAAAAGTGCGGTGCTTTTTTAAGCCAAATGAATAAAACATAGAAGAAACAGGTTCCCTTTTTCGTCAGAGAAAGGGAAACAAACGAAGAAAAATTAAGCATAAAAAAAATCCCCCGCAAACGCGAGGGATTGTGAATTTGGAGCGGGAAACGAGGCTCGAACTCGCGACCCCGACCTTGGCAAGGTCGTGCTCTACCAACTGAGCTATTCCCGCAGAGATTTGATGTTGAGAATGGAGCGGGAAACGAGGCTCGAACTCGCGACCCCGACCTTGGCAAGGTCGTGCTCTACCAACTGAGCTATTCCCGCATTCACATCAAATGAATGAGACGGCATTATACAAATATTTTTGGGTAGTGCAAGTATAAAATCATGAAAATGATGCGCTTGTTTATATATTCGTCGATTTAGTCCATCTTTAAAAAATGTTCACGATAGTAAGCGAGCTCTTTGATGGATTCGCGAATGTCGTCTAAGGCCAAATGGGTGTTTTGTTTGCTAAAGCCGTTCAGAATTTCCGGTTTCCAGCGGGCGGCTAATTCTTTTAATGTACTGACATCAAGGTGGCGATAGTGGAAGTAATCTGCAAGCTCCGGCATATATTTAAAGAGAAAGCGTTTGTCTTGTGCCACACTGTTGCCACAAATCGGTGATACCCCTTTCGGCACGTATTTTTTGAGAAAATCTAAGGTTTGTAATTCGGCGGCGCGTTCGGTTAATTTGCTGTTTTTAACACGTTCAACCAGCCCATTGGCGGTGTGAGTTTTCACGCACCAGTCGCTCATTTTATTGAGTAATTCATCCGATTGATGGATGGCGAGTACCGGCCCTTCGGCAAGAATATTTAAATTTTTATCGGTCACAATGGTTGCGATTTCAATAATGCGTTCTTTTTCCGGATCTAAGCCTGTCATTTCAAGATCAATCCAGATCAGATTTTGTTTATCTAATGTCATTATATAAGGTATCCTATGCGAAAATTTTCCTTATTCTAGCGAAAAACGCGAGAAAAAACGACCGCACTTATATGAGTAAACCTAAATTAACGCAAAATCAAAAACGCCGAATTCAATCCAATAATCATAAGGTATTACATCGCCACCAGAAGAAAGACATTGATTGGCAGGATGATATGCTGGGCGATTCGCAGGAGGGTTTGGTCGTCACGCGCTATGCCCGTCATGCGGATGTGGAAAATGCGCAAGGCGAGATTTTTCGTTGTAACTTGCGTCGCACATTGGCGAGTGTCGTCGTGGGCGATCGTGTGATCTGGCGACAAGGTAATGAGCAGTTGCAAGGTGTAAATGGCGTGATTGAGGGGGTTCATCCGCGCAAAAATGAAATTTCTCGTCCGGATTATTACGACGGCATTAAAGTTATTGCTGCTAACATTGATCGTATTATCATCATTTCTTCCGTATTGCCGAGTTTGTCGCTGAATATTATTGATCGTTATTTGGTGGTATGCGAAGAGGCCAACATTGAACCCATTATTGTTTTGAATAAAGCCGATATGTTGACGGAAGAACAATGGCAAGACGTGGATTCACAACTGAAAATTTATCGTGATATCGGCTATCAAACGCTGATGGTTTCGGCGCAAAATAAAAAAAATCTGAAAAAACTGACCGCACTTTTATCGGATGGCGTGTCTATTTTTGTAGGGCAATCCGGTGTAGGAAAATCCAGTTTGATTAATGCTGTCTTGCCGGAGGTGGACGCGTTGGTCGGGGAAATTAGTTCAACCTCAGGCCTTGGGCAACACACGACCACTTCTTCTCGTTTATATCATTTACCGCAGGGAGGCAGTTTAATTGATTCACCGGGCATCCGTGAATTTGGTTTGTGGCATTTGGAAGATGAGCAGATTACAAAAGGTTATCGAGAATTCCAAACGGTGCTGGGGACTTGTAAGTTTCGTGATTGTAAGCATTTAAATGATCCCGGATGTGCCTTACGTCAGGCGGTAGAAGAAGGAAAAATCAGTGCCGTTCGCTATGAAAATTATCATCGTTTGTTAACCAGCAAAAAGGAAATGAAATCGCAGCGCCATTTTTCTGCTGAATAAGTCAATGTCAGCCACTTCTTTTGCGCAAAACCTTGTTAAATTTGGGTTAATAAATTAAACTTTGACGTCGTTTTTTTGTGATCCAGTTCAAATTTTTATTGAAATCGCCTTGCGTAATGGAGCGATTATCAGGATACTACGGCGCATTTATTTTAGTCTTTTTAGACAAGATTCCATCAAAATGCTAAATGGACTTATCGGATTCAATTAATTTTTTAGAGGAAACTCATATGTATTCAAAAGATGTTGAAATCACTGCACCTAATGGTTTGCATACGCGTCCGGCAGCACAATTCGTTAAAGAAGCGAAAGCATTTGTTTCTGATATTACGGTTTCTTCAGCCGGTAAAAGTGCCAGTGCAAAAAGTTTGTTTAAATTACAAACGTTGATGCTCACGCAAGGTACCGTGATTACGATTTCTGCAGAAGGTGAGGATGCAGAAAAAGCTGTTGAACATCTTGTGGCATTAATTCCAACCTTAGAATAATAACCAAGCCATGATTTGCGGCAATCTTTCTTTATGATTAAAGAGGCGATGTAGCAGGTCATGGCTTTTGCTTTATTTTAAGAATGATTGATTTTTAATCAATTTGAGTTTTAGGATAGATTTTTTATAGAAGGTAACTATGATTTCAGGAATTCCGGCTTCACCAGGCATTGTTTTTGGTAAAGCACTTGTGCTTAAAGAAGAAAAAATTGTACTGGATATGCAAAAGATTAAAGACAGCCAAGTCGATGAAGAAATCGCGCGTTTTTACGCAGGGCGTGAGGCGGCTGTAGAGCAGTTAAACTCAATTAAAGCGCGTGCTTATCAATCTTTAGGTGAAGAAAAAGCGGCCATCTTCGAAGGACATTTAATGATTTTGGAAGATGAAGAGCTGGAAGAGGAAATCATTGATTATCTTCGTTCAAATCATGTGAATGCGGCAGTGGCGGCGAATGTGGTGATTGATCAGCAAGTCGCCATTTTGTCGGAAATCGACGATGAGTATTTAAAAGAGCGTGCCGGTGATATTCGTGATATTGGCAATCGCTTAATTAAAAATATCTTAGGCATGCACATCGTTGATTTAGGTGAAATTAATGAAGAGGTGATTTTAGTTGCCTATGATTTAACGCCTTCTGAAACAGCACAGCTAAATTTAGATAAGGTGTTAGGTTTTGTGACGGATATCGGTGGTCGCACATCACATACCTCCATTATGGCGCGTTCCCTTGAATTACCGGCAATTGTTGGGACGAACAATGTTACCGAGTTGGTAAATACCGGTGATTTTTTAATTCTGGATGCGTTAAATAATGTGGTTTATGTTAATCCTTCTCAAGAAGACATTCAGCGTTTAAAAGCGTTGCAAGCGAAATTAGCCGATGAGAAAGCTGAGTTGGCGAAGTTAAAAGATTTGCCGGCATTAACGCTAGATGGACACCGCGTGGATGTGGTTGCGAATATCGGTACCATTCGTGATATCGAAGGTGCGGAGCGTAACGGCGCAGAAGGGGTGGGGCTATACCGCACGGAATTCTTGTTTATGGATCGTGATCAATTGCCGACAGAAGAAGAGCAATTTATCGCCTATAAAGACGTCGTGGAAGCCATGAATGGCAATTTGGTGATATTGCGTACCATGGATATTGGCGGTGATAAAGAATTGCCGTATTTGGATTTGCCGAAAGAAATGAATCCATTCCTCGGTTGGCGTGCTATTCGTATTGCGTTGGATCGCCGCGAAATTTTAAATGCGCAATTAAGAGCAGTATTGCGTGCTTCGGCTTACGGTAAGTTAGCGGTAATGTTCCCGATGATCATTTCTGTGGAAGAAATTCGAGAGCTTAAATCTGTGATTGAAGAATTGAAAGTTGAATTGCGTAATGAAGGTAAGGCCTTTGACGAAAATATTCAAATTGGTGTCATGGTTGAAACGCCATCAGCGGCAGTGAATGCCAAATTCTTAGCGAAAGAAGTGGACTTCTTTAGCATTGGTACAAATGATTTAACCCAATATACGTTAGCCGTAGATCGTGGCAATGAGCTCATTTCTCATTTATATAACCCAATGAGTCCGTCTGTACTGAGTTTAATTAAACAAGTGATTGATGCTTCTCATGCGGAAGGAAAATGGACGGGAATGTGCGGTGAATTAGCCGGCGATGAACGTGCTACTGTCTTGTTGTTAGGAATGGGGCTAGATGAATTTAGTATGAGTGCGATTTCTGTGCCGCGGATTAAGAAATTAATTCGTAATGTTAATTATCAAGACGCAAAATTACTGGCAGAAAAGGCGTTACAACAACCGACTGCGGCAGAAATCGAACGTTTAGTGATTGATTTTTTAGCAGAAAAAGCATTAAATTAAATACAAATTAGGCTTTTTAAGCTAAAATACGACTAAATTTCAAACTTCAGGAGATGATTAAAATGGGTTTATTTGACAAACTATTTGGCTCAAAAGAGAAGAAAGCGGTTGAAGTGGAAATCTATGCCCCACTTTCCGGTGAGATCGTGAATATTGAAGATGTGCCGGATGTCGTTTTTTCTGAAAAGATTGTTGGTGATGGCATTGCTATTCGCCCAACCGGCAATAAATTAGTTGCGCCGGTAGATGGTGTGATTGGTAAAATTTTTGAAACTAATCATGCGTTTTCCATGGAATCCAAAGAAGGCGTGGAGTTATTTGTTCACTTTGGTATTGATACCGTAGAATTAAAAGGTGAAGGCTTTACCCGTGTGGCGCAAGAAGGTCAAACCGTTAAACGTGGCGACACGGTGATTGAATTAGATTTGCCATTATTGGAATCCAAAGCGAAGTCTGTGTTAACGCCGGTGGTGATTTCCAATATGGATGAGATTAATCATCTTGAGAAGAAAACCGGGGAAGTGGTTGCCGGTGACTCCGTGGTATTGGTTCTAAAAAAATAATAGAGACAGCAAGCTTGTAATAAGCATTTTGCTGATTGCCGATCTTAAGTTTTCTTAAGATCGGCTTTTTTATTTATAGCCAGCCAAAGTCCGGCTATAAAACCATACGCTATGCGTATGGATCCAAATAGTGCGTAGCGTGCATCTTGATACACGACAGAATCAATCACGGAACGAACTAAAGTTCGGTGATTTTTGGAGGTATTCTTTCAACCAACGTATTATCAACAGTCAAGCGCGTTATTCATTTCGTGCAACAAGTTGCACGCTACGATTTATGATTTCCTGCGTAGCGTGCATCTTGATACACGACAGAATCAATCACGGAACGAAATAAAGTGCGGTGATTTTTGGAGGTATTCTTTCAACCAACGTATTATCAACCGTCAAGCGCGTTATTCATTTCGTGCAACAAGTTGCACGCTACGATTTACTAAAATAGTGATATGAAAATAAAACGGTGACCGGTTTTCACAAGCCCCTTGAGGGGCTTGTGAAGTATAGGCCCTTATAGGGGAGCCTAAAAAACGCACGTTTTACGTGTGGATTGTTATTTTAATAAAAAAGGGCGGTGTTGAATGGGAAAACTCCCATGAACACGCGCCCTTTGAGGTTGTTGTGTGAGATTACATTTTCTCAACGGTTTTAATGCCGAGTAAATCCAATCCTTGTTTTAGCGTTCTTTCTGTTAACAACGCCAGTTTTAAGCGACTGAGTTTCACTTGCTGATCGTCGTTATTCAGAATTGGACAATGCTCGTAGAAGGAAGAGAATACGCCAGCTAATTCGTATAAATAAGCGCAAAGTACATGTGGTGTACCTTCTTTTCCAACCACTTGAACGGCTTCTTCAAATTGCAATAATTTGATTGCCAAAGCACGTTCTTTTTCATCCGTAATGCTTAATTGGGCTTGTTCTACTTCGCTTAGGGCAATTTGGCTACGATTGAAAATCGAACGAATGCGGGTGTAGGCATATTGCATATAAGGCGCCGTGTTGCCTTCAAAGCTCAACATATTGTCCCAGTCGAATACATAATCCGTGGTGCGGTTTTTCGATAAGTCCGCATATTTCACCGAACCGATACCAACAGCTTCAATCACATCCGCTTTTTCTTGCTCAGAAAGTGCGGTGGATTTTTGCGAAATTAATACGCCCGCACGTTCAATGGCTTCGTCTAATAAATCCGCCAGTTTTACGGTGTCACCACTACGGGTTTTGAACGGTTTGCCGTCTTTGCCTAACATCATGCCGAAATTTTTGTGTTCCAACTGGAAGCTATCCGGCACATAGCCTGCTTTACGAGTAATCAGCCAAGCTTGTTGCATATGTTGGCTTTGGCGCGTATCGGAGAAGACTAATGCACGGTTGGCTTTTAAGGTTTCATAACGGTATTTAGCGGCAGCAATGTCAGTGGTGGTGTAAAGGAAACCGCCATCTTTTTTCTGTACAATAACGCCCATTGGATCGCCGTCTTTATTTTTAAATTCATCCAAATAAACCACTAATGCGCCGTCATCTTCTACAGCCAAACCTTGTTTTTTCAGATCTTCAACAATGCCCGGCAACATTGGGTTATACAAGCTTTCACCCATCACATCTTTGTCTGTTAAAGTCACGTTGAGACGATCGTAGTTATGTTGGTTTTGTTGCATGGTGATCTTCACCAGTTTTTGCCACATGGTACGGCAATATTCATCACCACTTTGTAATTTCACCACGTAATTACGGGCTTTTTCGGCAAAGACCGGATCTTCGTCATAATGTTTTTTTGCCGCGCGATAAAAAGCTTCTAAATCGCTCAATTCCATTTCGGTGGCGTGTTCGTTTTCCATTTTTTCCAAATAGGCAATCAGCATACCGAATTGGGTGCCCCAGTCACCTACATGGTTAGCGCGGATGACGTTGTTGCCTAAAAATTCAAGTGTGCGTACGACGGCATCACCGATAATGGTTGAACGCAAATGTCCCACGTGCATTTCTTTGGCAACGTTTGGGGAGGAATAGTCCACCACGACAGTTTGTTTTTCCGGATTGTGTACACCTAATTTCGGATCTTGTACCGCGCGGTTGATGTTGTCTGCCAGCCAAGCGTCTTTTAGAAAAATGTTAATAAATCCCGGGCCGGCAATTTCCGTTTTTTCTGCAATATCTTGTAATTCGGCTTTGTCTAATACGCTTTGAGCAAATTCACGTGGGTTTAATCCCAATTTCTTGGCGGCCGGCATGATGCCGTTAGCTTGATAATCACCAAACTGCACTTTGCCCGATTGGCGAACGAGGGCTTCACATTGTGCGTCGGCACCGGCAGCGATCATCGCCTGTTTGATTTTTTCGGATAAAATAGATTGAATATTCACGGCTGAACCTTAATTTTTTGAAATAAGTTTGGGCTGATAAAAATAGCTCGATATAATACCGTTCTTTCACCTTTCAGAAAAGCCAAAAAGGAAAATTATGTCGTTTCGCTTTCCCCATAAAATGTTTGAAAAACAGACCGCACTTTTTGCCGACTTTCAGGATTTTGAGCAAAAAATTCAGGCATTGGCACAACAGATCAATTTAGATTTAAACCAATATGAAATTGATCATCTTTCGCTCCGGGTTAATTCGGCACAGAGAGCCTGTGCTTGGCTGGCATTGTTATTAAACTATGGCACCGTGTTAAGTGATAATCAAGTGAATGGGCGGGTGATTTATTTAATTGCTTTAGCGGAGCCTTTATACCTTGCAGGTCGTCCCATTGATATTGTGGAATTGCCGTTTCCTAAGGATAAAGCGTATCCGAAAGAAACATGGGAGCATATTGAAGTGGTTGTGCCATTTTTATCGGATGAAACCGCCACCGCATGGTTAGCGCGCATAAAAAATTTGTTTTTACGGAACCAATCGGCAGAATTGAAAGTCAAAACGAGCGAACCGAAAGCGGATGGTGAAAAACTGGCCAATTTATCGGTGGCGATCAGTTTTGCAGATAAGCACTGTAATCATGTTTGCATTAAGGTTCATCCATACAGTATTAAACAAATCGTGAGTGCGGTTTGATTGTATGAAACGATTTTACTAAAATGAGTCGCCTCGCTTTATGAATAAGGCGACGTAACAATTAATCCAGTATTTAAGGAGCATTTATGAAAAAAATTGCATTCGCTGTGCTAATGAGCTTAACTCTTGTGGGTTGTGCCAATGAAGACATTTATGGCGGTAACGTCTATTCTGGCGATCAAGCAAAAGAAGCGCGTTCAATTAGCTACGGTACCATTGTTTCCACCCGTCCGGTGAAAATTCAAGCAGATAATCAAGGTGTGCTTGGTACCATTGGTGGCGGCGCTATCGGCGGTATCGCCGGTTCCGGTATCGGTGGCGGTACAGGTCAAGCCATTGCGACGGCGGTAGGCGCGGTTGCCGGTGCGGTCATTGGTAGCAAAGTCGAAGAAAAAGCCAGCCAAGTTAGTGCGCTTGAAATGGTGATTAAGAAAGATGACGGTAAAGAAATCGTTGTGGTGCAAAAAGCAGAAGCGAATCTTGTTCCTGGCGCACGTGTACGCATCGTAGGCGGTTCTCGTTTAAATGTGTCCGCACTTTAATTGCAATCTCTAACCAATCAGCCCTCTTATTTTTAAGGGGGCTGATTTTTTATGGCTTGTTTATTTTAAGGTTAAGTTATTTGCGTGGCAGTGAAATTTTATGTTCTTCACTAGGGCGATACAACACTAACACATGTCCTATCGTTTGCACCTCAGCCGCACCGGTTTCACGCACAATGGCATTGATGATCAGTTGTTTGGTTTCACGATCGGACCCGCTAATTTTCACTTTAATTAACTCATGGTGGCTGAGGGATAAATCAATTTCCGCCAATACCCCTTCGGTTAATCCGTTACCGCCTAACATCACCACCGGGCTTAAATGATGGGCAAGACTTTTTAAATATTGTTTTTGTTTGGTTGATAATGTAATCGACATAATAATCTCTTGAAAAAAGGGAGGCGGTGATTCTAAAGCAAAATGCCTATTTTAGCGAATGCATTCCGATGAAAAATAGCGCTAAAATTCACCGCACTTCCATTATTGTTTGAGGGTCTGGATATAACTCGCAACATCTTGCATATCTTGTTCGCTTAATCCTTCTTTCACGCGATTGCCGGGACCTTCAATTTTTCCGCTTTTACGATCTTGAAGTGAGCTAATAATTTTCTCTTGGGAGAACGTATTCACAATTTGAGATTGTCCCATCGCTGATTTTTCAGCTTGTTTTCCGTGGCAAAGTGCACATGAACGGTTAAAAATCTTTTGTCCGTGTTCAATATTGCCTTCCGCATGAACGCTTGAAATTGCACTTAATGCAATAAGAGAGAGTATAGTAGAGTAAATTTTCATGATTTTCCTTAATTGATTTTCGTTGGGGTAAAGAGACGTTGTAGTTCCTCTTCAGGGAGTAAACCCTCGAATTTATATATTACTTTGCCGCTTGGGTCAATCACGAAAGAGGTTGGTGTGCCGACAAGTTGGTAACGTTCTGCCGTAATTTTCATTTGATCTTTAAATATCGGCAAGGTGAGTTGTCGTTTGGTCACAATCGCTTGTGTATCGGCCTTTTCGCCGTCGATATTCATAGCGACCAGTTGCACTTGGTTCGGGTATTTTTCCGCCCATTGTTGCAAGGTTCTTAATTCCGCAATGCATGCGCCACAGGTTTCCGACCAGAAGTTGATGAGCACGGTTTTGCCCTGCCAATCGCTTAATGAGGCTTTATTGCCTTGCAGATCGAAGGCGGCAATTTCCGGGGCAGGTTGGCCAATTTGCACAGATTCCTCTTTGCAGGAAACACTAAAAAAAATAACCGCACTTATCCCCAGAAAACGAAGAAAATTAGCCAGCATTTTTTTCCTCACGCAATAATTTGCCGTGTTGCAAGTAAATAATGCGGTTGGTGAGTTTGCCTAAGTCCGGGTTATGGGTCACCATGACGATCGTACGCCCCTGCCGGTTTAATTCTGTGAGTAAATTCAACACTAAATGTTCATTTGTTTCATCAAGGTTGCCGGTCGGTTCGTCGGCAAAAATGACTGGCGGCTGATTCACTAAGGCGCGTGCAATACACACCCGTTGTTGTTCCCCGCCGGAAAGTTGGCTTGGGCGGTGATTCATGCGATGTGCTAAGCCCACTTGATCTAACACTGCTTTGGCGGCGGCTTCATCTACCACGCTGTGATAATGTTGCGCCAGCATCACGTTTTCAAGCGCGGTTAAATAGGGGATGAGGTGAAATTGTTGGAACACCAAGCCGATTTTTTCCGCGCGGAAACGTTGTCTGCCCGTTTCGTCCAGTTGTGCTGCGTCCACTCCGTCTAAAATCACTTTGCCTTCTGTCGCGGTATCCAAGCCGGTAAGAATATTCATTAATGTGGTTTTACCGGAACCGGAGGCCCCCATGATAGAGACGAATTCACCTTCGGCAATTTGAATATTAATGTCTTCAAGTGCGGTCACTTGGCCGAATCTTTTGTATAAATGCTGTGTTTCAATGACGATTTTAGCCATGTTATTCCCCTTTCAATACGTTGGCGGTTTGAATGTCTAAAGCGCGGCGGGTCGGTACGATAACCGCGATAAACGCCACTAATAAGGATAAAGTGATGGTAATCGGAATCACCGGCAGGCGCATATCAATATAGGCTTTGAATACGGTTAAGCCGAGCACCTGTGCTAATAGATAGCCGATGATTAAGCCGCATACAATGGCGCAAAGGGCGATAATCAAGGTTTCTGCGCCGATTTGTTTGATGATGTCGCGGCTTTTCGCACCGAGAGCTTTTTGCAACGCAAATTCTTTCGCCCGTTCACCCACAATAGCGATTAAGGTGGTGTTCACGCAAAGGGTAGCTAAAATCAAAATTACCACAGAAATCAAGCCCATCAAGCCTTTGATTTTATCTAAAATTTGCCCTTCGGAGGCGGAGACTTTGCGGATCGGATGAATGTCTAAATCGGGATATTGTTGTTGCAACTGTTGGGCAAATTGATCTACTTGGCCTTGATCGTTTTTGACGTTTAATAATACGTTGGTCGCCAAGTTTTCTTTTTCCAACCAGTTTTGTGCAAAATCGAGGCTCACGATCAACATATTGTCAGTGGCATCGCCTGCTTCTACGATGGCTTTAATATTGAACTGGTGTTTATCCACGGAATTGAGGCTTAACGTGAGTTTATCGCCTACGTTTAAATTGAGCCGCTCCGCGAGAGTTTTACCGATCATGGCGTTGCGCTCATCGAAGTTCACCCCGATAGGATTGCCTGTGATTTGCCAATAAGGCGCAAGGGTTTTCATGTCTTCAAACCACACGCCCATCATCACGATTTTCTCCAAATCACTACGTGTCACACCGTATAAATAGGGGCTTGCCGCCGTGATTAAGCCTTTCGGTGCTTGGTCAAGGATCTGTTGCACTTGCTCCACTTTGATTAAATTGCCGTTGCTAGGGCCAATATAAAAATTGGCGCCGAAGGTACGCAGTTCTTGGCTCATTTTAGTGTTGATGTCGAAGTACACCGCCGCCATTGCCGTCACAATGCTTGCGCCTACCGTGAGTGCGGCAAAAATGATGAATACCCGTTGCAAGCGCAGACGCAAGGCGCGTAATACCAAGCGCCAAAACATATTGATAGGTTTATTGTCTGCCATAAAGCACCTCGATAGGATAAAGACGGGCAATTCGGTGTGCCGGGAACCAAGCGCCGATCACGGCGATCAAGACGGAAAGTACCAATACGCAAGGGATCACGATCCAGGCGAAACTGAGCGGTGCGCCAAATAACGTGGCACCGATAAAACGAGCTAACCCCCAACCGGCAATGCAACCTAAGATGCCACCGATTAAACCGCTGATGATGGCTTCGCAATAAAACAGTAAGACGATTTGCCATTGATAGGCGCCGAGAGCTTTCATTAAACCGATTTCTTTGCTGCGTTCAATAATGGTTGTGGTCATTAATGAAGCAATGCCCATGGCGGCGGCAATCAGTGCGGCAAGGGTGACAACAGCGAGTAATAATTGAATTTTTTCAATGACGACGCCTTCGGAAGCCGCGACTTGCCAAATAGGGCGAACAATCGCACCGGAAATCGCTTCTTCCAATTGATGGGAAATAGAGGAAACGTACGCCGTGCAATACCAACGGTCATATTCCTCTGCGGCTAAACCGTCCACATTGGCGCGGGCTTTGCGGGATAAATCATTTTCCGGCACGGTGAGCGCGGAGACTTTAATTGCCTGTACCTTGCCTTCTAATCCAAGTAAATTTTGCACCGCACTTAACGGCAAAATCAATTGTTGTTCTTCTGTGCCACCGGTTTTAACAATGCCTTTTACGATAGCGGTCATGTGTTGTTGCTGTGCGTGTTCTTCCGTCTGATAACTTAAGGTAATCACATCACCGATTTTCCATTGCTGTTGTTTGGCAAGCTGGGCACCGAGTAGGGCAGGAATTTGTTCACCGAAATCATCAGTAGCATCATCCACCCACTCGCCTTCTACTTGCCAGTAAGGGCTGATGATTTTTTGCCCGGTGTGGTAATCCTCTTCATCCGGCACAGGAATATTATGATCAAAAAACGTCCCGAGGATGCTCACATCGTTTTCTACGCCGTTAGCCACGCTGACTTTCACCTGCGTGCTGAGTAAGGGGGCAAACCCCACAATGTTGTTGCGCCAGAAAATGTCTTTCACATTCGGCAGTTCTTTTTCATCTAAAAAATCTTGTGTGGCGAGGGAACTACGACCGCTGACATCATCCGGCAAAACGGCACTACTAGCCGGTTCCACCAAAATATTGGCACCGTAAGATTTCAACTCTTTTGCCATTTTGTCGCCAATGTCGATGGACACGGCGAGCAAGGCGGAAATCAAACCGGCAGCGAGGAAAATAGTGACAATGGCAAGAAGCTTGCGTTTTAGCCCATAACGCCAAGATTGAAATAACATACGCGCTAACATGATTATTTTTCCTCCTTGGCGGTTGAGGCTTCATCGGCTTTATTTAAATAGGCTTCCGGATTATCGCGGAACAGATTTAAATTCTTTTCATCCGTGAAGAAATAGGTTCTGCCTTCATGGTTGTATTTGTATTCTGTTTTGGTGTTGGTCAATTTCTTACCATTGACGGGATCCACCACTTCAATTTCAATGATGGTCGTAAAGTAATTCAAGCCATCTTCCAAGTTTTTCTTATTGATAATGACTTCCGTCTCTGTTTGTTTCCAATTATCAATCGGCACCGGATTGCAACCGCCCGGTTTGCCGATGGAAGGGGTAAACATACGTACGCCGCAACCCACGCATACCACTTGGTTGCCTTCCATGACATAACCTTGGTCGCCACATAAAATGCAGGCATCGAATACGGCAGCAAGACTGAGTTTGTCGGGCAGACGATTAATAATGAAGAAACGTACCGCTTTGCCATCGTCGGCAACCCAAAGAAAACGGTGTAATTTCCCGTCTTTTACTTGTTCGATTGGGATGTGTACGTTGTTTTCCGCATCTAAGGTGACTCTTTGCGCTTCCGAAAGTTGTGGCGGCTGGGACGCGATTTTGTCCCAATAAAGTTGCGTGGCGAGCATAATGAAAATTGCCGTTATACCATAGCCGATGATCTTGCCGGAAGTGCGTTTGGCGGCAAGGGCTTTGCGTTTTTCGATAGGTTGTTGTTCGTTATTGGCTGTGCGCACGCGTGGGCGATGAATATTTAACGCAAAAATAAGGACGATAATGGCAAGAATAGCCGCATTAATGTAGTTTAAATACGTGGTGATATTGCCGGATTTTGCCACAAAACTTAACCGCACTTTGGTCAGTTCGATGACTTGCAATTTCATCAAAATCAGTAATACATCGCCAAGGAGTGGCGTGACTAAAATGAGGGTGAGTACCGTGGTGAGCAGGAGACGAAGTGCGGTCGTTTTTTTCGATATTTTACTTTGCGCAAATAAAATCTCACACCAGCCGGCAACGACTAAACAGAAAATAAAACCGAGTGCAATGGCGCTGATGTGTAATAAGAAATCCGTGTTGATGACATCGGTGCCGGTGATCGCGGCGATGTTGGGATCTTTCGCCCAAAAACTGCCGGCTAATACGGCGAGCATAACATGCCAAAGCGTGGTTAAACGTTGCCAATGAATAAATTGAAAAACGTAAGCAAAGAGGAAGATACCGAGGCTAAAAATGGCGAGGGTGAGTTTAACACTTTGCGTATTGGGCAAACTTAATGTGATGACACTGCCGATGATAAACCCGAAGATGGCAAGCCATACTAATTTTTTGCGATTAGCGTGAGGATACGGCACCCAGCTGCACGCCAGTAGTAAAGAAAACGGGAGCAGGGTTTGAATAAGAAAAACAAAGAAATAGTTCATAGCTTACTCTGAAAATTGAAAGAGAGGATGTCACCTATTTTTAGTCTTTGGCTTCCTCGGTATTTTGGAGGAAGACACGTTTTAAAAAGCCCTTTCATTATGCGTCAACATAAACAAAAACACCTTGATATGCCTCAAGGTGTTTTATTTTTTGTTTTTGTTAACACCTGAAAGGCTTATTTCAAACCGGTGAATTTGAATTCATAGTTAACATCAAACGGTTTCCACCAGCGACCAACACCAGTTTCTTCATCGGTGTGACGGTGCATACCCGCTTTTGGTGGTGGGTCAATGTGATAGGTTAATTTATAGTTACCCACGCCCATCATTTTGATGTTTGCACCATAGTGAGGACCGTCGCTTGCCACCATTGGCATGAAGGTGCCTTCTTGTTTTTCACCGGTATCGGAGTTTACCAACGTGTATTGGATGGTGAGATAAGGCATCCATTCGCCTTCACCGAAACCATTTTTGTTGCCTTTGGTGGCATGAATATCCGCTTCTAAGTGAATATCGGATTTCGCTGCCGGCAAGCCCATACCACGTGGTTCCATGTCAACCGGTTGTAAATACACGGCGGCAATTTCCATTTCGTTCATGGTGACCGGTTCACCCACAGGGAACTCTTTAAAGCCTAAGGCTGCCGGTGCGGTGATCATGCCGGCTAAAAGTGCGGTGGCGATTAATGTTTTTTTCATACTTAGTTTCTCCTTAACTGAATAAGTATAACTTGTGCGACATTAAGCAGATTTTCTGCTTTCGTACTTCATATAAATGAATGCAAAAACAGCAGCCACCAACAAGACAGCCTGCGGAACCAATGTTTCTACATAAGGATAGATCCCCAACCATGAAATTTCCGGTACACCGGAGATTAAGGTTGGTTCAAAGAGTTTGCCTTCAATCAGCTCAAGTACACTCTTACCGGCAAACACGAATGCCATTAAATACATGAACGAACCGGTGAACATAAAGAACGGTTTAAGCGGCAATTTCACCACGGTGTAGCGCATAATAAAATAGCAAATGGCCAAAATCACAACACCTACGGCAAAGCCGGCAAAAAGATAAGCGTAACTGACCGCACTTTTGGCATCGCCAACGAGCGCGTAATAAAACAACACGGTTTCTGCGCCTTCACGATATACTGCTAAGAAACTGGTGAGCCATAAGCCAATAAGCGAGCCGGCGGTTAATGCGGTGGAGAGTTTGCCTTCCAAATAACGTTTCCAGTTCTGTGCTTCGACTTTTGAAAGCAACCAATAGCTCATCATGAACAACATTACCACCGCAATCATCATAGTGAAACCTTCCAATAATTCACGGCTGGCACCGGAATTTGAGAAAATGAGTTGGAAGATCACGGCAGTAATGACGCTACCAAGCAATGCCACATAGACGGATTGGCGAATAACCGGCAGTTTGTCTTGATGATTATTTTTCACTAAATACGCCACGATAGCCGCCACGATGAGTAGTGCTTCTAAGCCCTCACGCACGATGATTAATAAGCTGTAGAGGAACATACTCCAGTCGGTTTGTTCTCCACCTTGTAACATGGCGACAGCTTGGCTTAAACCTTGGCTTAATCCTTGTGCTTGTTCTTGTAACTTTTCTTTCTCCGCGCCGGCTTTCATTAAGCTCACTAAACGGGTGAAATAGCCTTCTAATTGGGTTTTGAAATTGCTGTCACGAGAACCGATTTTATTCTCCATGCCGGTGCTTTCAAAAATGTCAAAGTAAGTATCTTGCACCGTTACCATGGCTTTTGTGGTATCACCTTGTTCATATAAACGGATGGCTTGTTGAATGCCGGCGTTCACTTGTGTGCTGATTTGTGCCCAATCTTTATCCGGCGTTGTGTCGGCAACCTTATCGGTTGTTTGTTCTATTTGGTTTTCTCGGGTCGTTGGTAAATTAGGAAGCTGTTCTTCAATATCTTGTAACAGCGTTGTGATTTGATAACCAAAGTCGCTGATTTGATCCGGTTGTTCGCTAAGCTTGATCAAATCATAAAATTGTTGATTAAGATTGCCGGAAATGGCAGCGGAACGATTTTGACGAATGGACATTTCCATTTCGGAGTTTTTATAGCCATCGTATTGCGCTTGTTGCACCAGTTTTTTGGCGGTGGCGTAATCTTTCGCTTCATACGCTGTCATGGCTTGGGCTAACAAATCGTCAATGGTTTTAAAGCTTTTTTGCCAGTGTGCAACAATCGTTGCGTTTTCATATACGCCGTGCTGACCGGAGGCATTAAGTTGGTGTCCTGCGGTTAGGGAAGGAAGCACTTCTTGTAACGCCGCTTTAAGACCATCGATTTTCGCTTTGACTTGTTCTTGCGACTGATTTTCACCAATCATTTTACGAATTTCACCAAAGGTGGCTTCCATTTGATAGCTTTTTTGGGCAGAAAAGTTAATGCGAATCGGCCCTTCAAGATTTTCAAACACTTCAAAATAAGCCATTTGGACTTGGGTACGGGCATCATCGACTTTATTTTCAGCATAAAGTGCGGCGGTTTTATCCAACCGATTTTCAATATCCTGTACCCATTGTTGATAGTTATCTTCGGCGTGCGTTAAGGTGGAAAATAACAAAAAGATGCTAAAAATAGCGTAGTGATACCAACGAGAAATGCGCATAATCCCTCTTTTTACGTCTATCCATTTTAGGTTTGCAATTGAGAATAATTATCCTCTAATGGATTTTTAATGCAAGGGAAATTCGTGTAAAAAAATAGAGCTAGATCATAAAGTCATTGAATTTTGTGTCTTGATGGTGAAAAAAATAGGAAAAGTGCGGTGACTTTTCCTATTGTTTTAGCGTGAGGAGAAAGAATGATTAATTCGTTGGCAAGTCATCAATGACAAGATAGATTTTCGCCACCGGGCCATGTACCCCAACCACTTTGATTAATTCAATATCTGCCGTGGAACTTGGACCGGAAATGATATTAATACAAGAAGGCATACGTTCGCCTTGTTGGGCTTTTTCATGTAGGATTTTTGCCAGTTGTGCCACACGAGGGAGTATCTTGCTTTTGCGCACGACAACAATGGATTTTTCCGGCAGTAAGCTCACAGAACGACCGCGTTCAGCTTGGGAAAATAGCACGATACCGCCAGATTCGGTTAAACCATATTCGGCGTAAACGATCCCAATATTGGCTTGTTCTGATTTGGTAATGTTCGCTTCTGCGTGTTCCGGCGACCAAATATGACAAGTGTATTTTTCTTGAACCGCTTCGGTGATGCCCAGTTCTTCTAAACGCGGGTCATCGTTTAACACGATATCGCCGCCACCATATTTTTCGCAAAGCTCAAGTACGGTCTGTTTTGCTAGCGTTTCTGACGTCACAACCACATCCACCATCATCACTTTGGCGAAGTTTACGAATTCTTCGCAAAGTTCTGCTTGGGTGAGATGGGTCAGGCGTTCTGTTGGGTAAGTATTCACCGGTGTCGCCATCGTTTCCGGCACATTGGCGCGTGGTTTGCCCATTTTTGCCGCCAGTTTATTGAGGAAGTTTTCTCTATTTTGTAAATCCATTAGTTTGATCCTCTGTTGTTGAACCATTGACGGAAGCTTTCGCCTTCAGCTTTTGGTAAATCACGGGCTTTTGTCCATTCTGCCAAGGCCCCCATTTTAATTGGTGCTTTGCCGTTCTTAATGAGTTTACCCGCTAATTTAGCGCCGGTGTTTACACCGATTTTCCATAGGGTTGGATGGGCGTTGGCAAAGCCAAAACCGAAAATGGATAAGCGTTCCAATGCCGGCGTTTTACCTTGTTCCACCATTTTTTCACGGTGTTTTAAAATCAGTTGGGCTAACGGAATGCGTACCGGACAAACTGAGTTACAGGCATTACATAAGGAACAGGCATACGGCAATTCTTTGAATTCGTCATAGCCGCCAAGTAACGGAGAAATCACCGCGCCAATTGGGCCCGGATAAATAGAACCATAACCATGGCCACCGATTTGACGGTACGCCGGGCAAGTATTTAAGCAGGCACCACAACGGATACAACGTAAAACTTCTTGGAATTCGGAGGCCAAAATATCGGAACGACCGTTATCGACAATGACTAAATGGAATTCTTCCGGACCATCGGTTTCGCCGGCAAGGCGAGGGCCGGTAAGCCATGTGTTGTAACCGGTTAATCTGGCACCCACTGCACTACGTGCCAGCATGGTAATTAACACGTCCACTTCTTGGAACGTTGGCGCTAGGCGTTCCATCCCCATCACGGCAACGTGGGTTTTCGGGAGGGTGGTGGCTAAACGCAAGTTACCTTCGTTAGTCACCAAACAAACAGAGCCGGTTTCTGCTACGGCAAAGTTACAGCCGCTGATGCCGATGTCTGCTTCTAAGAAATCCTGACGAATTTTTTCACGCACGAAACGGGTCATGTCTTCCGGGGTTTCAGCACCTTCATAGCCCAGTTTTTCATGTAAATCTTTACGAATTTGGTGACGATCTTTATGGATCGCCGGTACCACAATATGCGATGGTTTGTCGCCGGAAATTTGCAGTAAATATTCCCCTAAATCCGTTTCAATGACTTGCATGCCTTCTTTTTCCAAAACATCATTTAACCCGATTTCTTCGGTTACCATGGATTTGGATTTCACGATTTTCTTGGCATTTTTTTTCAGAGCGACTTGACGAATGTATTCGGTGGCTTCTTCGGCGGTTTCGGCAAAATAAACTTTGCCGCCGTTTTCCATGACTTTTTCGCTAAGTTGGTATAAATAGGCATCAAGGTTTGCTAAAACGTGGTTACGGATTTGTTTCGACAAATCACGCCATTCTTCCCAGTGGCCTAACTCATCCACCATTTTTTGACGGTTTGTGCCGATAGTTTCTTGAGCTTTTACCACCGCTTTGCGCATGATTTCATTATGGACTTCGCGATCAACGCGTGCTTTAAATGCAAGATTACTGGTTTTTAATGACATAGTTTATTACTCCTGCATTAACACTTCTGCGATGTGCATCACTTTGATTTTGCTGCCTTCACGTTGTAGGCGACCACCAATATTGAGTAAGCAGCTCACGTCCGCCCCAATTAAATATTCCGGTTCGACTTCCTCAACGTGTTCCACTTTTTCTTTGACCATTTCACCGGAAATTTCTGCCATTTTGACCGAGAACGTGCCACCAAATCCGCAACAGGTTTGTTGATTATGAATAGGCAACAGTTCTAAGCCTTTAACATGTTTGAGCAACTCAATCGGCTCGTTCACAATACCGAGTTTACGGAAAAGACTGCAGGAGGGGTGATAAACGGCGCGGCCGGGCAGGTGTGCACCGATGTCGGTCACGCCGAGTTTATTGACGATAAAATCCGTTAAGTCATAGAAACGAGCGGCGACTTTTTTGGCACGTTCCGCCCATTCCGGCTCATTGGCGCGAGTGAAGTAATCCGGGTAATTTTTAACGGCATAAACGCAAGATCCGGCAGGGGCTACGATTGGGTAATCATTAGCTTCAAAGGTTTCGACCAAGTTTTTCATGCCGGGAAGGGCTTGTTTGGTATAACCGCTATTTAATGCCGGTTGCCCACAACAACCTTGTTTTTCTAAAAAGGTCACCTGACAGCCCAACTTTTCCAGTAGCAGAACGGTGTTTTTTGCCACACCGCTTTTGACTACATCGGCAATACAGGTCACGTAGAAATTCACATTCATCGTAATACTCCAATATTAAAAAAGAAAAATCAGTTAAAAAATTAAATGACGACCGCAAAAGTGCGGTCGTTTTTTGAGTTAATTTTATATGTTGCCGCTACAACGTGTATAACAACGGAATTAACAGGGTGGCACAAAGCGCAGCAATAATACCGTAAATCACCATTGGAATGATCGTGGTTTTGATAATGGTGCCTTCTTGATTTTGAATGTTTAATACAGAGGACACGGCAACGATATTATTAATACATACCATGTTACCCATCGCACCGCCGACTGATTGTAGTGCCAAAATTAATGCCACGGATAAACCGGTCGTTTCTGCAGTGGATAATTGTACGCTACCGAAGGTTAAGTTGGATACGGTGTTAGAACCGGAGAAGAACGCACCAACTGCACCAAGGTAAGAGGAGAAAATCGTCCAGTCATCACCGGTGACTTCTGCAAAGGTGCGGCCAATGATTTTCACCATAGAATGTTCGCCACCCACTAACATTAAGTTCACCATCACTAAGGCACCCATTAAGGCGATGAATGGATTTTTGGATTGTTTCAAGCTGGTGGCAAAAATATCTTTGACTTTTGCACCGGAAACGCCGAATACCGGAATGGCAATTAATACCGTAATAACAAATGGAATTAATGCCGGCACATAAAGTAATTTATAGCTTGAGGAAACATCTGAACCGAAGATATTTTTTAGGCTGAAGATAAGGCCTTTACTGATTTCGAATGTCCCTAATGAACCTAGCGCGGTAGTAAACCAAACGGTGGTGTCGTTCATCATCGCTTTAAACGGCAGTTGGTGAATACGTGTTACGACTAAAAACGCAATTAACAAACCGGTCGGGAAGAGGGCTTTAACCACTTGACCGGTGGTTACCGCATTGCTATCTAATGTGTTTTCGACTTTTGCTAACCCGATATTGCGATTTGCCGCCCAGACGGAAACAAACAACCCGATTGCGCCGCCAACTAAAGACGGGAATTCATAGTTAAATTGTGCAATCAGTAAATAAGGCACGACGCAAGCAAAGACACTGATATAAATAAAGACCAAGTTTTGGCGAATATCTTTCCAGCTGACGAGTACACGCAATGCCAACAATGGGATAAGCAGGGCTGCCACAGAGTGAATCAGTGCTGTGATGGAGCCGACTTCTAGTACCATGTCTTCAGATAATTTAAGTGGACCGAAACCGAACCATGTTGGTGTACCGACCGCGCCGAAAGACACCGGAACGGAGTTCATAATTAAGGCAAGCATCGCGACTTTTAACGGATTAAAACCTAAGCCCATCAGAATTGGCGCGGCAATGGCGGCTGGCGTACCGAAACCACTGGCGCCTTCAATCATAAAGGCAAACGCCCAACCGATAATCATCAGTTGCGCCACCGGATTTGGGTTAATGTTACCCAACCATTTACGCATGATGTCGGTTGCACCGGAGACTTCACTGAAACGGTTAAATAAAATCGCACCGAAAATAACGGTGATCGGGGTTTGTACGGCAACGATCGCAGAAGCGATGTTTGCACTGATCGTGACAATATCCGTATGGAAGTGCAATAAATGCACGACCATCACCAGCACTGCCACCCAAGGTAAAGCAACATAAGACGGTAAAGCATTACGCTTAACCATGAGATAAATGAGTAAAACAATGGGGAATACGCTTAGGAAAAAAGACATATTGGCTCCTATATCATAATGGGACATTAAAACATTTGTCGCATTTTATGGAGTAGTCCTAAAAAAAATATACCTATTTTGGGAAAATGTGATCTAGTTATCAAAAAAAAGTTAACATTTTTTTAAAATTTGTGATCTCGTTAACTTAATTGTTTCAGCCATGCTTAAAATCTTGCTTTCTCGGCTCAAGTGCGGTCAAAAAAAGCGTGTTTTTCACTGTCTTGTGGCGTATATTCTGTTATGCTTTTTGCGTTTCTTGGCAACATAGTTTTTAACATAGGAGTAACAATCGATGACCAGTGCTGCATTAATTAGCCAACTTCGTCAAATTGTCGGCGACAAATATTTGATTACCGACCCAAGCCAATCGGAAGCCTATCGTAGCGGTTATCGTTTTGGGAATGGAAACGCGTTGGCGGTGGTTCGACCGGGAAATTTAACGGAATTTTGGGCGATTCTTAAAGCGTGTGTGGCAGCCGATGTCATTGTTATCGCCCAAGCCGCCAATACCGGTTTGACCGGTGGTTCTACGCCTGATGGCAATGACTATGATCGCGACATTGTGATTGTCAACGCCATGCGCATTTCAGGTATTCAATTAATTAATGATGCACAACAAGTAGTTTGTTTGCCGGGTTCGACCTTAAATGAGCTGGAAATCGCGTTAAAGCCGCACGGACGTGAACCGCACTCTGTCATCGGTTCTTCCTGTATTGGTGCATCGGTGATTGGCGGTATTTGTAATAACTCCGGTGGAGCATTGGTGCAACGTGGTCCGGCTTACACAGAAATGGCGCTTTATGCGCAATTAACAGAGCAGGGCGAATTACAACTGGTGAATCACTTAGGTATTGATTTAGGTGAAACGCCAGAGGAAATATTAGCGAATTTAGAGAATCAACGTTATCAACGCAAAGACATCCAATTAGATTGTGGCAAAGGTCACGACCATGCTTACTGCAACCATGTGCGTCAAGTGGATGAAGACAGCCCGGCACGTTTTAATGCGGATCCGGCGCGTCATTATGAGGCGTCCGGTTGTGCAGGGAAATTAGTGATTTTTGCGGTGCGGCTAGATACCTTTGTTGCAGAGAACAAGACCGCAGTATTTTATATTGGCACCAATCAAACTGAGGCATTAAATGATCTTCGTCGTCATATGTTGGCGAATTTTAAACAGCTACCGATTTCCGGCGAATATATTCACCGCGATGCGTTTGATGTGGCGGCTAAGTACGGCAAAGATACGTTTTGGGTGATTAAAAAATTTGGTACGCATTGGTTACCGAAATTGTTTGCTTTGAAAGCTAAAGTCGATCGATGGGCGAAAAAAATAGATTTCTTGCCAAACCATCTCAGTGATAAGATGATGCAAGCCATTTCAACGGTCTTGCCGGAACATTTGCCGAAAAAATTGTGGCAATATCGTGATCAATACGAACATCACTTGATTGTTAAAATGGGCGGTGATGGCGTGCAAGAAGCACGAGATTATTTAACCTCTTACTTTAAAGAGGGCAGCAAAGGCGCTTTCTTTGAATGTGATGCCGTAGAAACGCAAGCGGCAATGTTACACCGCTTTGCTGTGGCTTCAGCTGCGATTCGTTATCGTGCGATTCATGAAAAAGAAGTGGAAGACATTGTGGCGCTGGATATTGCATTACGTCGCAATGATCGTGACTGGTTTGAAACCCTGCCGCTGGAGATCGACCAAAAAATCAGCCATAAATTGTATTACGGGCATTTTATGTGTCATGTTTTCCATCAGGACTACATTGTCAAAAAAGGCTATGATTGTATGGAATTAGAGCATCAAATGCTAGAATTGCTTGATAAACGCGGCGCACAATACCCGGCAGAACACAACGTGGGGCATTTGTATGAAGCCAAGCCGGAGTTGCGTAAATTCTATAAATCTCTTGATCCGACAAATAGTTTCAATCCGGGGCTGGGGCATACCTCGAAGAAAAAATACTGGGAATAACCCATTGACTAATAAGGGAAAGGCGTATGGTCATTGCCATGCGCCTTTTGAATGTAATATTGCTTGACGGAATTTCCGTCACATAAGGAGAACGAAGTCCTTTTGTTCATCAACCATGTCTATGAAATTACGGCTAGTTTATTTTACTTTTCTTCTTTTTTTAATTTTCTTTCTTGCTTACGCCTTTCCTTGGTTGTTTACTCAGATAGCCGATTGGCAGCGACTGTTCAATCAGTTGATCAGCGATAATTTACACCACATTCAACAACATTCAGCGGCGGCCGGCGTAACGCTCATTACAGCGAGTTTTTTATACGGTGTTATCCATGCGTTGGGACCGGGGCACGGCAAATTCATCATCGCAAGTTATTTATCGACACATGAGAGTCGGTTAAAGCAAAGCATTAAACTGAGTGTCTTTTCCTCCCTTACACAGGGCATTGTGGCGGTGGTGGCGACCTCTGTCGTATTGATCGTGTTGAATCTCTCCTCCCGTTATTTTAAATTAAGCCAGTTGTGGCTGGAGCGAGGCGCATTTTTATTGCTTGCCGGGTTAGGGCTCTATTGGATCTATCAAGGTAGCCGCTTGCGGAAAAAACCATCGACAACCCTTTTTCAAATTAACAAACTTACGCCACTTTCTTCTTCGCAAACTTCTTCGCAAAGTGCGGTCAAAAATCACCGCACTTTTTCCACGGAACACGCCCACGCTCATGTCTGCGCCTGTGGTCATCAGCATTTACCCAATGCCCAACAATTAAAAAAAGCCGAAGATTGGAAATCGCAGTTACTGGTGATTTTAAGCATTGGTATGCGCCCTTGTAGCGGGGCTATCTTTGTGCTCTTTTTATCTTATATGCTGGATATTTACTTATGGGGTGTGGTGGCGACTTTGGCAATGTCATTAGGAACAGGGTTGATGTTGGCGCTTTTTGCGGCGCTTGTAAAATACACGAGACATCTAGCGATCACGCTTGGGAATTGGTACGGCAAAGGTTTTACACGTTATCACAGTGAGGCTCTGATGAAACTGGTAGCAGGTGGCATTATGCTGTTCTTTGCGCTGGCTTTGCTTTATGGCACAACATTGCCGATGAGTGGAGGCGCGGTGTTATTTGCGAGATGATAGAAAAACAAAAAGGATTCAGCAGAAAAAAATAAGCCCATAAGGAGGCTATGGGCTCAAAATCTTTTGGAAATTACTGTTTTTATAAAAGGAGACAAATAAAAACGATTGAACCAAAAGACAAAAAATTGGCTCCTCCTGCTGGACTTGAACCAGCGACATATGGATTAACAGTCCACCGTTCTACCGACTGAACTAAGGAGGAATAATTCAGTATCATTTGGTATCAAAAGATAGGTGGCGTATGTTACTTATCCGAACATATCTTGTCAACACCCTAAAGAAAAATTTTTTACTTTTTCAGCGTCAATTTTCTATCCACAAAGTCTGTGGATAAGTTTGTGGGTTATTATTTTAAAAATCCTGCCATCCCCGATAAAATCAGGCTTTATTGAAATCCAAGATAAAATTGATTGTAAAATGACATTTTCTTATTTTTCAGATAGTTAACAAAAATCTAGAGAAATTTTTAAAAATTTTTTATAAATTTGTGATTTCGGCCACTTGACAAATATAACTCTGTGTAAAACTTCATTTTTTATCACTCAATTTGGAGTGAGAAATATGTTAAAATATGCGGCATTTAGAATATACCGTAAAAAATGACCGCACTTTATGTCAGAGAAAATTAACACCAAACCTTTCATTCTTCATTCCGATTTCAAACCTTCCGGCGATCAGCCACAGGCGATTGCCAAACTCGCCGAAAATTTAGAAGACGGGTTAGCGCACCAAACCTTACTGGGCGTTACCGGTTCCGGAAAAACCTTTACCATTGCCAATGTGATAGCAAAGTTAAACCGACCGGCTATGTTGCTTGCCCCAAACAAAACCCTCGCGGCGCAGCTTTATGCTGAAATGAAAGCCTTTTTTCCGGAAAATGCGGTGGAATATTTCGTTTCTTACTATGATTATTACCAGCCGGAAGCCTATGTGCCGAGCAGTGACACCTTCATTGAAAAAGATGCGTCCATTAACGATCAAATCGAGCAGATGCGTTTGTCTGCCACCAAATCTTTTTTAGAACGTCGGGATACCATTGTGGTTGCCTCGGTTTCCGCTATTTATGGTTTGGGCGATCCGGATTCTTATTTGCAAATGATGTTGCACTTGCAGCAAGGGGCAATAATCAATCAGCGTCAGATTTTGGCGAAGTTGGCAGAATTGCAATATACACGTAACGATCAGGCATTTCAGCGCGGTACATTTCGTGTGCGCGGGGAAATTATCGATATTTTCCCGGCAGAATCCGATGAGCGCGCCGTACGCATTGAATTATTTGATGATGAGATTGAGCATTTAAGCTTATTCGATCCGCTTACGGGCAGCAGCTTTGGTGCCGTGCCACGTTTCACCGTGTATCCGAAAACGCATTATGTGACGCCACGCGAGCGCATTTTAGATGCCATTGAAAAAATCAAAGTGGAACTGGCGCAACGACGGGAATATTTCATTAAAGAGAATAAATTGTTAGAAGAACAACGCATTAGCCAACGTACTCAATTTGATATTGAAATGATGAACGAATTGGGCTATTGCTCGGGGATTGAAAACTACTCGCGTTATTTGTCGGGCAGAAATGAAGGCGAACCGCCACCGACTTTGTTTGACTATATGCCGTCCGACGCCATTTTAATTATTGACGAATCCCACGTCACCGTGCCGCAGATTGGCGGGATGTATCGTGGCGACCGTTCCCGTAAAGAAACGTTGGTGGAATATGGCTTCCGTTTGCCTTCAGCGTTGGATAACCGCCCGTTGCGTTTTGAGGAATTTGAACGCTTGGCTCCGCAAACCATCTATGTTTCGGCTACCCCAGGGCCTTATGAATTGGAAAAATCCGGCGCTGAAATTATCGATCAGGTTGTGCGTCCAACGGGCTTACTGGATCCGCAAATTGAAATTCGCCCGGTGTCTATTCAAGTGGATGATTTGCTTTCTGAAGCGCGTCAAAGAGCGGATAAAAATGAGCGCGTTTTAGTGACGACGCTGACGAAAAAAATGGCGGAAGATTTAACGGATTATTTAGATGAACACGGGATTCGCGTGCGTTATTTGCACTCCGATATCGATACGGTGGAGCGTGTAGAAATTATCCGTGATTTGCGCCTAGGTGAATTTGATGTGTTGGTCGGGATTAACTTATTACGGGAAGGCTTGGATATTCCCGAAGTGTCCCTCGTGGCGATTTTAGATGCAGATAAAGAGGGCTTTTTACGCTCTGAACGTTCTTTAATTCAAACCATCGGACGTGCCGCACGAAACTTGAATGGTAAAGCGATTTTGTATGCGGACAGCATCACCAAGTCTATGGAAAAAGCCATTACGGAAACCAATCGCCGCCGTGAAAAACAAACGAAATACAATGAAGATCACGGCATTGTGCCACAGGCGTTAAATAAAAAAGTGGGCGAATTGTTAGACATCGGTCAGGGCGCCAATCAAAAAGCGAAAGCCAATAAACAACGCGGAAAAATGGTGGCAGAACCGACCGCACTTTATGCGCTACCTACATCTCCGAAGGAATATCAACAACAAATTAAGAAATTGGAACAGCAAATGTATAAGTTTGCTCAAGATTTGGAATTTGAAAAAGCCGCTGCGGTGCGGGATCAATTACAGCAATTGCGGGAAAGTTTTATGTTATCTGGCGAGTAAAAGTGCGGTCGTTTTCAAGGGCGAATTTTTCTTGATAAGGCGGCGGATTTTTGCAGGCATCAAAAATTCGCTTATAATACACCGCACTTTTTACCTAAACGGTAAGCGAATAATCTATGAAATTAACAGCAAATAATAAAACACTCGATCTTTCTACCCCTAAAATTATGGGGATCCTCAATTTCACCCCGGATTCTTTTTCTGATAGCGGTAAATTTTTCCAATTAGACAAGGCGTTGTTCCAAGTAGAAGCGATGTTGAAGCAAGGCGCATCGATTATTGACATTGGGGGAGAGTCAACCCGTCCGATGGCAGAAGAGGTAACGTTAGAAGAGGAACTTGAGCGCGTTATTCCTTTAGTTGAGGCGGTGAGAAAACGGTTCGATTGCTGGATTTCGGTAGATAGTTCCAAAGCACAGGTGATGCAAGAGGCTGCTAAGGTGGGCATGGATTTGATTAATGATATTCGCGCTTTACAAGAACCTGATGCACTACAAACTGCCGTTCGTTTGGCATTGCCTGTGTGCATTATGCATATGCAAGGGCAGCCACGAACAATGCAGCTCAATCCGCATTACGATGATGTGGTGGCGGATGTTTTAAAATTTATGCAGCAGAGAACGGAACAATGTTTGGCTTCGGGAATCAAAAAAGAAAATCTGATCTGGGATCCCGGCTTTGGTTTTGGCAAAAGCGTGCAACATAATTATTGTTTATTACAACAATTTTCGGTTTTCTGTGAACAAGGGTATCCGGTGTTGGCAGGAATTTCCCGTAAATCCATGATTGGTACCGTGTTGGATAAGCCTGTCGAACAACGGACAGTGGGTAGTGTGGCTGCCGCATTAATTGCGGCGATGAAAGGCGCCAGCATTTTGCGTGTGCATGATGTTGGTGAAACGGCCGATGCCCTTAAAATTTGGCTGGCTACACAAAATGCTTAAATACGTAGTTGTGCTATCGGACGCTAGCTGTGTCATCGGAAGAACGATAGCATAAAATAATATTTTTATTGAGAAGGAATTGAAACATGGCTGAACGTAAATATTTTGGGACGGATGGTGTGCGTGGCAAAGTCGGTAGCCATCCGATTACGCCTGATTTTGTTTTAAAACTTGGTTGGGCAGCAGGTAAAGTGTTAGCGACACAAGGATCTCGCGTCGTGCTGATTGGTAAAGATACCCGAATTTCGGGCTATATGCTTGAGTCTGCCCTTGAAGCCGGTTTAGCGGCAGCCGGTTTATCTGCTGCATTCACCGGCCCAATGCCGACCCCGGCCATTGCTTATTTAACCCGCACTTTCCGCGCGGAAGCCGGTATCGTGATTTCAGCTTCCCATAATCCGTATTATGACAATGGGATTAAATTCTTTTCTACACAAGGGACGAAATTACCCGATGATGTGGAGGAAGCCATCGAAGCCATGTTGGAGCAACCGATGGACTGTGTTGAATCTGCCGAACTAGGTCGAGCCAGCCGAATTAAAGATGCTGCAGGCCGTTATATTGAATTCTGTAAAAGTACGTTTCCGGCTTACTTGAGTTTAGAGGGATATAAAATTGTAGTGGATTGTGCCAATGGCGCAACCTACCATATTGCGCCGAATGTTATGCGTGAATTAGGCGCGGAAGTCATTGAAATTGGCACCCATCCGAATGGCATGAATATTAATGAAAAATGCGGTGCAACGGATATCAAAGCCTTGCAACAAAAAGTGTTAGAAGTAAAAGCGGATGTTGGTTTGGCATACGATGGTGATGGCGACCGTTTAATTATGGTGGATCATCTCGGGAATAAAGTTGATGGTGACCAAATATTATTTATTATTGCGCGTGAAGCCTTGCGCGAAGGACGTTTGCAAGGCGGTGTCGTAGGGACCTTAATGAGCAATATGAGTCTTGAACTTGCCTTAAAACAATTAGCCATTCCGTTTGTGCGCGCCAATGTGGGCGACCGTTATGTGTTGGAACAAATGCAAGAACGCGGTTGGGGCTTAGGCGGTGAAAACTCGGGGCATATTATTATTGCTGATCGCAATACGACCGGCGATGGCATTATCGCTTCTTTAGCCGTGTTGACAGCAATGGTAAAACATCGTTTGTCGCTGAATGAACTTGCTGACGCAGTTAAATTATTCCCACAAGTGTTAATTAATGTGCGTTTTGCCGGGGGTAATAATCCATTAGAAAGCGATGCCGTGAAAGCGGTGACCGCAGAGGTTGAAAAACGCCTTGCCGGCAAAGGACGTATTTTACTGCGTAAATCAGGCACTGAGCCGCTAATTCGCGTGATGGTGGAATGTGAAGATGGCACATTGGCTCAGCAATGTGCAGAAGAAATCGCAGAAGCGGTGAAGGCCAATTAATCTTTAAGGTCGTTATCAATGCATTTATTTATTATGCGTCATGGCGAAGCGGAATTGATGGCGAACTCGGATAAAGCGCGTCATCTTAACGCTAACGGCAGAGAACAATCCCGATTTCAGGGAATGTGGCTAAAATCCACCGCACTTGAGTTTGATAAAGTCTTGGTGAGCCCTTATACCCGAGCTTTAGAAACCTTTGATGAAATTAATCAGGTTTTTGAGCAACAACTTTCCGATAAATTGGAAGTGTGGGAAGGTATTACGCCTTATGGTGATTCCGGCTTGGTCAGTTCTTATGTGGCTTTGTTGGAAAAAGAAGGACACCGCAACCTCCTGCTGATCTCTCATTTGCCTTTGGTGGGGGATATTGTGAAGGAATTGTGCGGTCGAAATCCGGCGAGTTTTTATCCGGGCGCCATTGTCGATATTTATTGGGGCAACGATCAGCCGAAGGTAAACGACATAAAATATGTGAGTAAAATTGCGTAAATTCGGTTTCTTTTTATGCTGTTTTACGACAGACTATGAAGGGCTTTACGGATTGATGCCGTAAAGCATTTCAATTTAATTTAATCATTCATATGCATTAGGAGCTATTATGAAAAAATCACTCTTAGCCATGTTAGTTTTAGGCGCAACATTCAGCATGACCGGTTGTGATGACAGCAAAACCTCACAGCACGTTGAACAGGCAAAAGCCAGTGTGTCTGAAGCGAAAGACGCGGTTGTGAATGCCGCAAAAGACATGAAAAACAGCACAACAGATGCTGTAAAAGACGCGCAAGCCGTTGCCACAGAAAAAATGGATGCCATGGCAACCAAAGCTGGCGAAATGAAAGATGCTGCAGCTGAAAAGATGTCCGCGGCTAAAGACGCGGCTGCAGAAAAAATAGATGCGATGGCAGCGAAAGCAGGCGAAATGAAAGAGGCTGCAGCTGAAAAGATATCCGCGGCTAAAGACGCGGCTGCAGAAAAAATGGATGCGATGGCAACCAAAGCGGGTGAAATGAAAGAGGCCGCCGCTGAAAAGATGTCCGCAGCCAAAGACGCCGTATCTGAAAAAATGGATGCGATGGCAACCAAAGCCGGCGAAATGAAAGAGGCCGCCGCTGAAAAGATGTCCGCAGCCAAAGACGCTGCGTCTGAAAAAATGGATGCGATGGCAACGAAAGCCGGCGAAATGAAAGATGCTGCAGCTGAAAAGATGTCCGCAGCCAAAGACGCTGCGTCTGAAAAAATGGATGCAATGAAAACCAAAGCGGGCGAAATGAAAGATGCTGCAGCTGAAAAGATGTCCGCGGCTAAAGACGCTGCTACAGAAAAAATGGATGCAATGAAAACCAAAGCTGGTGAAATGAAAGAATCTATGGCAACCAAAGCGGGCGAAATGAAAGAGGCCGCTGCAGCGAAAATGGATTCCATGGCAACCAAAGCAACAGAAATGAAAGACGTGGCTGCTGAAAAAGTGAATCAAGCAAAGGATGCCGTATCTGAAAAAGCAGCGGAAGTAAAAAATGCAGTGAAAAGCGAAATGGAAGGCAAGTAAAGCAGAAAATTATTTTGTAACAAGGGGGAGAAATCCCCCTTTTTTCTTGCTCTAAATTGAATGCGTCAAAAAATGGCATTTCACGTCAAAATCAAACAGTGTTTCATTTAAACGGTATGCCTGTTTTAATGCAGGTCCACAGGAATTTGACCCAATGCCACTCATTTTGTAATCAATACACAGCACAGTACTGTTGCTTTCGACAAGATCATCGTGATGCTTTTTCATTGCCAATTCTTCTTGGCGATAAGGCGAAAGATTGAAACTAAACGGTGTGGTTGCCGTGATAAAAATCTGCCGATTTTCTGACCACACTTTAACGTAAGAACAGCCATAATGGCTACCATTTTCCTGTGGCTTCAAATAAGGCACATGATTTTGCCGAACCGTGGTGTGATAATGACCTAACAGGGAAGACTGATGTTTATCAATATAGCTTTCTGTTGGGCCATAACCGAAATATTCAGCCTGTTGATAGGCGCGAGCTAAACAGAAACGTAAACCAAAACGCGGTAAGAAAGGCAAGTGCGGTGCTTTTTTCCCATGAATTTTGATGTGTAATGTGCCAGCTTCATCTAGGCGATAGATGACGTCTAAGGTTAAAATTCGGGCCTTGGATACCGCCACTAATGCTGATTTGACTTTAATTTCAACCGCACTTTCATATTGTGTCACATGGCATTCATAGGCGCGAGTGATTGTGCGATCGTATCCTGCCGCTTGCCAGTGCGCGTTGATTAAGCTATCGTTATCTAAAGGTGCGCGCCAAATATTGAAATCCAACGGCTGTTGCAACAAGGATTCGCCCTGATGGAAAACCTGCTGCAAAATGCCTTTTTGTTTATCAAATACATAACAATGATTTTGTTGTTGTACACGAATATGCTTGGCATCTTCCTGTACCGAAAACGTGGCTTTTGTTGGTGGCTCAACGCCCAATGGCGGCATGATTGGCAATCTTGGGCGATGAAAAAGATTGAGTTGATCGAAGCCTAAAATATATGTCGCCGGCACGAAATCGGTGGCTCGACATTGTTCGTAGAATAAGGTTAACAACCATAAATTGCCGTTATCCGCAGGCAGTTCCAGTGGCAAAAGTGCGGTGTATTTTGGCGCAATTTGGATCCCATTTATTTTTCCTTCTTGCATGACAATGCCATTTTCTAAAAGTTGATAGCAAATGCTTAAGCACTCGGCGGTATTCGTGAAATCCCAATAATTGGTAAGCCACACCTTGCCGTCTTTTAACTGCGCGCGAATGGGACGTTGTACATTTTTTAGCTCTAATAAGTTACTTTGAATTTGACGATCTGCCGTCACCAAACCATCAGCGCAGAAATTTCCATCATTGGGAACATCGCCAAAATCGCCACCGTAGCCCATGCGGTCGGTTCCTGCCAAATAGGGCGAATGGTTGCACCATTCCCATACAAAACCACCACAGGCACCGGGATATTTTTGCATCGCAAGAAAATAATCTTCCGCATCGCCACAAGAATTGCCCATCGCGTGCAAATATTCGCAAAAGATATAAGGTTTACGATTTTGTGGATGGGCAAAATAGGCGTCCATGTCTTCGGGGGCCGTATACATTTCACTGTGCAAGTCTAAATTTGAGGTGTCATTTTGATGAGCGGAATGCTGGAAAATCGCATTTTCATAATGGACTAAACGGCTGGGATCACGCGCTTTCACCCAGGCGGCCGCTTCAAAATTTTCACCGTAGCCGCTTTCATTGCCGAGCGACCAAATCACCACCGAAGTGCGGTTTTTATCCCGCTCCACGTTGGCATAGGTACGGTCTAAAATCGCGTTTTTAAATTCAGGCGCGCGAGCCGTGTAACAATAATTGTCAATCGTTTGTTGTCGAATGGCATCCTGATCGATATCTGTTTTCACGCCAAGTAAAATGCTGCTTTCCGGTATCGGCACATACACGGCATTGGTGCCATGAGATTCAATATCGCTTTCGGCAATGACATAAAAACCGTATTGGTCGCAGAGTTCGGTAAACCAAGGCGCATTGGGATAATGTGCTGTACGGATGGCGTTAAAATTATGCTGTTTCATCAGGCGTAAATCCTGCAATGCCTGCTCACAATGAATTACATAACCGGTGCGTGGATCGCTGTCATGTCGATTGACCCCTTTAAATTTAATCGCTTGCCCATTGAACAATAACACGCCATTTTTTACCTCAATTTTACGCAAGCCGATACGCTGACAAATCACCTCTGAACCATAACGAAAAACTAGCGTGTAAAGATTTGGTTGTTCGGCATTCCATAAGATCGGCTGAGCAAGAAAACATTCGAAATCTTGACCGCACTTTTCCGCCACTAAATGCTGTTTGGGATCAAAGAGTTGCCAATGAATGTCTTGCCCATGATGATCAGAGAAAACACATTCCACCGTGATATTCGCTGCCGTGAAATTATCGTTTAATGCCGTTTTTATAAAGAAATCCTGTAAATAATGGACTTCCCGTTCCAACACATAAACATCACGGAAAATGCCCGACATTCGGAATTTATCTTGATCTTCCAAATAACTGCCATCACACCATTTCAGCACGATGACCGTGATGTTATTTTCACCAGATTGTAAATAATTCGTTACATCAAATTCTGAGGTGCAATGACTGATTTGGCTATAACCCACAAATTGTTCGTTGAGATATAAAAACAAGCAACTGTCCACGCCTTCAAAATTCAGCAAATAACGCTTATTGGCTTTGGGTGTCAAGTTCAATCGGCGTTGATACCAACCGCATGGGTTTTGTTGCGGAACATAAGGCGGATCAAAGGGAAAAGGATAATTGACATTGGTGTATTGATGTTGATCGTATCCGTGATTCTGCCAATTTGACGGCACGGGAAGCTGACTATTTGGAGTGAGTTGAAGGAAGTTTTCTGGCAGATCCCAATAGCTTGAAAAATACTGAAACTGCCAATTTCCGTTTAAAGGAATGAAATAATCTGAATATTCTCTGGGATTTTCTACTGCACTTTTATGTGTCGCATGAGGAATAAAATAGGCATGGTGCGGCGTGGTATTAATGTGGAGTATGGAAAGGTCTTGAAAATAGTGAGGCAATGACATAATGCACCTTAAAAACAACAAATTGTGAAACCAATATATGCAATTTCTCCGCTCAATTTTAGACAAAATGGTAATTTTGTGATTTAAATCACAATCTTTATTTTACACAGTGTAAAATTTACAATACAATCACTGTCAATTGTAAAATACACAATAAGGAGCCTCTATGAATAAAACCGTGGGAAGTACACTGCTCGTAGCGGGTACGATGATTGGCGCAGGTATGTTGGCAATGCCGCTCACTTCTGCAGGTATTGGCTTTGGTGCCACGTTATTTCTTTTGCTCGGACTTTGGACGCTGTTAACCTTTAGTGCGTTGCTGTTCGTTGAGCTTTACCAAACCGCACCAAGTGATGCCGGCATCGGCACGCTAGCAGAGCAGTATTTCGGTCGTCTGGGACGAATTATTTCCACCGCCGTATTAATTGTCTTTTTGTATGCACTCATTGCGGCTTACATCAGTGGCGGCGGCTCTTTGTTGACTGATACGTTGCCAACCATCATTGATCGTGATACTACAAGCAAAGTCGCTGTATTGATTTTCACCCTTTTCTTTGGCGCTTTTATCATTATCGGTACACACAGCGTCGATAAAATGAACCGCGTGTTGTTCTTTGTGATGATTGCCACATTCGTGATGGTGTTAAGTTTGATGTTGCCGGAAATTAAACTCGATAACTTAATGGCAATGCCCATTGATAATGCGCTGATCATTTCCGCCAGCCCGGTATTTTTCACCGCATTTGGTTTTCACGGTTCTATTCCAAGCTTAAACAAATACCTCGGCGGCAATGTCAAATCCTTGCGCATTTCCATTTTAGTGGGTTCCGGTATCACCTTATTCGCCTACATTTTATGGCAACTTTCCACTCACGGCTTGCTTACACAAAACGAGTTTCTACAAATCTTGCAACAAGATGCCACATTGAATGGCTTAGTCACCGCCACCTTAACCATTACCCAAAGCAGTATGATGGCAAACGCCGTGAAAATCTTCTCCACGTTGGCGTTAATCACCTCCTTCTTGGGGGTAGGGCTCGGCTTGTTGGAATGTATTGAAGACTTGTTAAAACGTTCCTTTAACATTCATGCAGGACGTTTCTCTCTAGGGTTAATGACATTCATTCCGCCAATCGTCTTCGCCTTATTCTACCCACAAGGTTTTATTTTAGCGTTAGGCTACGCCGGTCAAATGTTTGCGTTTTATGCCGTGGTTCTTCCGGTTTCGCTGGTATGGAAAGCGCGCCGCATTCACCCGAATTTGCCGTATAAAGTCTGGGGCGGCAAAGTCACATTGATGCTCGTTTTGGTCCTTGGCGTCATCATTACTTCCATCCCATTCGCCATCCGCGCCGGCTATCTACCGTTTGTGGTGGGTTGAAAAGTATAAAAAATAACCGCACTTTGATTTTGTGTTAGAATTCTAGATAGAATACGCTATTGTATTCTATATCATCAATGATAGTAAATTACCTATTTTTTAACTTTAGGATGCTTATTATGAAAAAAGTAAATCATTTAAACAAAACAATCACGACGTTATCCACCACTGCTGTGGTGCTTCTTTCTACATTCGGTGTCGCTACACTTGCTAATGCGACAGATAACTTTATTAATGCTAGTGCCGGTGCTAAAGATGCGAAGGTGGGTATTGCCAATGATACCTCTATTGGTAGCGATGCTAAGGCTAATGATGGAAACACTAGCGTCAATACTGGCGGTGCGACAGCAGTTGGTGCTGATACTGAAGCTTCAGGTGCTGGTGCTACTGTACTGGGCCGTGGAGCAAAAGCAATAGGCTCTTATAATTCTGCACTAGGTAATATGGCTAGTGCAACAGGGTCAGCTACAACTGCAGTTGGGGTATCAGCCCAAGCGTCGGGAGCGCATTCTGTTGCCGTAGGTTCAAATGCTAAGGCTACAGGCTATTCGTCTGTAGGAATTGGTTTAGCCACGACGGCAGGCTCCGGTGCGACAGGCTCAAGTGCAGTTTCAATTGGTGATCAGGCTGGGGCAAGTATTCAAGATTCGGTAGCATTGGGATCTTATTCTAGAACAACAGTAAATAGCAATGTTCAAGGTTATGATCCATCAACAGGAAACAAAACCGATGCCACTTGGAAAGCAACGAAAGGCGCAGTTTCTGTTGGTGATGTTGACAACCAGATCACCCGTCAAATCACTAGCGTTGCCGCGGGTACAAACGATACTGATGCAGTGAACGTGGCTCAGTTAAAATCTTTAGACGGTAAAGTTGAGAAGAACAAAGCAGATATCGCAACCAACAAAGCGGATATCGCAACCAACAAAGCCGATATCGCAACCAACAAAGCGGATATCGCAACCAACAAAGCGGATATCGCAACTAACAAAGCGGATATCGCAACCAACAAAGCGGATATCGCAACTAACAAAGCGGATATCGCAACTAACAAAGCCGATATTGCAACTAACAAAGCCGATATTGCAACTAACAAAGCGGATATCGCAACTAACAAAGCGGATATCGCAACTAACAAAGCCGATATTGCAACTAACAAAGCAGATATCGCAACCAACAAAGCGGATATCGCAACCAACAAAGCCGATATTGCAACTAACAAAGCCGATATCGCAACTAACAAAGCGGATATTGCAACCAATAAAGCCGATATCGCAACTAACAAAGCTGATATTGCAACTAACAAAGCGGATATCGCAACTAACAAAGCGGATATCGCAACTAACAAAGCCGATATCGCAACTAACAAAGCCGATATTGCAACTAACAAAGCGGATATCGCAACTAACAAAGCGGATATCGCAACTAACAAAGCCGATATTGCAACTAACAAAGCCGATATCGCAACTAACAAAGCGGATATTGCAACCAATAAAGCCGATATCGCAACTAACAAAGCCGATATTGCAACTAACAAAGCGGATATCGCAACTAACAAAGCGGATATCGCAACTAACAAAGCGGATATCGCAACCAACAAAGCGGATATCACAACCAACAAAGCGGATATCACAACCAACAAAGCGGATATCACAACCAACAAAGCGGATATCGCAACCAACAAAGCAGATATTGCGACTATTAATAGTAAATTGTCTGCTAATAATAATTCCATTAATGAATTGCGTGGTAATGTAAATCTCTTAAATAAAGACTTGAGAGGTGGCGTTGCGAGTGCGATCGCGCATGCTTCTGTTCCTCAATCCACAAAAGCGGGTGCAGTTGGTGTGGGTGTTGGTGGTGGTTTTTATGGTGGTCAATCAGCTGTTTCTCTAGGTGTGTCCGGTGTAACCTCTAATGAAAAATGGGTGTTTAAGGCTAGCGTTTCTAGCAATAGCCGCGGTAACTATGGTGTAGGTGTAGGTGCACTTTACCAATGGTAATAAACCGTTAATCCCGAGTTAATCGGAACATAATAAAAAAGCCATTCTGAAATAGAATGGCTTTTTTGTTGTTATGGGGAATTACGCTAAGATTTTATCTAATGCTTTGCTGACATCTTCCACTTTTTGAGTGCCGTCTAAGCGGAAATATTGGGTGTTGCCGGCTTTGGCTTCTGCTTGGTAGTAATCCACTAATGGTTTGGTGGTGTTGTGGTAGACTTTCAAGCGGTCTAACACGGTTTCCGGTTTGTCATCGGCACGGATAATCAAATCTTCGCCGGTCACATCATCTTTGCCTTCCACTTTCGGTGGGTTGTAAACGATATGGTAAGAACGACCGGAAGGTTGGTGCACACGACGACCGCTCATGCGTTCTACGATCACTTCATCCGGCACATCAAATTCCAACACATAATCAATGGCGATGCCGGCAGATTTCAATGCGTCAGCTTGTGGAATCGTACGTGGGAAACCGTCAAGTAAGAAACCTTTGGCGCAGTCAGGTTGGGCTACGCGTTCTTTCACTAAGGAAATGATTAAATCATCCGGCACTAATTGACCGGCGTCCATTAAGGTTTTGGCTTGTTTGCCTAGTTCAGTGCCGGCTTTGATCGCAGAGCGTAACATGTCGCCCGTGGAAATTTGCGGGATGGCAAATTTATTCATGATGAATTGTGCTTGTGTCCCTTTTCCTGCGCCCGGTGCGCCTAATAGAATAATTTTCATGTTGTCCTCTTTTTTAAATGAAAAATAACTGAAAAAACCACCGCACTTTTCCTATTTTGGGAAGAAAGTGCGGTCGGTTTTGAAAATGTTTTATTAATCGTGGCGTATGGTTGCTTAATTCCCTAAAAATGTCAATTGCCAGCATTCGGCATGGTGACTTTTTCATTCCATGGGGCAACCCAGCATAAGCAGAGCATGCCCGGGATGGCTAAAAATAAGCAAATCCAGAAGAAATGATAGTAGCCCACTGCGGCAACGATTTCGCCTGAAAGCGCACCGAGCCCTTTGCTCGGTAAGGCGGCAAGGCTGGTAAACAACGCCAGTTGAGTGGCGGTGTAAAGCGGGTTGGTTTCCCGAGCCATAAAGGCAACAAACGCTGCGGTGCCAAGCCCCACGCCAATATATTCGCCACAAATCACAATGCCAAGTTTTAAGCGCGCAGCGTTATCGACAACGTGGAAATAATCAAATCCGGCAAGCCAAATAAACCCGCCGATAGTAATCAGTTGAATAAAACCAAAGACCCAAAGGGCGCGGTTAATGCCGAGGCGTAACATCACAATGCCGCCTGCCATGCCGGCAATAATGCTTGACCACAATGCGGTGCTTTTCACCACTAAGGCAATGTCGGTTTTGCTAAAGCCCATGTCCACGATGAATTTACTTTGTAACGTAGTGGCAAGGGCATCGCCGAATTTATACAGAAAGAGAAATGCAATAAAGCCGAGACCGGCATAAATCCCTTTACGCTGGAAAAATTCTTGTAGCGGAATGGTAAAAGCTTGATAGAACGGCTGCTTGTTTTGATGAATTTGAATTTGTGGTTCGCGGCTTAAAAAGAAGGTCATAAACAGCCCGCACAGCATGAAAAGTGCAGTCAATAAAAACACCGTTTTCCATGGCAGGAATGTGGCGAGATACAATGACAGTCCGCCCGGAATCAAACCGGCAATTCGGTAGGCATTAATGTGAATCGTGTTGCCTAAGCCCAATTCGTTATCGCGCAAAATTTCCCGTCGATAAGCATCTAAGACAATGTCTTGGGTGGCGGACATAAAGGCGATGAACGTGGCAAGAAAAATGACAATCTGCATTTGTTCTTTCGGATTGTATAAACCGATCAGGTAAAGACTTAGCAGAAGCAAGAGTTGGGATATGGCAAGCCAACTGCGACGACGACCGAGAAATCGGGGAAAATAACGATCCAGCAAGGGCGCCCACAAAAATTTGAGCGTGTAGGGCAGCGTGACTAAGGTAAAAGCCCCGATGGTTTGAACGCTAATGCCATTATCCGACAACCAAATTGGCAACATCTGCAACAGCACGAAAAGCGGCAAACCGGAGCTGAAGCCGGTAAAAACACAAATCAGCATATTGCGGCTGAAAATTTGGGTGGCGAGAGAGGGCTTAATCGGTTGTTCTGTCATCATGATTTCAGGGAAATTTTATTCGACGGCAATTTCTTTAATGCGGAGTTCATCGCCGCTTTGGCGTTGTAAATGCGCGCTGCCGCAATGGGGGCAAGTGCTGTTATTGGCTTGAATTTCGACCAGTTGTTTGCAATCCCAACACCAAGCTTTGGCGGGAATGGAAATTAAATGAAGCTTACAATTTTCCGCCGGTGTACCTTGTGCCGCCATTTCAAAGCCAAATTCCAACGCACTGGGTTCAATGCATGAAAGGGCACCGACCTCCAACCAGAGATCGGTGACTTTATTGACATTGTGTTGTTTGCATTGCTGCTCAACAATTTCAATGATGTTTTGACACAAAGAGAGTTCGTGCATGAGGCTTAATCCCGATAGCCTTTCGGATTATTTTTTTGCCAATTCCACGTGTCTTTCATCATTTGAGCTAAGCCACGTTCTGCTTTCCAGCCTAATTCTTTGGCGGCAAGGCTCGGGTCGGAATAACAGGTGGCGATGTCGCCCGGACGACGATCCACTAATTTATAAGGAATCTGAATGCCATTTGCTTGTTCAAACGCTTTCACCATGTCTAAGACGGAATAGCCTACGCCGGTGCCTAAATTATAAATGTGCAAACCGGCATCATCTTGATGGCGATCTAGCGCTTTTAAGTGACCAATCGCCAAATCCACCACATGAATATAATCGCGCACGCCGGTGCCGTCATGGGTGTTGTAATCGCTACCGAATACGGAAAGTTGTGGCAATTTGCCGATAGCTACTTGGCTGATGTAAGGCAATAAGTTGTTTGGAATGCCATTCGGATCTTCCCCGATCAAACCGCTCTCATGGGCACCGACCGGGTTGAAATAGCGCAAAATGGTCATGCTGAATTTCGGTTCGGCTTTGGCGATGTCGCGCAGGATTTGTTCCACCATAAATTTAGAGGTGCCGTACGGATTGGTGGTGCCGCCTACTTTGCAATTTTCGGTAATCGGAATGATTTCAGGATCACCGTAAACGGTGGCAGAAGAACTGAAGACGAAATTCCACACGCCGGCTTTTTTCATTTCTTGTAATAAGACCAATGAGCCGGTGACGTTGTTCATATAGTATTCAGCCGGTTTTTGCACGCTTTCGCCGACGGCTTTTAAACCGGCAAAATGAATGACGGAATGAATGCTGTTTTCAGCAAAGATTTTTTGTAACAAGTCGCGATCTAATACATCGCCTTCATAAAATTTTACGCTTTTGCCGGTGATTTGTTTCACGCGATCTAAGGATTTTGGTGAGGCGTTACAAAGATTGTCTAATACCACAACCTCTTTGCCGGCATTTAATAATTCGACGACAGTATGTGAACCGATATAACCGGCACCGCCGGTGACTAGAATGGACATTTTAATTTCCCCTTATTGCGAATATAACTCATAGAAATTGTGTGCTAGTATAACACTGTTTTTAAATCAAAACATGAGATGGATTAACCGCTTATTTATTCTTGGGAGGAAACTATGAATTGGTATTTGCATGTACTTAAAAACTACGCCACGTTTTCAGGACGAGCAAGACGAAAAGAGTATTGGATGTTCTTTTTAATCAGTGCACTAATCAGCATTGTATTGACGCTGTTGGATATCTTGCTAGGAACGTATAGCGTGGAATATGAAGCCGGGCTTTTTAGCGGGCTGTATTCATTGCTGATTCTGATCCCGAGTATCGCAGTTGTCGTTCGCCGTTTACATGATACGGATCGAAGCGGATGGTGGATTTTAATTTCATTAATTCCTCTTATCGGTGTTATTGTGTTGTTTGTGTTCATTTGTTTAGACAGCCAACCGGGAACAAACCGTTTTGGTGCAAATCCGAAAGAAGCCGCATCACAAACGATTCCTCCGGTCGAAACCGATCGTTTTATCAGCTAATTATCAGTACGTAGCGTGCAACTTGTTGCACGAATGATAAACCTCGATGTGTAATTCACGATTTCGTACGTAACGTGCATCTTGATGCACGACCAAGCCGCGCGCGGAATGTTATTGAACCCTTTCGGGTATTCGCGATTTCGCGTGTAGCGTGCAACTTGTTGCACGATTGATTAACCTCGATGCGTAATTCACGATTTCGCACGTAGCGTGCAACTTGTTGCACGAATGATTGACCTCGATGCGTAATTCACGATTTCGTGCGTAGCGTGCATCTTGATGCACGACCAAACCACGCACGGAACGTTATTTAACCTTTTCTGGCATTCATGATTTCGTGCAACAAGTTGCACGCTACGATTCTAATTTTTTATTCAAATAGAGAGAAGGCGAGAAGCATATTCGCTGTCTCTTTTTTATTTCTTGCGCAAACGTTTACTTCTTTTGGCGTTGCGGTAAAATACCGCCCTCTTTTTTCAACGACAAATTAAAAGGTAATTTCATGTCATCTTCTCAATCTTCCGCTTTAGAACAACGCTTTGAGTTGACTAAACGCGGTTCCACCGTACGCAAAGAAATTGTTGCCGGTTTAACCACTTTCCTTGCTATGGTGTATTCCGTTATCGTGGTGCCGAACATGTTAAGTGCGGCGGGTTTTCCTGCGGAATCGGTCTTTATTGCTACCTGTTTAGTGGCAGGTTTAGGCTCGATTTTAATTGGCTTTTGGGCGAATGCGCCAATGGCAATCGGTTGTGCTATTTCTTTAACGGCATTTACGGCATTTAGCTTGGTTATCGGACAAAAAGTGAGTATTCCGGTAGCCTTAGGTGCGGTCTTTTTAATGGGGATTTTCTTCACGCTCATTTCTGCCACAGGTATTCGCGCATGGATTTTGCGTAATTTACCGGTGGGTATCGCACACGGTGCGGGGATTGGTATCGGTTTATTCCTGCTTTTAATTGCCGCAAACGGAGTAGGTCTTGTGGTGAGTAACCAAGCCGGTTTGCCGGTAAAATTGGGCGAGTTCACTGCGTTTCCGGTGATGATGTCATTAATTGGTTTGGCGTTAATTATCGGCTTAGAAAAAATGCAAGTGAAAGGCGGCATTTTATGGGTGATTATCGCCATTACCGTGGTCGGCTTAATTTTCGATCCCAATGTGACCTTTAACGGTCAAGTCTTCAAAATGCCAAGTTTCGGTGAAGACTCTTTATTCTTGCAATTAGACATTATGGGCGCATTGCAACCGGCCATTTTACCGGTGGTATTTGCTTTAGTGATGACCGCAGTATTTGATGCCACAGGCACCATCCGTGCCGTGGCAGGGCAAGCGGATTTATTGGACAAAGACGGTCAAATCATTAACGGCGGCAAAGCCTTAACGTCCGACTCCGTAAGTAGCTTATTCTCCGGGATTTTCGGCACGGCACCGGCAGCCGTGTATATCGAATCCGCAGCAGGGACTGCCGCCGGCGGTAAAACCGGTATCACCGCGATCGTTGTTGGCGTATTGTTCCTGTTGATGTTGTTCTTCCAACCATTAGCGTTTTTGGTGCCAAACTATGCGACAGCACCGGCGTTAATGTACGTGGGATTATTGATGCTAAGCAACGTCAGCAAATTGGATTTTGATGATTTCGTTGGCGCTATGAGCGGCTTGATTTGTGCGGTGTTTATCGTGTTAACGGCGAATATCGTGACCGGCATCATGTTGGGCTTTGCCGCATTGGTGATTGGCCGTGTGGTGAGTGGCGACTTCAAACGCTTAAATATCGGCACCGTTGTGATTGCTGTTGTTTTAGTGGCTTTCTACGCTTGCGGTTGGGCGATTTAATTCAGCCAATAAAGACAACAAAGGCGCATTTTATGCGCCTTTTTGTTTGCCTTAATTTTGAAAAACAGTGAAAAAACCGACCGCACTTTGTAGCTTATCATCGTAGAAGATCAGCGGAATGCGCTGTCGTTGCCAAGGGGCGACATTCAACTGTTGCCACACTTTTTTAATGTCTTTATTCACGCCGTTTTGGGTTAATTTCACTTTGCCCGAATAACGAAATCGAATCCAAACTTTCGTTCCCTCTAAGGGTAAATTTAACGTTTCTTGATGTGTTTGCCCGTTTTCGTCTTGCCAAAGTGCGGTCATTTTTTCGCGTGTTTTTTTCAGTAACAAAGTGCCTAAATGATCCGGCAAGGAAATAGGGTGTTTAAATGTTGCCTTAATATATTCCTGTGAAATATCGTTAAATCTCGGCGTGAGAAATAAACGGTTTTGATAGCGGCGGACAATGTTATCGTCTAGGCGAAATTGCGGTTGCGCATCGACTTTCGCGAAAATAACATCCGATATGATTTGCTCTAATTGCACGAGAGAGGGCAGGGCAACGCCCCAATCTTGCAACCATAAGCGTAACAAGGCGCGTTGTTTCACAGAGGAATAGCTGGCGAAATGTTGTAGCTGAAAAGTGCGGTCATTTTTGACGATGTTTTTTTGATATTCTTCCGCTAACAGCTCATTAAGCAGTTGCTGTTGTTCATAACAATGTTGTGCTGAACGTTGCACTGCCGAATCAAAATGCGCCCAGCGTTGGCGCAATTCAGGCAACACGATGTTACGCAGGAAATTGCGATCGTATTGATTATCCTCATTACTTTCATCCTCAACCCAACTCAGCCTTTCCTGTTGTACAAACTCCTGTAATTGTTGGCGGCTAAAATTCAATAAGGGACGAAAAATAGGTACGCTGTAAACATTGCTTTTCGACGGCATAGCGCCTAAGCCTTGCACGCCACTGCCGCGTTTTAGGGCAAGGAAAAATGTTTCCGTTTGGTCTTGTTGATGATGTGCCGTGACGAGCCATTCGGTAGGTAAAATTTGCTGTGCAATGGCTTCATAACGGGCTTGGCGGGCACCTGCCTCAATGCCATTTTCTGTGCTGACGTTCACATGTTGAATTTGCAATGGAATATGGAATTGACGACACATTTGTTGACAATGGGCTGACCAAGCATCGGCATAGGGGCTTAATCCATGATGAATATGAATGGCGCGCAGCTGAAAGTGCGGTTGTTTTTCACGAAGTTTTGCAAATAAAGCGAGCAGCGCGGTGGAATCCAAACCACCGCTAAACCCGATAAGAAAGTGAGTTTGGTTTGGCGCAATTTGGCGGAGTTGCTGTGAAAAACAGTCGAGGAGCATAGGCGAATGGCACGGGTAGAGGACATTCCCTCCCGTTTTCGGGAGGGATTAAAATGAGACTTTTTTATACGTAGCCGTAACTCATTAAACGTTGATAACGACGTTCTAGCAGCTTTTCTGTGTCAAAGACGTCAAGGTCGTCTAAATCGGCGAGCAGGCGTTTTTTCAAGTTTTGCGCCATTTCATCGTAATTGCGGTGTGCACCGCCCAACGGTTCCGGCACGATATTATCAATTAAGCCGAGTTCTTTTAAACGGCTGGCAGTTAATCCCATGACTTCTGCCGCGGTGGAAGCTTTGTCAGCGCTTTTCCACAAAATGGAAGCGCAGCCTTCCGGCGAAATCACAGAGTAGGTGGAGTATTGCAACATGTTGACTTTATCGCCTACGCCGATCGCTAACGCACCGCCGGAACCGCCCTCACCGATAACAGTACAAATCACCGGCACTTTGAGGGTGGACATTTCGCGTAAATTGCGTGCGATAGCTTCTGATTGACCGCGTTCTTCCGCGCCTACGCCCGGATAAGCACCCGGAGTGTCAATGAAGGTGATGATAGGCAATTTGAAACGCTCTGCCATTTGCATGAGGCGTAAAGCTTTGCGGTAGCCTTCCGGTGCCGGCATACCAAAGTTGCGTTTTACTTTATCTTTCACGGTACGCCCTTTTTGATGGCCAATTACCATCACCGGTCTGCCGTCTAAACGTGCTAATCCGCCAACAATGGCCTTGTCATCGGCAAAAGCACGATCACCGGCAAGTTCTTCAAATTCGGTGAAAATATGTTCGATGTAGTCAAGAGTATAAGGACGATTCGGGTGACGAGACATTTTTGATACTTGCCACGCATCTAAATTTGCAAAGGTTTTTTCGGTTAATTCGATGCTTTTTTTCTGCAAACGGGCAATTTCATCATCAAGATTAATTTCATTATCCTGTGTTGTCATTGCACGCAAAGATTCGATTTTCGCTTCAAGTTCGGCAATGGGTAATTCAAAATCTAAGTATTCTTGACTCATGTGTGATTCCTAATTTTGTGAAAATTTTGCACCGCACTTTAACAAGATTTTGGTAGTGGTGCAATTGGACGCGCTATTCTATGCGTTTTTTTCATAAAAGTCATACCATTTCATCTGGTAACACCAGCTAAGGCTATGTAATGAAAGTGTTTATTGCCTTTACGCGGGAAACAAAAATGAAAAAAATGCGTGAAATATCAGGTTATGCGCTAATTGACAATCTGCTAAAACGATTTTATTATGTAACCACTTTCAAGATAAGATGTTTGAAAGTCAGGATTGGTCTCCTGAAATAAGCGGGCTGAAGGTATAGAACACTTTTAGTATCAGTATGTCGCAAACTACAAACCATCATCCATCAATGGTGGACTAGGTAGAAACCCGCAAGGACGCGACGCAGCGAACCGCTTGCTGTTAAGACCAATTCTGCTTAGTTCACCACCCTTTTTCTCTCATCTTCAACATTCATTTATACATCTTGACACTATCGATATCACCTGCTTTTTGTCTTGAAAAAGGCATTTCCATTAATGAATCCTAAACCCAATCACGCTATAATTACGCCATTCGTTTAACAAAAAGGAAGTAAGCATGACAGAGCAGGCTTTGCACGCGGAACAGAATGAATGTCTCATAACAAACGACATTCGGCTGACGCAATACAGCCACGGCGCCGGTTGAGGCTGCAAAATATCGCCTAAGGTTTTAGAGGAAATTTTGCATACCGAAATGGCACCGTTTATTGACCCGAATCTCCTTGTCGGCAATGACACCAAGGATGACGCGGCGGTGTATGATTTAGGCAATGGTACGTCGATTATCAGTACCACGGACTTTTTCATGCCGATTGTAGATGACCCTTTTGATTTTGGACGCATTGCGGCAACCAACGCCGTGAGCGACATTTTTGCCATGGGTGGCAAGCCGATTATGGCGATTGCGGTGTTTGGCTTCCCGATTAACAAGTTGCCTGCAAGCGTGGCACAGCGCATTATTGACGGCGGCCGTTTTGCTTGTCAGGAAGCGGGCATTGCCCTTGCCGGTGGACACTCCATTGACTCACCGGAACCGATTTTTGGCTTAGCCGTGACCGGCATTATCGACACCGAGAAAGTGAAACGAAATGCCACCGCACAAGCAGGCTGCCACTTATATTTAACCAAGCCACTGGGCATTGGTGTATTAACCACCGCGGAAAAGCAAGGCAAATTAAAATCCGAACATAAAGGCTTGGCGACCAAGTGGATGTGCCAAATGAATTTGCTGGGAAGTCAGCTTTCAAATATTGACGGCGTCACCGCCATGACGGATGTTACCGGTTTCGGTTTGTTAGGGCATTTAGCCGAAATCTGCGAAGGCTCTAACCTTAATGCCGAAGTGGATTTTGCCAATATCAAAACCTTAGACGGTGTATATGATTATATTGCGCAAGGTTGTATTCCGGGCGGTACAAACCGTAATTTCGACAGCTACGGACACAAAATCGCACCAATTACGGATTTACAAAAAGCCGTGCTATGCGACCCGCAAACTTCCGGTGGTTTGCTTATCGCCGTCAAACCGGATTCGGAAAAAGCGGTTTTTACTGTCGCCGAAAACGCCGGTGTTGAGCTATATCCTGTCGGTAAACTCATCGAACGACAAGCTACACCGGAATTTATTGTGGTTAAATAGCGTTGATTTTGGGATTAAAGTGCGGTCATTTTTCCAAGTGTTTTTTGAAATGAAAAACGTTTGAGGAAATGACCGCATTTTTTAGTAATGAACTTATACTGGCGCACGTTTCCTAACGCGTGCTAAAGAAAGTAAATAAAGTGCGGTGAGTTTTTGGAGTGTTTTTTTAGTGAAATTAGGCACACACTGGGAAGCGTGCACCATCGCGGAGGGAAATATTATAGTCAATCGATAATCTCTACTGTACAATTAGATTTATAATAATTAAATAAAGTTAAGCACAAGCCTTGAAGCTTGTGCCATAGAAGAAAGTCTATTTATTATATATTTAATATTCATGAATAATTTTTTTTATAGTATCAAATATAGTAGAGAAATTTAAAAATTGAAATAAATGTGTATTATTTTCTACAAGTTCAGAAAATTTTGATTTAGAAATTAGTTCATTATTAAAAGATACCTTATCGTGATTATCTTTGTCTACATTAATTCTCTGGGAATTGTGAGAAATTAAGTTTTCTATACAAACTTGATGATCTTTTATATTGAAATCCTTTTTCTTTTTATCTTCCAAAATCTTATATTTGTTTAGTAATATAACAAAAATATTTTCTTTTATTCTTGCGTAGTTACTTCCATCTTTAAAATATTTTAATATTTCATCACAAGATTTTAATCCCTCATCATAATCTAATATAAAAATTATTGGATGCTTGCTTTTGATTTTCAACTTATTGAATGATACAAAGTTATTATCGGAGTAACAGTTTTGTATAAAGCTGTTTATCTTTGCGGTACCTCCATTTAGCCCTAGTTTATCTAATGATGGATTTATATTGTAAAACTTCAAGTCAATATTTATGTTTAGCATTTTCATTGCTATTTTTAGATATTTTGAATCAGTATGACCTTCAGGGATTATGACTGGTGAGTTAATGTTAACAAAATATTTAAAAAATAATATATCTCTGAGGAGTTTTATCTGATTATCAGAGTCGATAGGCATATTTCGTTTGACTAGTGATTTCGAAAGTGACTCAATTAGTCCGTCTGTAAATGGAGGAGTTAATTTATTAAGAATATCATTAGCTGTATAATTAGGTTTGTAATCAGGAGCACAAACTTTATCATATCTTATAAGGTTAGATATTTTTTTATTTATTTCTTTGTTTATTATATTTATATCATTAGTGAGTAAATTTGGGTTTATTACAATTTCTCTATATTTAACTGATATTGAATGATATATTCTTCCAATTAGATAATCCTCATTGTATAGTCTGCCATCATTTTTTGAGTCAGGAGTAAACGTTCCAGTTTGGAAAAGTTTATGAACCATTGCTCTAGATTGTTTTCTATATCTTTGATCTGTGTTAGTAAATTTATTAACTATTAAACCTGTCACAATTTGTTTATTATTTATATTAGTATATCTTGTTTTTTCTTTGTTTATATGAAATCCAACTTTATTTATGTATTTTTCGAATTTTCCTTTTAGTTGCCAATTTCCATTCTGATCTTTTCTTAATAGGAATTTAGAAAAGTCTTTATTAGAAGAGAAAGTGATATCATCAGCATATCTTGTATATGACAGATTATATTTGTTTGCTATTTTCATCAAATTTGCATCTAATATGCTCCCTATTAATACCGATAATATAGGTGATAATGGAGATCCTTGAGGTAATGTTTTTCTTTCACCATATGTTGCTAGAGTTGCTATAATCTCAGCTGTTTTATTATGTAATAAAAAGTGTTGATCATTAGACAAGAATCCCTTTATACGACCAAAATGAATACTTTCAAAGAAGTCTTTTATATCGAGATTTAGTAGATATTTTTTCCCTTGATGAATTCTAGCATTTGATATTATTGATTTATGTTTTTCAAATCCATGATTAGTAACTAGAAAATTTTTATCCTTCTGTTGAATCTCTAATACACAGTTTAGAATTATATCTGCAAATAATTTCTGTAAATATTTTAAGGTTGAGTTGGGGGCGGCTATTTTTCTTAATGAACCATTAGCTTTTTTTATTTCAAATTCAATATATTTTTGGTTGTCAGGAATTTTATAGACAACGTAAGCAAATTTTCTGGGTGTTGTTTTTATCGAGAATGAAGATATTAGATCTTCTATGGATTGGCAGTTTCTTAGTTTTTGTAGATTCATACAATATTGGAATATAAGAGTGGGTGTGAAAACTCATTAGTGACTTATATATTAAGCTACTAATATCATGATAATTATGCAGTTAAATATACAAAATCCACCGGACTTTGTTAATAGTTACTTCGAAACAAAGCAAAAATTCTATTCACACCCACGAGGTTAATGTTATCAGGTTTTATTTTCATTATCTAGTTTTACTTCATCGCCACACCCAACCATTTCATCATCTCTCTCTCATCCCAACCTTTACGTTTGGCGTAATCTTGAGCTTGGTCTTCATCAATGCGACCTAAAGTGAAATAGTTGCTTGCCGGGTGGGTGAAGTAGCAACCGCAGACGGAAGCGGCCGGTACATGGTGTAGTTTCGGTGAGCTTCATGCCGATGAGTTGTTCTAGTTTATGCTGGCGCGCGTTTCCTAATGCGTGCCGTAGAAAGTAAATAAAGAGCGGTGAGTTTTTGAAGTGTTTTGGTTGGAATTAGGCACACGCTAGGAAGCGTGCACCAACAGATTATGCTAATAAAGAAAGATAGCGCCAGCGTCCACGCTGGTGCTGTTTAATAAAACATTGTGAATTTTACTCATAACCGTCGGTAGAACCTATATTCAAAATCCGTTGGATTTTGTGACCGCACTTTCAGTTGATTGGCACAAGCGAGGATACTTGTCCTATTTTATGGTGTAATAAAAAAACAATTAAATGTCAAAAAAAAACTTTACAATGTATATTTTTTACTTTATAGTGTGGTTAATTTAAATTAATCATAGGAGTAAAGAATGAAAAAATTCTCTTTTTGGAATAACAAAGGTGGTACAGGAAAGACAAGTTTAGCCTTTCAAACAATTTGTTCTTTTGCAAACACTCATCAAGATAAGAAAATATTAGTAGTAGATTTATGTCCGCAAGCTAATTTATCAGAGTTATTACTTGGTGGGCAGGAAAATCAGGGAAATAAGAACTTATTAGCAGCCCATGGATTAATCCCTAGAAAAAGTATAGGTGGGTATTTTGATTTGAGAATGTCATCTCCATATAACGTGCTTGCTTTTAATGCTCAACACTATATTCTTCATCCTTATCAACATAATGGAAATATTCCGGAAAATATAAGTTTAATTCCAGGAGATCCGTTAATTGAATTGCAAGCTATTGCTATGAATACTCTAGCTAATGTTCAATTACCAGGAGTTAACTCCTGGTTAGCTGTAATAGATTGGTTAAATGATCTTCTGGCATTGGTTGAAGACCAGTTCGATTATGTATTTATTGATACAAATCCTAGTTTTGCAATGCATACTCAAATTGCTTTAGCTTCTTCTGATGAGGTAATAGTTCCTTTGATGGCTGATGACTCTTCTAGAAGAGCCTTGCAAAACGCTTTATCCTTAATTTATGGTATTAGACTTCCGTCACCAATATACAAAAAATATACATTTTCTAGTCAAATGATTGCTGCTAAGAGAATGTTACCAAAAATTGGATTAGTGATAAGAAATAGAATTACCCAATACATGGGAGATGCTTCTGCATACCAAGCAGTTTTAAATGGAATTGAATCAGACTTACAAAATGCTATTGCTCAATACCTTAATAACTTCACATTTACTAACATAAATGATGGAATCATTAGTGTTAGAGATTTTCAAACAGCTGGAGTTGTTGCTTTCGCTAGAGGCTGTCCATTTTTTATGATGAAACCAGGCTCTCTCTCACTAAATGGTAAGCGTGTTCAGGTTAAAGAAGAACAGCTAATTAAGGTATCAGATGCTATAAATGCTTTAGTAAAAAAAATTAAGTAATTTTGCCTTAATGCATACATTTTAAATATCTAGAATCAATAGAAAATGGCAGGTGTATACTGCCATTTTTATTACCTTGTTTAATTGATATATTTTATCATTATGTCCTGAACCGTCTTCTATAGCTGTGGATTCTATGTGGTCAGCCTGAAAATATGGCTGTTTTAATATTTGAAACTTGCTCTTTATCTTTTAGGCAAATAGCAATACTACGTGAATGACTTTGATATCTGAGTATTTATTCAATATTATGATTTTATTTCTGCTAGTTAGTATCACTTCATCGCCACCCCCAACCACTTCATCATCTCTCTCTCATCCCAACCTTTACGTTTGGCATAATCTTGAGCTTGGTCTTCATCAATGCGATCAAGTGTGAAATAGTTGCTTACCGGATAGGAGACGCGCGCCATCGTGGGGTAGCATTTAACGACGGGGCATATGGGGGAGATTATATCCAAAAAGGAAAATAATATGTGGAAAATATATAAAGATAATGATCAAGATCTTAGTTTCGTATTAGGTTGTATTTATTGTCAAGCCATAGATTTAAAAGAGTTTAAATTATGGCTTTTGAGGGTAATTGAAACCTCTAATACAGATGACATACCTATGTATATTTATGATATTGCTGATTTTGATGGCCCCTTATTTAAGATATCAGAAGTGATAGGTTTTTCATTGAGGAATTATTTTTCTCTTGAAGAGGAATACTCTATTTATGGTATTGCGTATATTAGAAATAGAAATATTTTAGATGCGCCAGTTGAAATGGATAAAGCCATTCATTACCTTAAATTCAATAATTATTTATTGAAGAAATTTAAATATTTTTTTCCTTTTATAGATGAGGTTTAAATTCTTTTGATGCTCAGTCTCAGATAGCGCGAGTCTCCTGACGCGTGCTTTTAACCCAAAATAAATAACCTAAATTCATTAATGAAAATAGTGAAAATCTGAATCAAATGAAATTGATGTTCTGGGCTCGCGTTAGGAAACGTGAGTCATTGTGGGAATACAAAGATTTTTCATAGATTTTTTAGAACGAAGTTAATCAATGCATAAAATAAACGCGCATTGTCTTATGTCAAAAAAATAGCTCGGGAGAAACGAGCTATTTTTTATCTGATCTATCAGAGAAGTGCGGTCATTTTTTCTGTTATTTTTGTGGAACTTCTTCTTGGCAATAGGGGCATTCCATTAAATGTTGTTCGCCATTATGCACAATAAAATGCCCCATTTTTTTGGCTTTGGTGTCCAGATATGCCGTGTTGTAGCGATTTTCACCTACGTTTAGCGGTACGCGTTCCACGACATTAATACCGGCTTGTTTCATGGTGTCGATTTTTTCCGGATTATTGGTCAGCAAGCGAATTTTTTTCACCCCAAGCAAATCAAAAATATCGGCACACACACTGAAATTTCGTTCATCGGCGGCAAACCCCAAAGCAAGATTGGCTTCGATTGTGTCCATGCCTTGATCTTGCAGGGAATACGCGCGGATTTTATTAATTAACCCAATGCCACGTCCTTCTTCACGATGATAAATTAGTACGCCGCGTCCTTCTTGATTAATTTGGCGCAATGCGGCAGCTAATTGGAAACCGCAATCACATTTTAAACTGTGCAAGGCATCGCCGGTTAAACATTCAGAATGGATACGCGCCAATACAGGCTCGTCAGTGTTGCGAATATCGCCTAAAACGAGGGCAACGTGTTCTTTTTTGGTGTCCGGAAATTCAAAGCCCACGATTTTAAATAAACCGAATTCTGTGGGTAAATTGGCTTGGGCGACCAGTTCAATTTTTGCCATAACTTGTCCTTTTGTCCTGATTCTTTTTCTTTTAGTGAGTTCTGATGATAAAATGGCAGTCCGATTATCACTTATGGTTATAAATATGTTAAAAAGATTGTCATTATATACATTATTGCTTTGCCTTGTCCCTCTTTTTGTCTGGCTGTTCGCTTGGCAGTGGAATGGCAATATCGTCTTCGAGAGCTACGAACATCCTTTGTATTGGTTAACGGAAAGCGGCAGTGTGCCTTACGCCATCATTACTTGCGGCGTTTTTGCGTTGCTATTTTTACCATTATTTTCCAATCGTAAACAATGGATTTTAGCTGTTGCTGTTATGGCTTTTTCCATGGTCATCACCCAAGGTGTGAAATCCGGCTTAAAAAATGCCTTTTCCGAACCGCGTCCTTTTGTGACGTATGTTACCGAACAAACCGGTAGCAGCGCCGACGCTTTTTATGCACAAGATCGTCAAGCACGAGCGCAAATTGTTGACCAATTCTATCAAACACAACGCAATGTGCCGGAATGGATCAAGGGGCATTATGCCGCGGAAGTCGGGTATTCTTTTCCTTCCGGGCATACCATTTTTGCCGCCAGTTGGCTCATGTTGACGGTGGGGTTCATGCAATTAATGGGTAACAGAAGCGGTCGCGCAAAATTATTGGTCGGCTTTATGAGCCTTTGGGCAATTTTAATGCTGGTGAGCCGCTTACGTTTTGGTATGCATTACCCGATTGATTTGTTGATTTCTATTATGATTGCTTGGCTCATTCATTTAGGGATTTTTCAATTTTTGGCCAAGAAAAATTACTTTAAGCCAACGGGGCGCTAATTTTTTAGCAAAAAGTGCGGTTGTTTTTTTAGGTATTTTTAAAGGAGCATCAAATGCTGTACGGATTAGATATCGGCGGAACCAAAATTGAATTGGCAGTGTTCAATTCTCAGTTGGAAAAACAATATTCCGAACGTGTGGAAACACCGAAAAGCAGTTATGAAGATTGGTTAAATACCATTGTTTATTTAGTGAAAAAAGCCGATGAAAAATTTGGCTGTAAAGGGTCGGTGGGATTAGGCATTCCGGGGTTTGTCAATCAATCCACCGGTATTGCGGAAATTACCAATATTCGCGTGGCGGACAATAAACCAATTTTGCGTGATTTATCGGCGTTGTTGGATCGTGAAGTGCGTGCTGAAAATGACGCCAACTGCTTTGCTTTATCAGAGGCTTGGGATGCTGAAAATGCGCAATATCCTTCCGTGTTAGGGTTAATCTTGGGAACCGGATTTGGCGGCGGGTTTGTGATTAACGGAAAAATTTACTCGGGTCAAACCGGCATGGCAGGGGAATTAGGGCATTTGCAACTGAACTATCACGCACTAAAACTGTTGGGTTGGGATAACGCCCCGATTTATGATTGCGGTTGCGGTAACAAAGCTTGTTTGGATACCTATTTATCTGGCCGAGGTTTTGAAATGCTTTACCGTGATTTAAAAGGTGAAGCGTTACCGGCAAAAGACATCATTCAACGTTTCTATGCCGGTGATAAAAGTGCGGTGGATTTTGTTAGTGTTTTTGTTGAGCTTGCGGCAATTTCGATCGGCAATATTATTACGGCTTTCGATCCACATCTTGTTGTGCTCGGCGGGGGATTATCCAATTTCGATTACTTATACGATGCCTTGCCAAAAGCTTTGCCGGCACATTTAATGCGTAGTGCCAAAGTGCCTGTGATTAAAAAAGCCAAATACGGCGATTCCGGCGGTGTGCGTGGCGCGGCAGCGTTATTTTTATCTCGTTAATATTCTCGTTAAACAAAAAATAGCACCTAAAATGGTGCTATTTTTTTATCGATTATTTGGTTTCCGTCAGAATCGCGTGCAACTTGTTGCACGATACGATGTTGGCGGAAGCGCTTGTTTATTTCGCATTAACTAAGGCTTCCGGATCAGCTTCGCCGGAGCGTTTAACCAATGCGAAGAACAACACGACACAAACAATTGTTGTTGCAAAGCCGAGGTAAACGGACAATTGATAGTCTAAGTCGAAACCAATTTCGTTGTAATACAAATAGGTTGCACAGACAGTGGTAATAAACCATGCCGGGATAGACGCCACCCAGTGGAATTTATGATAGCGGTATAAATAAGCTGCCGCTGTCCATAACATCACCATTGCTGTCATTTGGTTCGCCCAAGTGAAGTAACGCCATAACAAGCTGAAGTCAATGGTTGAAACAAAGTAACCTAATACGAATAATGGCACAGCAATGAACAAACGTTTTGTCAATGAGCGTTGATCAATTTTGAAAATCTCCGCTAATTGCAAACGGGCTGCACGGAATGCTGTGTCACCGGAAGTAATTGGTAATACAACTACGCCTAACACAGCAGAAATTCCTCCTACGAAACCTAAGAAGTGTAATGAACTGTCATATACCACTTTAGAAGGTGTGCCGGCACTGATCGCGTCTTGTAATGCTTGTGGGTTTTCATAGAATGCCAGACCCACCATACACCATACTAATGCAATAACACCTTCCGCAATCATCGCACCATAGAAAATAAAACGACCTTCTTTTTCATTTTCTGCACAACGTGCCATTAATGGGGTTTGTGTTGCGTGGAAACCGGATAATGCACCACAAGAAATGGTTAAGAACAATAATGGCCAAATCGGTACATCACCTTTCACTTGGAAGTTTTGTGTGAATTTCTCTAAGGTTAAACCCTGACCGTCAGCATTAATTGTACGGAAAAATTCAATTGGATCCGTTGCACTGAAGTGCGCAGACACTAAACCGTACACCATACCTACAGACATAAAGAGCAATAACGCACCAAAGAGCGGATAAATACGGCCGATAATTTTGTCAATTGGTAACAAGGTTGCAAGAATATAGTAAGCAAAAATAATCGCTGTCCATACAGAAACGACTGTTGCTTTGTCCATTCCCCAAACAGTCAAGCCACCGGCTTCAACAGCCTTGTGAACGGCTTCGGCATCGCCTAATTGCAATGCACCTTGGGAAGCACCCATGATGTCCATGGTAATTGCTCCCATTAATTGCGCCGGGCTTGCAACGAAGACCACACCAACCAATAGAAGAAGAACAAGTGCTAAAGCGTTGATAAAGACTTTTACCGGACGACCTAAGAATTTCCCGGCTAAGTAAGGCATGGTTGCCCCACCGTGACGAATACTTAACATACCGCAAAAATAGTCATGTACTGCACCGGCAAAAATACATCCGATAACGATCCACAACATCGCCACTGGTCCGTATAAGGCACCAAGAATAGGACCGAAGATCGGACCGGTACCGGCAATATTTAATAATTGAATTAACCAAATTTTGGTTTTAGACATGGGCATATAGTCCACGCCGTCATTGACTTGGTAGGCCGGCGTTTGGCGCTTAGGATTAATGACAAAAATCTTTTCAATGATTTTGCCATAAACAAAGTAGCCTAAAAGCAGCATCAAAATACAGAAGAAAAACCATAACATATGAGAGTTCCTATATGAAGAACCGGTTACAACACAACAGGTTCAGATTGATATTTAAATGATTTACTCAAAAGTGAGTAAGGCGGCGCTATTGTAGGGTGGAGGGCGAATGATGTAAACAGACAGCAATCTATCGGCGGGAAATATCTTTTTGAAATGTGATGGCGGTCACGTTTTTTATTATAGCCGCTAAAGTCTGGCTATAAAAACCATACGCTATGCGTATGGAGCCAAAATTCAACATATAGGACGATTATTTAACCCCTCGTAGCGTGCAACTTGTTGCACGAATAATTAACCTCGATGCGTAATTCACGATTTCATACGTAGCGTGCATCTTGATGCACGACCAAATTACGCACGGAAAGTTATTTAACTCTTTCGGGCATTTATGATTTCGTGCAACAAGTTGCATGCTACGATTCACTAAAATAGTGATATGAAAATAAACACGATTACCGATTTTCACAAGCCTCTTTAGGGCTTGTGAAGTATAGGCCCTTATAGGGGAGCCTAAAAACCGCACGTTTTACGTGCGGATTGTTACTGGAGTTGGTGGGAAAGATGAAAAGGCGGTCTGATTCTTTTTCGCAACGAAAAATGCCGCCAAAAAGCACCGCACTTTCTCGTCTAAATGGATTCACAGCCAACGTGTTAAATGCAATTCCACAATATCTACGATGTGTTTTAAGAAGGTGGTATCTTGTCCGTTATGGAAACGGGCGGTATCTCGGGAGGTAAATAATAAAAGTGCGGTAGGTTTATGACTTGTTTTTGCGCCAAGCAGACAAATTGCCACGGAGCCAATGGGAAATTCCTCCGGCAGAAACATCAGGTGTTTTTCTTTGTTGCTTAAATCGCCCAAGTAAAATTGGCGCAAACCGAGGCGTTCCAAGCGAATCAGTTCAAATGCCTTGCGGTCAATCCAATATTGTTCGGGAATGGTTTCATTTTTTGGCCACGCATCTCGAAATAGCAATATTTTTGCACCGTCCAGTTCATAGGACTGCGCCCATTGTTTCAGTTTTTCTTCGCCCCGTTGGAAATCTTCCGCTTGAAACAATTTCTTTTGTAGAGGCATGAGCGCGTAGAAAATGTCCGCCTCTTGATAGGCAAGTTGATGGAATTTTTCTAAGAATGCCGTAAGGGTCTTGATTTGTTGGCGTTGCTGTTCCAACTGTGCTTCTACTAAAGATAGCGTGCCTTTTTGCGGATGAACCACAGATAGTTTGGCGAGCAATTCGGGGTGGGTAGTGAAAAAATCGGGGTGTTCACGCAAATAAGTAATGATGTTTTGTTCCTGCTCATTCATAAAAAACTCTCCAAAAAAGAACCGCACTTTGATGGCTCAAAAGTGCGGTCGTTTTTCTATGTGTTTTTACACAGCAAATGGATCTTGCAAAATCATCGTTTGTACACGATCCGGTCCGGTTGATAGGATAGAAACCGGTACGCCGGTGACTTCTTCGATACGTTTGATGTAATTACGGCAGGTTTGCGGTAATTGATTCACATCAGTGACACCGAAGGTATTTTCTTTCCAACCCGGCATAGTTTCATAAATCGGCTCAACACCTTCCCAGTCTTTCGCGGCAAGTGGTGCGTATTCTACAATATCGCCGTTTGGCATTTTGTAGCCCACGCAGATTTTCACTTCATCGAAACCGTCTAACACGTCTAATTTCGTCATGCAGAAACCGGAAATGGAGTTCAATTGAATCGCGCGACGAATGGCGACTGCGTCGAACCAACCGCAACGACGTGGACGACCGGTAACCGCGCCGAATTCGTTCCCTTTACGGGCAATTTCTGCACCGACTTCATCGAATAATTCCGTGGTGAACGGGCCGCCACCCACGCGGGTGCAATAGGCTTTGATGATACCCAACACATAATCCAAGTTACGCGGGCCAAAACCGGAACCGGTAGCAACGCCACCGGCAGTGGTATTGGAGCTGGTCACATACGGATAGGTACCGTGGTCGATATCCAACATGGTGCCTTGTGCGCCTTCAAATAAAATGTTGTCGCCATTTTTACGGGCGGTATCTAAAATGGTGGTGATGTCGGCGACCATGCCGGTGATAATATCGGCAACAGCAAACACGTCGTCTAAGGTCTTTTGATAATCAACTGGCTCAACTTTGTAGTAGTTCACCAATTGGAAGTTGTAGTAATCAAGAATATTTTTGAGTTTTTCGGCAAAGGCTTCACGATTAAATAAATCGCCTACACGTAAACCGCGACGAGCCACTTTGTCTTCATAAGCCGGACCGATACCACGACCGGTGGTACCGATGGCTTTTTTACCGAGCGCCGCTTCACGCGCGTGGTCCATGGCAACGTGGTAAGGCAGAATTAATGGGCAGGCTTCGGAGATTAATAAACGGTCACGTACGTTCACGCCACGGCTTTCTAATTCGCCCATTTCTTGCATGAGGGCAGACGGGGAAAGTACAACGCCATTACCGATTAAACAGGTGACGTTATCGCGCAGGATGCCTGATGGAATTAAACGTAAAACGGTTTTTTCACCGTTGATGATTAAGGTATGACCTGCATTATGACCGCCTTGATAACGAACCACATATTTGACGCGGTCGGTGAGCAAATCAACGATTTTTCCTTTTCCTTCATCGCCCCATTGCGCGCCGAGAACAACAACACTTTTACCCATAATTTTCCGCCTTTTTTAAGCTAGTTTATAAAAATCAACGGTTGCTTACTTTACTATTTTCAACGTTGAATCTCAATGTTATTCCTTTATTTATTCGCTAAAATGACCGCTCTTTTCGGAGCAGGATAGCCTTCGATGGTTTTGCTGTGATCATTTGGAGCGAGAAAATCAATTAAGGATTCATTTTCTAACCAATCGGTTTTGCGCTGTTCCTCTAATGAGGTGACGGCGACATCCACGCAACGTACATTTTTAAAGCCGGTTTTTTGTAACCAATGAATCAGTGCGGCAACGGATGGAATGAAATACACGTTTTTCATTTTTGCGTAGCGATCCATCGGCACCAACACTGTGTTTTCATCGCCGTCCACCACTAAGGTTTCGAGCACCAATTCACCGCCATTAACCAGTTGCGCACGCAGTTGGGAAAGATGATCTAGGGGCGATTTGCGGTGATATAGCACCCCCATAGAAAACACCGTATCAAACGCGGCAAGGGGTTGCATTTGCTCAATGCCGAGAGGAATCAAGTTGGCGCGACGATCGTCATTTAACAGTTTGCGAACCGCTTCAAATTGGCATAAGAACAATTCTGTCGGGTCGATGCCCACCACCATTTTTGCGCCTTCGCCCACCATACGCCACATATGATACCCACTGCCGCAACCCACATCTAAAATCGTGCGATCTTGCAACGGCGCTAAATGTGGTAACACGCGATCCCATTTGAAATCGGAACGCCATTCGCAATCCACATGAATGCCAAGCAAATGATAAGGCCCTTTGCGCCATGGCATGAGTTGTTTTAAATGGTGAATAATGCGCTGGCGTTCGCCATCGGAAAGCGCGGAATCACACTCAGATTTGACCGCACTTTTTAGATCAATACGGGAAGCCGGCAAGTGCGGTAGAAATTCCACGACTTTTGCCCATTTGGCATATTCCCCGTGGGTTTGCTGTTGCCATTGTTTCATTTGTAATGGCAAGGTTTCTAACCAAGGGGAAAGATGGGTCGTAGCAATTTGTTGATAAAAAGGGCGAAAATCGATCATGTCGTTATCTCGGTTAATCAGGGTTACAGCGCATCATGATACGCTTTTTGGGCTTTTTCAAAGGTGTCGGTAATGGCTTCGTCGGGTTTCGCAGACAAGAGCGACACAATAATAATGGCGATGGCGGCGAATACAAAGCCCGGAATCATTTCATAGATTTGCGCCCATTCGCTTTCTTGCGGTAAGCACGCTTTCCAAACAAATACCGTGATTGCACCGGTGAGCATGCCTGCCATGGCGCCTGAGGAGGTCATGCGTTTCCAAAATAAGGAAAGTAAAACCACCGGACCAAAGGCACTGCCAAAGCCTGCCCAAGCAAATTCCACGAGTTTCAACACCTTACTGTTTTGGTCTTGAGCAATCCAAATGGCGACGGCAGCAATTACCAATACCATGGCGCGACCTAACCAAACCAATTCTTTTTCTGAGGCGTTCGGGCGGATAAAGCCTTTATAAAAGTCTTCCGTAATGGCACTGGAAGAAATTAACAACTGGCAACTTAAGGTACTCATCACTGCAGCGAGAATCGCGGAAAGCAAAATACCGGCAATCCATGGATTAAATAATAACCGGGATAATTCAATAAAAACTTGCTCAGGTTCATGGTTTACCAAGGCAGCAGAAGCGGTGTTGGCATTCGTATAGAAATACGCCATACCAAAGAAACCGATGGCAACGGCACCCACTAAGCAAAGTACCATCCAGGTCATGCTGATTTTGCGGGCTTTATTGAGAGAACGCACAGAGTCTGCCGCCATGAAACGAGCGAGGATGTGTGGTTGTCCGAAATAACCTAAGCCCCAGGCCGCAAGGCTTAACAAGCCCATCATGGTGGTGCCACGGAATAAGTCCGTAAATTCTTTTTGTGCGCTCATTTCCGCTTGTTGCACGATGCTTTGTAAGTCGTCAATGCCGCCGATAGAAATCACCACAAAAACAGGGGTAAGCAATAAGGCGAAAATCATTAGCGTGGCTTGAATGGTATCCGTCCAACTCACCGCAAGGAAACCGCCGATAAAGGTGTAGGCGATGGTGGCGAGCGCGCCGTACCAAAGTGCGGTGGAATAATCGATTGAAAAAAGATTTTGGAATAATTTCGCACCGGCAACTACGCCCGAAGCGCAATAAATAGTGAAGAACACCAAAATAATAGAGGCAGAAACGATTTTTAGCGCATTGTGGCGCGTACCAAAACGATGATGGAAATATTCGGGCAGGGTTAAAGCATTATGATTAAATTCGGTGTAAACCCGTAAACGTCCGGCAACGAAGAGCCAGTTTAAATAGGCCCCTAAGGTTAAGCCAATGGCAATCCAGCCCTCGACCAAACCGGATAAATACACGGCGCCCGGCAACCCCATTAACAACCAACCGGACATATCCGAGGCACCGGCAGACATCGCTGTGACGAAACTGCCTAAGCGACGACCACCCAAAATGTAATCGGATAAATCTTTGGTGTAATAATAGGCGGCAACCCCAATGCCAATCATGCCGAAAATATAAATAGTAAATGTAACAATTGTCGGATCTAAACCAAACATCCTATCAACCCTAAAAATAGTTCTTATATTCAAAAAAAGGGGGGCATTTTACCTTATTTGCCCCTGTTATTCTATTTTCCTTTTCGTTAGACTAATCGGCAAAATCAATTACAACGACATTTTGGATAAGATATTTTATGGATTCTGTTGAATTATTGGTCAATGTGACACCAAATGAAACGCGCATTGCCTTAGTGGAAACGGGTTTGCTCAAAGAAGTGCATATTGAACGTCAAGGCAAACGCGGTATTGTGGGAAATATTTATAAAGGTCGGGTCACCCGTGTATTACCGGGAATGCAATCGGCATTTGTGGACATCGGGCTGGAAAAAGCCGCTTTCTTACACGCGTCAGATATTGTATCGCACACCGAATGTGTGGAAGAAAGTGAACAAAAGCAATTTGTGGTGAAAGATATTTCCCAACTGGTACATGAAGGGCAGGATATTGTGGTGCAAGTGGTAAAAGATCCGCTTGGCACGAAAGGTGCGCGCCTCACCACCGATATTACCTTGCCTTCCCGTTATTTAGTATTCATGCCGGAAAATAGCCATGTGGGCGTGTCACAACGCATTGAAAGCGAGGAAGAACGTAATCGCTTGAAAGAACTCACCTTGCCTTTATGCGATGAATTGGGCGGTTTTATTATCCGTACTGCGGCTGAGGGAGCGACTGAACTGGATTTGCAACAAGATGCCGAGTTTTTAAAACGATTGTGGCGAAAAGTGCTAGAACGTCGAGCGAAATATCCAACCCGTTCTATGCTTTACGGCGAATTGGCGCTGACACAGCGTATTCTGCGCGATTTTATCGGTGGCAAATTGGATCGCATTCACATTGACTCCCGACTTTGTTTCAATGAAGTGAAACAATTCACCGAAGAATTTATCCCGAATCTCACGGATAAATTGATTTTATACACGGGAAATCAACCGCTCTTTGATGTGTACAGTGTGGAAAAAGGCATTCATCATGCTTTAGATAGACGAGTGAATCTCAAATCCGGTGGTTATTTGATCATTGAGCAAACAGAAGCCATGACCACGATCGACATCAATACCGGTGCATTCGTGGGGCATCGTAATTTGGAAGAAACCATTTTCAACACCAATATTGAAGCCACCAAAACCATCGCGCAACAACTTCAACTGCGTAATCTCGGCGGCATCATCATTATTGATTTCATTGATATGCAAAGTGAAGAACACCGTAATCGCGTGTTGGAATCCTTGCAAGATGCCTTATCGCGCGATCCGGTGAAAACCAATGTGAATGGCTTTACACAACTAGGTTTGGTGGAAATGACCCGTAAACGTACGCGGGAAAGTTTGGAGCATATTCTTTGTTGCGAATGTCCGGCTTGTCAAGGTCGTGGGCGAGTAAAAACTGTCGAAACCGTATGCTACGAAATCATGCGCGAAATTATTCGTGTACACCATTTATTTGCCAGCGAACAATTTGTGGTTTACGCCTCTCACGCAGTTGCAGACTACTTAATTAACGAAGAATCCCACGGCTTACTGGCAGAATTGGAAGTCTTTATCGGAAAACAAGTCCAAATAAAAACCGAACCGTTTTACACTCAAGAGCAGTTTGATGTAGTGGTGATGTAAAAGTGCGGTGGGAAAACAATCTATTTTTTGAACGTTTTAGCTTTTTCGTCATCGAATGTTGTTTTTTCCCTCACTACAATAACTGTCCTGAGCAACGTATCGTTGTATTGGGATAACGCAATTTAATTCTTATCCCCGACAATATGTTGGGGATTTTTACATAACAACGCTGAGAAATAATATGGCAAAAGAATCCAAGACAATGCACTTTCAATTAGAAATTTTACGTTTAATTCCAAAACGCAGTTATATCAGCACGCATGAAATCCAACAGAAGCTGGAAGATATGGGATTTTCTCGCGATATTCGTAGCATTCAACGTCAATTAAAAAGCCTGTCTGAACAGTTTGATATTGAGTGCAATACTCTCAGCAAGCCTTACAGTTATCGCTGGAAAGAAAATACCAAAGGGTTGGATTTGCCGATTTTAAACGAGCAGCAATCCTTGGTGTTAATGTTGGCGAAGCAATATTTAAAAGGCATTTTGCCTGCAAATATTCTCAATTCGATGGAGTCCTTTTTTAAGCAGGCCGAATATAACTTGGTCTATGATGCCAATAAAAAATCCGGTTCCGAATGGCTAAACAAAGTGGCGATTGCGCCAACCAGCCAACCGTTATTGCCCGCCAAAATTGAGCCCGAAATTTTTGCTCAAATCAGCACCGCACTTTATCAAAATCGATTTTTACAGGTGCATTATCGAAGTATTCACGGCAAAGAGCACAAAGCACAAGTTAAGCCACTTGCTTTGGTGCAACAAGGCCCGAGTAGTTATTTAGTCGCGCAATATGAACATGGCGATATTTTGCATCTTGCTTTGCATCGTTTGCTTGAGGTTACTGTGAGTACCATGCAATTTGATCGCCCGGATTTTAATTTGAAAGCGTATGTTGAAAGCCAAAAATTCGGTTTTAGTTATGGCAGAAAAATTCGCTTAACGTTCAGAGTGGATAAAGCGATTGGTGGATTTTTGACAGAAACGCCATTATCGGTTGATCAAAATGTGAAAGATTGCGGTAGTGAATACGAAATTTCCGCCACGGTCATTGAAAGTGAAATGTTGAATTGGTGGATTGCGCATTTTGGCGAAAATTATCAAGAAATTGAGCGTGTATATCTCGAGGACATTTCCTAACGACACACATTGTCGCTTTATGTTTTATGATGAAGCAATCAACAGAGAGGACATTAAGATGAAGCAAATTGTGTATATAGATATGGACAATGTTATGGTGGATTTTCCATCTGGTATTGCAAAATTAGATGAGAAAACCAAGCACGAATATGAAGGTCGATATGATGAAGTCGAGGGCATTTTTAGCTTAATGGAGCCTATGCCAAACGCCATTTCTGCCGTCCATAAATTGATGAAAAAATACCATGTGTATGTCCTTTCTACCGCACCTTGGCATAATCCATCTGCTTGGAGTGATAAAGTGAAATGGATTCAGCATTATTTTGGCGAAGAGAAAGGCTCCGCATTATATAAGCGATTAATTTTATCCCACCATAAAAACCTCAACCAAGGCGATTATTTAATTGATGATCGCACTAAAAATGGTGCGGGAAAATTTCAAGGCGAGCATGTTCATTTTGGTACAGAACAATTTGCTAATTGGAATTGTGTCTTATCTTACTTAGGTTGTGGGCCTTTTACGCCAAGTGACATTTTGCAAGATTGTTTAAAAAAATCAGCCGCACTTGTGCAAGTTGAAAATGAGGAGCAAAGCCGAATCATAGGTGGATTTGCGGATCGCTATAAATGGCAGGTATTTAATTTAGCCTGTGTTTATGCGGATGAGGTAACAACAGACCATAAAACCGTCTATTTAATTATCAGTCTTCATCAAAGTAACGAATTTAAAATACGCATTGAAGCAATGTGTACTCATATTCAATCTGAATATGAGGTGTTCTTACGTTCAAAAGAACAATTAAAACAATACTTCCAACGCCTTTCTGATAAGCCTTTCTTGCATATTGAAAGCTATGCTTATCAACCACTTTATAAAGCAGGGAATATTTTTGGCATGATGGGAAGAGATAGACAGATTGATGAGATTCTAAAAATGAGAGGGGAGAAAAAGCATGACAGAGAAAAATAAACCAATTTGTGTCGTATTAACCGGTGCTGGGATTAGTGCCGAAAGTGGCATTCCTACCTTCAGAGCGGAAGACGGTTTGTGGGCAGGGCATAAAGTCGAAGAAGTTTGTACACCGGAAGCCTTACAAAAGAACCGTGCGAAAGTGCTCGATTTCTATAATCAACGCCGTAAAAATGCCGCTGCAGCTAAGCCCAATGCAGCCCATCTTGCATTGGTTGAATTAGAAAAAAACTATGATGTCCGCATCATTACGCAAAATGTGGATGATTTACATGAGCGAGCAGGAAGCTCAAATGTGTTGCATTTACACGGTGAATTAAACAAAGCGCGCAGTAGCTTTGATGAAAGTTATATCGTGGATTGTTTTGGCGATCAGAAATTAGACGATAAAGATCCAAACGGACATCCGATGCGCCCTTATATCGTCTTTTTTGGTGAAATGGTGCCGATGCTAGAACGAGCTATTGAGATTGTTGAACAAGCGGATGTGGTATTAGTGATTGGCACCTCTTTGCAGGTGTATCCGGCGAATGGTTTGGTTAATGAAGCTCCACGCAACACGCCGATTTACTTAATCGATCCTAATCCCAATACCGGCTTTGTACGCAAGCAAGTGATTGCAATAAAAGAAAAAGCCGGGGCAGGCGTGCCGAAGGTGGTGGCAGAGTTATTGGAGAACGTTAAAAACACATAGAAAAACGACCGCACTTTTCATGTAAATATCGAGTTTAGTATCGCTATGTTGCATGGTTTTGCGGTTGATAAATTAATGAGAAATATATGCACCCAGTAATCGAATTTTATTTAGAACAAAGAAAAAGCCAACATAATTTATCTTTGCAAGATATGTGGTCAATGCCAAAAAAAATGATTGGTGATGCTTATTTTTATATTCCTTGGCTTTTACCCGTAACAGAGAGTTCAAAATGGAATCGTTCCGTACCAGTTTTTAAGGAAGAAGATCGCGCTTTTTTTATTGGAGATGAAGCAATTCAAAATAAATATTTACATTCTATTGATTTTATTCTGGATTACTTCTGTTTATATCGTGAAGATAATCAAGTATTCCCAAGACCTGAATTAACTGAACGTAAAGTTTGGCTACGCAATATTGGGCATGAAAGTAAGAAGATTTCTCGTATTATTCGTAGTTTAAATTATTGTGGTCATCCTGAGTTGGCTAAAAGTTTACAACAACTGGCGATAAAATTAGGTCAAGAAAAAGGCGTAATTCAAGAAGAAACAATGGAAATTTGGATAAATCTACTTAAACAATAAGGACAAAATGATGGTAACAGAAGATTTTAAAAAAGTGGCAGTATCCTTCGCTGGAGGAGATGGCGGAAATCCTAACTCAGATGTTTGGTTTTGTGGGTTAGAATGGGGAATTGGCGATGAAAGCTCTTCGGATGATTTTTATGAGAAGTTTAGTTTAAGCCCTAAATTAATACCGCACTCTTGGTTAGAAGATGATTTTGATGGTAGTTGGACTGCTCAATATAATAGAAAAATATGTTGGTTTTTGTGGTACTACTACAATTTAGAGTGGAAAAATGGAGAAAGTACGGAGCATTTTGTTAAAACCTATAATGTGCTTTACCCACAAGGTATTGGTTTTAAATTAAATATGCTACCAATCAATTTTAAAAATAGATCATTGATTAAGTGGAATGAACAATTCATTAAGCTGACTGGATTTGAAACTTTTGATGAATATAGAAATTGGTGTGTTGAAAATCGAGGTGCTTTTTACCGTCAACTTATAGATGAATGTAATCCTAAAGTGATTATTTGCACGGGAGTGACAGAAAAAGATAACTTCTTTAAGTTTTTCACTGGAGAAGCCGTATACGAAGCTAAAGAATTAGAAGAATTTAATATATTCTATCGTAAGTATAAGAATACGTTAATTTGTGTTTGTCCATTTTTTGGTGGCGCGAGTGGTATCAATTCTTATGACAAAATGGAAACATTAGTTGCTTCGGTAAAAGAATTATGTAAATAACGTTTTTACCAAGTGTAACGTTGATAGGTAAATAGCGACTTCGGTCGCTATTTATCGTTATTCTCCTTTCTTAAGCATATGCATAATAAGCCTAATGAGCGTTTCTTTTTGTTTCGGATCAGATTCGGCAACTAATAAAGTGAGTGCAGCAAGCCCGGTATCATTGATAACCGGATAGCCATTATGATCAAACAAACGCCCATTTCGATGTAAAAAATCCACAAATAAAAACGCTCCGCTACGTTTATTACCGTCTGAAAAAGGATGGTTTTTGACGACAAAATACAGTAAATGTGCGGCTTTTGCTTCAATGCTTGGATAGGCAGGTTCACCAAACACACTTTGATCTAAATTGCCTAAAATGGCAGATAAGCCATCATCTCGTTCACGTCCAAACAGATCACTTGCTTCGCCTTTTGCCATAAGCTGTGCTTTTAACTCAGCCAGTGCAGAACAGGCTTCGGAATAGGTGGGCAACATACCGCCTTGCTGGGTTTGCGGTTCGGCAAGTAAACCTTCATCATATTGTTGTAGCCATAAAAATGTATGCGTATAACGGCTGACAATATCCACTAATCCACGACCGCTTTCTAGTGTTAATGCGGAGGAATTTGCCGTTTTTTGAATAAGTGCAAGCGCTTGTTCCAGTTCATGTGCATTTTGCTTTAAACGCTGTTGGTTAATGGTATAGCCTTGAGTAAGATACTCTTTTAAACGAGCGGTTGCCCAAATTCTAAAATTTGTTGCTGATTTAGATTTCACTCGGTAGCCAACAGAAATAATTGCATCCAAATTATAATGTTTAACTTTACGAGTAACCTGTCTTTTTCCTTCTTGGCGAACTACCGAGAAATCCTCGGAGGTTAAATTTTCATCAAGTTCAGACTCATTAAAAATATTCCTTAAATGTAGGCTAATATTATCTGAGCTAGTATCGAAAACATTTGCCATTTGCGCCTGAGAAAGCCAAACCGTATCCTTTTCAAATCTGACTTCCACTTGTGTCGTGCCATCTTGCGCTTGGTAAATTTCAATCGGGTTTTGGTTATTCATATTCTTCCTTTAAATAATAAAATATATGTATATATAAACAGGTAAAGAAATGTATTGCAATACTGTATAACCTTAATTTTCAAAAAATTTTTGCAAAAGAATTGCTTCTTAAATTTTATAGCGACAAAAATTGTCGCTTGTTTGCATATCATTTTTTATAAAAGAGAGATTTTTTACTTTTTACCATTCTCTCAATCCATTTGTCATCGCAAAACAGGAGAAAAATGATGCCAATGAAAGTCACTTTTAATCGAGATCCGCTTTTTGAAGATATAAAAAAATTTGTACAACAACAAAAAATTGCGTCTTGCTCAATGATTCAACGACGATTTAGGTTGGGTTTTAATCGAGCGGTGCAAATTTTAGCGCAATTAGAAGAAGCCGGTGTTATTTCAACAATGAAAAATGGGCAGAGAAAAGTACTATGAAAAATGATTTGAACTATGCTGTGGAGCTTATCCGCAAATCGGATGGCATTTTGATTACTGCCGGTGCAGGCATGAGTGTGGATTCAGGTTTACCGGATTTTAGAAGTAGTGGAGGATTTTGGAATGCCTATCCGGCATTTCGTGAACATAACTTGAATTTTCAGGATATTGCGACACCGATGTCCTTTGAAACGCATACGGAGCTGATCTATTGGTTTTACGGACACCGTCTAGTGCAATATCGTAACACTACGCCACATGAAGGTTACCAAATTTTAAAACGCTGGGCAGCTGAAAAACCACATGGTTATTTTGTGTTTACCAGCAACGTAGATGGCCATTTTCAAAAAGCCGGATTTGAAGAAAAACGGGTTTATGAAGTGCATGGCACGCTAGAACGTATGCAATGTGTTCATGATTGCCATCATCAAAGTTGGACGGCGAAGGATTTTCAACCGGAAGTGGATAATGTTAACTTGCGCTTAACGAGCCCTTATCCACGCTGTCCTTTTTGTGGTGGTTTAGCGAGACAAAATGTCTTAATGTTTGACGACTGGTTTTACAATAGCAATTATCAAGATTTGAAACGAACCTCCTTAGACCAATGGATTAAAGGCGTGCCGAATTTAGTGGTGATTGAACTCGGCGCAGGCAAAGCGATTCCAACGGTTCGATATTTTTCCGAACGCACGGCAAAAGCCAAGAAAGCCGGTTTTATTCGCATTAATCCGCAAGACGGTGGCGTATCAAAACATCATTTTTTAGGGCTGGATATGACCGCACTTGAGGCTTTAAAAGCAATCGATGTTTTATTGAATCAATCAACATAAGGAAACCAATATGCAAAATGTCTGCCAAATCACTTTTTGTCAGCAAATTGGAAAAAATAAAAAGCACAATCAAGATGCGTTATTTAATGGTGAAGCGGTTTTTCAGTTTAAATTAAAAACAGCAGAAAAACGCGTTGAAAATCGACCGCACTTTATCATTGGCATTGCCGATGGTATTTCCAATAGCAATCACGCGGAAAAAGCCAGTAAGTGTGTCATGTCGGCGTTGCAAACGATTCAGACATTAAGTCGAAACACCATTCCTTATTTGCAAGATAAATTATCGGAACAGTTGGCAGACTCCTATTTTGGTTCGGCAACCACATTCGTCGCCGCGGAAATTGATCAACTCAATCAAAAAGCCAAAATTCTCAGTGTGGGCGACAGTAGAGCTTACATTATCGATGAAGCAGGAAAATGGCGACAAATTACAAAAGATCATTCTATTTTGTCCGAATTGTTAGAACTGTCTCCTTATCAAAAAGAAGAAGATTTCGCCACAATTTATAGCGGCGTTTCTTCTTGCTTGGTTGCCGATTATTCCGAGTTTCAAGATAAAATCTTTTATCAGGAAATTGAAATTAAACAGGGTGAAAGCCTGTTACTTTGTTCTGACGGCTTGACCGACGGGCTTTCAGATGAAATGCGCGAAAAAATTTGGCAGAAATATCCCGATGATAAAGCTCGCCTCACGGTTTGCCGCAAGATGATTGAAAGGCAATCGTTTTCGGATGATTTGTCGGTTATAATCTGTGCGTTTTGATTCATGTTAAAAAATATTCTAAGGAACCTAAATTATTATGAGTGATGAAAAAGCAAAAATACTTAAGATTAAAGATGTATTTGATTTGAAGTTGAGCATTCCTGATTATCAAAGACCATACAAATGGACAGTTAAAAATGTTCAGCAATTGATTGATGATTTACTTACACATTTTCATCATCAGAAACAAGTTTACCGTATTGGAACTGTGGTGATACATAAAAATGGGGAAATATTCGATATTGTTGATGGTCAACAACGTTTAATTACACTTTCATTGTTACTTTATTATTTAAATGATCAAAATAAACCGTCAAATAAATCTTTATTAGATGAAACTATAACACATACTGTTAGTAAGAATAATATAATTAATAATTATAATTTCATTAAAAATTATTCTGTTTCCGATAAAGATAAATTTAAAAATTATATTTTAGAGATTTGCGAAATGGTTCGTATTGAACTTGATGATTTAGATGAGGCTTTCCAATTTTTTGACTCGCAAAACTCAAAAGGGAAACCTTTAGAATCTTATGATTTACTTAAAGCGTATCATTTAAGAGAAATGAATGATAAACCCAAAGAGATTATTCACAATTGCGTTGAACGTTGGGAAAAGTCTGCACTTTCTCAAGAAATCAATAACTTAGATAAAATTATCAACTATATTCTTTTTAGATTACGTCGATGGCATTATCAAGAAAGCGGAGAGGTTTTTACATCGGACGAGCTGGAGACATTTAAAGGTGTATCAGAAAGTGCTACCTATCCTTATCTTAGCCCAGTGTTTGCAACAAAGGTTGTAGAGAAATTAGCACAACAAAATCCTATGTTTTGTCATCCAAGATTTGTGAAGACAAGTTTTCAAACGATACAAACTCTAATAAATGGTGAGCAATTTTTTGATTATGTTCAGTATTATGCTGAAAGCTATGAAAAATTATTTAAAGAAGGAATTGGACTTGTTGATAAAGTGATAAAAATTAACGGTAAAGATCTAGGAAAGGGTGTAAATACTTTTCTCAATAATCAAGATTATTGTTATAGAGTAGGGGATAAGTATTTAAAAAATTTATTTGAATGCATAGTGTTATTCTATTTTGATAAGTTTGGTGAAGTACATTTAGATGAATTTATAAATAAAGCATTTTTATGGGTTTATCGAATTCGTTTTGAATATCAGCGTATTACTTTCAAAACTATAGAAGATGAAGCTCACTCAAAAAATGGATTATTTAATCATATAGAGAAATCCTCTACACCAATACAAGTGCTGAGATATACCTCAGTAATACGTGAAAATAAGTTTGGTAACATAGACAAGAAAATAAAGGAAGTTTTTGGAGTGGAAAATGAGTAATGCTAAAGAATATGTAAAAACATTAACCATATCTGATTTATTTAATGATGAGAATAAATGTAAGTATATTATTCCAATCTACCAACGTAATTATGCTTGGGGTGATAATGAAATTAGTTCATTGCTTCAAGATATAAAAAATGCTTGTGAACAAAATAAAGAACAAGATAAAAATTATTATATTGGAAGCTTAGTTGTCTATTGCCGAGAAAATGGTGATTTTGAAGTAATTGATGGCCAGCAAAGACTAACAACATTCACGTTAATAATGCATTATCTTGGTAAATTAAGTTTTAGAAATGTTTCTTTTGAACATCGAGATGAATCTGAACGAGCATTATCCAATCTTAATTCTGAAAAATTACCAAGTAATTTTTCACAAGCATTAAAAACAATTAAGAAAGTAATTTATGAATGGGGAAATAATAAAGATGAAATTGTAAAATTCCTTTTGGATAAAGTTGAAATTATCCGAACTGAAGTACCAGAAGGTACAGATTTAAACCATTATTTTGAAATAATGAATACCCGTGGAGAACAGCTTGAAAAGCATGAAATTCTAAAAGCTCGTTTGATGAAGGTGTTGCCAACAGCTATTGAACAATCATTATTTGCAAAAATCTGGGATGCATGCTCAGATATGAGTCGTTATGTTGTGATGGGATTTGATTCTGAATTAAGAAAAGTCATTTTAGGTAATGATTGGAGAAAAGTACGTGGATTTTTTAAGACTATTTTGAATGAAAATTCTAAAAATTCTGAAAATTCTGAAGAACCTGAAAATAGTATCGTAAAACTTATTAATGCCGAGGTAAAAATAGAAAAAAATGAAGAGCAATCACAGGATAAATATGATGGCGAATTTACTTCAGTAATTGATTTTCCTAATTTCTTAATGCATGTTTTACGAATTTATTTAGAAATGTTTGATAAGTATAAATATTCTACCCCAAATGATCCATGCAATGTGTCATTAGATGAAAAATTACTATTAAAATCATTTGAAGGTAAGTTTGAAGGAAAACCTAAAAAAGTTAGAATATTTATTTATACATTATTGGTTTGTCGTTATTTATTTGATTTATATGTGATTAAATCTAATATGATTCGAACTGATTATGAAAACTGGTCGTTATGGAAAATAGTTAAAGGAAAATCAGGTTATTACTATAAAAATGCATTTGGTAGTTATAAAAATGTGTCTGTCGACAATAGTTTAGATAAAAATGATGATGAAGCACTTAATGATGCAGATCCTACAAAAAAAGCCGTGATGTTACTTTCAATGTTCCATGTTTCTAACCCATCTCGTATTTACAAAAACTGGTTGTATGCTGTATTACGTTGGTTATTTAATAATAAGGATAATATAAAGTCTGATGAATATGTTAAGTTTCTAGAAAAATTGTGTGATGATTTCTATTTTGGTAATAACTGCCAAGGAAAAGATATTACAGAGATTATATTAGAAAAAGTGGAATTTGAGTTAAACTCAGGAGATAAAAAAGATTGGGATGATGGAGTAAATGTTCCTAACTTTGTATTTAATCGATTAGATTATCAGTTATGGAAACTTTTCCACGAACAAGAACAAGAACGAGAACAAGAACAAGAACAAAGAGTAGAAATTTTGTCAGAAAATGACAAATGGTTAACTATTAAAAATAAAGAGGCTATTTGGAAAAAGTTTAGATTTACCTTTAGAAGTTCAGTAGAGCATCATTATCCACAGCATCCTAGTGTTGGAGATGAATTAGAGTCAGGATTAAATGATTTTGGTAATTTGTATCTACTTTCTCAAAGTAAAAATTCTAGCTTGGGTAATTCTTCTCCTGAAGAGAAAAAAAAGCATTATCGTAATAATGAATACGATAGTCTGAAACAAGCTATCATGATGAACTACAATGAGTGGACTGAAAGGGAGATAGAGGAGCATGGAAAAGAAATGCTCGAAATTCTAAATCAACCGCTATCTAAGGCTAATTCCTAACGACACCTTTTGTCGCACCCCTCACTAAAATACTCCTTACTAACCCAGTAAGGAGTATTTTTTATGTCCGAATATAAATTAAACCCACCGACAGTGTCTTCTTATACTGAAAATATGATGCTTAAAGTTTTATTTGAGCATAAAGGTTTTTCTGAAGTGTTTCGGGAGAGTAGTTGGCGAAGTGATGAAATTGCCAGTGCGTTTGGGCTGCCTGAAGAATTAGAGAATGATAAAAATCTACGCACGGTTGCTCGTCGGCTTTTAAAAGCGCGTTATAAAACACTTCAAAAATCCACCGCACTTTTACCGGAGTTATGGAAACAGGCGTATGAAAATTTGGCAACGTTGGCAGAATTTTTGCAACTGAATCCCGTTGAACAGGAACTTCTCCGCTTTGCCATGCATTTACGCAGTGAAGTAGCTATGCGAGATTTGTTTGAGTACTTGCCGAAATCGGATTTACAAAGAACGGCTGCGATCATGGCGGATTTACTTAAACAGCCGAAAAATCAGATTCTATCTGCCTTAAAGAAAGGCAGTAAACTCGATGCTTATGGCCTGATTGATCGCGATTATCGCCCCGATAGTGTGCATGATTATTTAGATTGGGGCGAAACCTTAGATTTTGATGAATTTGTGACACAACCACTAAACGAAAACGTCCTATTAAAATCTTGTACGGAAGTCGCTCAAGTGCCAAGTTTGCAACTGGATGATTTTGCCCATATTGCCGGCATGAAAGAGATGATGTTGACCTATTTGCAACAGGCACTAAAACATCATCGGAAAGGTGTGAATCTTTTAATTTATGGCGTGCCTGGCACCGGTAAAACCGAATTTGCCGGATTGCTTGCACAAGCATTAGGGATTTCGGCGTATAACATTACTTACATGGATTCTGACGGTGATGTCGTGAAGGCAGAGCAACGCCTGAACTACAGTCGTCTTGCTCAAACGCTATTGAACGGCAAGCAGGCACTTTTAATTTTTGATGAAATTGAAGATGTTTTTAACGGCTCGTTTATGGAGCGTTCTGTTGCGCAAAAAAATAAAGCATGGACAAATCAGTTGTTGGAAAACAATAACGTGCCGATGATTTGGTTATCCAATTCGGTACACAGCATAGATGCGGCTTTTTTACGTCGCTTTGATTTTGTGTTTGAAATGCCGGATTTACCGTTAAAAAATAAATCGGCGTTAATTTCGCAGCTGGCAGGCGGTAAATTAACGGCAGAATATGTGCAGCATTTTGCCAAAGTGCGGTCGCTTTCGCCGGCGATTTTAACGCGCGTGTTCAATGTAGCAAATGCGGTTGATAACGGCAAAAAAGCCTTTTCTGACGTTTTGCTTACGCTATTTAATGAAGCCTTACAGGCACAAGGTAAAAAGAAAATTGAGCCGTTGGTGGAAAGTAAACTGAGTTATCAGCTTGAGTGGGTTTCCTGCAATGAAAATATTCATAAAATCAGTGAAGGATTAATGCGAACCAAGAAAGGTCGAATTTGTTGTTATGGCCCGCCGGGCACAGGGAAAACCGCGTGGGCAGGTTGGCTTGCCGAGCAGTTAGATATGCCGTTGTTGCTGTGCAAAGGGTCTGATTTACTCGATCCTTATGTGGGCGGAACAGAGCAAAAAATTGCGGAGGCATTTGAATCGGCGAAGCGTGATAATTGTTTGCTAGTGCTGGACGAAGTGGATACCTTCCTGTTTTCACGCGACGGTGCAGAACGTAGTTGGGAACGTTCTCAAGTCAATGAGATGTTGACACAAATTGAGCGTTTTGAAGGTTTAATGGTGGTTTCAACGAATTTGATGAATGTGCTGGATCCGGCAGCATTACGGCGTTTTGATTTAAAGCTAAAATTTGATTATTTAACGCCACAACAGCGTTTGGATTTTGCTAAACAACAAGTGGAAAAATTGAATTTGGGCGCATGGGATGAACCCCATTCAAAACGTATTCTTGAGCTGAATTTACTCACACCGGGCGATTTTGCTGCCGTTGCGAGACGACACAATTTTTCACCCTTTGAGAATCTAGAAGAGTGGTTAGACGCATTGCGTGGTGAATGTCTTGTGAAACCGGAATTTTCCCGCAAAAAGGTCGGTTTTTAATCGTTGTTATGTTTTCAGACAAAGCGCGAGATGTCTTACGCCCCACCGGAAGCTATTAAAGTGGTGATTGAGCGACAGTCTTAAAAAACACGGCGAAAAACACCGTGAAAAGCCACCGCACTTTCTTGCGCTAAAAACGGTAAAACAACAGGGCTGAAAAAGGAAAGCTTGTGGTATAATCCGCAAAATTTCTCGTTTTCTTAAGTTTATGAAAAAAATCGTTTTATTTTTCTTTTTATGCCTCATTCTGCTTGCCGGTGCAGGATTTTGGGGATTTCAGCAATTACAACAATTTTTGCATCAACCGGTGAATGTGCAAAACGATCAATTATTAACCATAGAACGTGGCACAACCGGCAATAAATTGGTGGCATTGCTGGAAAAAGAACGCATTTTAGAGGATGCGGATCGGCTGTCTTGGTTATTAAAATTGCATCCTGAGCTCAATAAAATTAAAGCCGGCACCTATTCGCTTAATGGGATTAACACCGTAGAAGCGTTACTGAAATTGTTAAATTCCGGCAAAGAGGCGCAATTTTCGCTGATGTTCGTTGAAGGCGAAACCTTTAAAACCCTACGAAAACGGCTTGAAAATGCACCGCACTTGAAGCAGACATTGCAAGGGAAGTCCAATGATGAGGTTTTCGGACTGCTTGATATAGATACGAACCTCAATAAAAATTTAACAGAAAGCCACGTTATCGATGGCTGGATTTACCCAGACACTTATAATTACACGCCGAATTCTACCGACTTAGAACTGTTGCAACGCGCTGCAGAACGCATGAAAAAAGCGTTGGAGAAGGCATGGAATAATCGGGATAAAAATTTGCCTCTAGCCGATCCTTATGAAATGTTAATTCTTGCGTCCATCGTGGAAAAAGAAACCGGCATCGCCGCAGAGCGTCCCCAAATTGCCTCGGTGTTTATTAATCGTTTGAAAGCCAAAATGAAGCTTCAAACCGATCCGACAGTAATTTACGGCATGGGTGAGGATTACAGCGGCAATATTCGTAAAAAAGATCTCGAAACGCCGACCCCTTATAACACCTATGTGATTGACGGTTTACCGCCAACGCCGATTGCCATGCCAAGCGAAGAGGCATTACAAGCCGTGGCGCATCCTGCGCAAACGGAATTTTATTATTTCGTTGCCGACGGCACGGGCGGTCACAAATTCAGTCGGAACTTGAATGAACACAATAAAGCGGTGCAGGAATATTTACGCTGGTACCGCCAACAAAACGGAAAATAATATGGCAGGCAAATTTATCGTTATTGAAGGCTTGGAAGGAGCGGGCAAAAGCACCGCCCATCAATGTGTCGTGGATACCTTAAAGGAATTGGGTGTTAACGATGTCGTGTTCACCCGAGAACCTGGTGGCACACCGTTAGCGGAAAAATTACGTCACCTCATTAAACATGAAACAGAGGAACCGGTCACAGACAGAGCCGAATTGTTGATGTTATATGCTGCCCGAATTCAATTAGTGGACAATGTCATTAAGCCTGCGTTAGCTCAAGGCAAATGGGTGGTAGGTGATCGCCATGATATGTCGTCTCAAGCGTACCAAGGCGGTGGCCGCCAGTTGGGAGCAGCTTTTTTAACTAACTTAAAAAAAACCGTTTTGGGCGATTTTGAACCGGATTTGACCCTGTATTTAGACATTGATCCAGCCGTTGGTTTAGCGCGAGCTCGTGGACGCGGCGAACTGGATCGCATTGAACAACAACATCTGGATTTTTTCCACCGCACCCGTGCCCGTTATTTAGAACTGGTAAAAGACAATCCGAAAGCCGTGATGATCAATGCGGAACAATCCATTGAGCAAGTGCAGGCAGACATTAAAAGTGCGGTCAAAAATTGGTGGGTTTCGCTATCAAAATGATCCCGTTACTTCCTTGGTTGGTGCCGACCTATCACAAAATCACACAGGCGTTTGATGAGGCTTTAGGGCATCACGCCCTGCTGATTCGCGCCGATGACGGCCTCGGCACCGAACAGCTTTGTTCCGCGTTGGCAAAACGTCTGATGTGCTTAACACCCAACGGGGCGGAGGCTTGTGGCGAATGCCATGCCTGCCATTTAATGCAAGCCAACAGCCACCCGGATTTCCAGCATATCGCGCCTATTGAGAACAAAGACATCGGCGTGGATCAAATTCGTGCCATGAACGAACAAGCGACGCAGCATGCGCAGCAAAACGGCAATAAAGTCATTTATATCGAACAGGCGCATCGTCTGACGGAGGCCGCTGCCAACGCCATTTTAAAAACACTGGAAGAGCCGCGTCCAAATACCTATTTCATTTTGCAGTGCGATATGCAAAAGGCGTTGTTGCCAACCATTTACAGTCGCTGCCAAGTGTGGAATCTCTTACCACCGGACACAGACACTGCATTACAGTGGTTGCAATCACAAACGTCCGCCGAAACGCAAGATATATTGACCGCACTTCGGGTGAATTATGGTCGACCACTTCTCGCGCTTGCCATGTTAGAGCAAAATTTACTAGCGCAACGACGGGAATTTTTACGCCAATTTTGGCTATTCTATCGCCGTTGTTCGCCTTTAGAATTACTGCCATTTTTTACTAAAGAACTTGTCTTGCAGCAGCTGGATTGGTTGTCAGCCTTTTTGAGTGATAGTTTAAAAAATAAACTGCATATTCACCAAGACTGGATTTGTCAGGATATTGAACAGGGTGTCATTCAATTTAGCCAAGGACTGTCTGCCCCGGCATTATTAAAAGCAACACAAATTATTAGCAAAGTGCGATCGGATTTATCAGCAAATTCGGCGTTGAATTTAGAATTGATTTTACTCGACGGGTTGACCCGTTTAATTACTGAAGTATTTGAAGGATAAAATATGTTTATTGTGGATTCCCATTGCCATTTGGATGCCTTGGATTACGAAACATTACATGAAAATATTGCTGATGTGGTAGCAAAGGCAAAAGCACGCGATGTGAAACATTTATTGGCAATTGGCGTAACCTTGAGCCGTTTTGAAAAAGTGTATCCGGAATTAGCCAAATTCGATAACGTCTCTTTAGCCTGTGGCGTGCACCCGCTGGATTTTGAAGAAGAACCTTATGATGCCGCGCGTTTGTTACGCTTGGCGCAAGATCCTAAAGTCATCGCCATCGGCGAAATCGGCTTAGATTATTATTACAGTGCAGAAAACAAAGCTGCCCAACAAGCCGTGTTTGCCAGCCAAATTGACGTGGCCAACCAGCTAAATAAACCGGTCATCATTCATACACGCCAAGCACGAGAAGACACGATTCGCCTATTGCGCGATAATCAGGCAGAAAAGTGCGGTGGTGTTTTGCATTGTTTTACCGAAAACTATGACATGGCAAAACAAGCGTTAGACTTGGGTTTTTACATTTCCATTTCAGGGATTATCACCTTCAAAAATGCGGAAGAACTTCGGGATGTGGTGCGCAAACTGCCGTTAGACCGCCTGTTGGTGGAAACCGATTCGCCTTACTTGGCACCGGTACCTTATCGTGGTAAACAAAATCAACCGGCATATACCCGCGAAGTCTGTGAATATATTGCGACATTGAAAGGCGTGTCAGCCGAGGAAATGGCGCAAATCACCACACAAAACTTCGAGCGTTTATTTAAAATTCAGGTACAATAATTAACCAACCTCATTTCAATAGGACAAAAAGATGAGAAAATTTTTAAAATATTTTTTTATTTCCGTCATTTTTATTTTTCATTTATGCATTGCTGCGGCGATAAATTATGCGATGCCGAGCTATGATGTCACTAAAGTGACCGGCGTTGAGGTGAAACGGGTGGATAAAGACGGACCGATTACAAAAGCCAATCCGGCAGACGGCCCGACCCGCGATGTGTATTTTATCAATACGCAACATGAAAACGGCAAAGTGATGGTATATCGCAACGAAGATACCCGTTGGGGTTTTCCGTTCTATTTCAAATTCGGCTCAGCAAATTTACAGGCATTGGCGCAAGCCTTGGGTAATGAAGAAAAAACCGTGGAAATCAAATATTACGGCTGGCGTCTGACCATGTTTGATGAATTCCCGAATGCGTTATCCATAAAAGCAATGGCTGAGACAGATTCGCCCAGCCATCCGATTGTTTCTTATATTCTTTATGTTGTTTTGCTCTTTACGCTCTTTTTCGCGATTCAATTTATCCGTGGTTGGTTTGATAGCGAAAATTAATGTGTTCAGTGGCAAAACTGGCTTTTCCTAGGAACGCGTTTTGCCATAACGCAGATGGATATAGAGAAAGAACATTAGCCCGATCGTTGCAAAGGCGGCACCGGTAAACCCAATGCTGGATAAACCGAGGTGCTGCATAACTTGATTGCCAAGTAACGCACCGCCGCCGATACCAATATTGTAGAGTCCGGAATAAATTGCCATCGCCACATCTGTAGCATCCGGTGCCAGTTGTAGCACACGAACCTGCAAACTTAGACCAATCCCTGAAATACCGATTCCCCAGACAAATGCCAACAAATACATGGAAAATTCACTGTGGCTAAAAGGTAATAGCAAGGCTAAAGAAATGACCAAAATCGCCATGGACGTTAAGAGGAATTTTGCCGGTGCTAAACGATGTAAGCGGTTGAAGAGCAGACTGGCGGTAATGCCGGAAAGCCCAAAAATCAATAAGATTGCCGTGGCAACGCCATTACTCATTTCTCCAATGCGAACAATAAAAGGCTCAATATAACTGTAAGCGGTAAAATGCGCCGAAACGATCAGTATCGTTAACACGTAGAGCCCCACCAAAAGTGGGCGTTTAAATAACGAAGGCACACTGCTTAGCGAACCGGCATTGCGGCTGGCTAAGTGCGGTAGGAAACGATAGAGAAGTAGAAGAAGACAAAACGCCAGAAAAGCGATAATCCCAAAGGCTTCACGCCAACTGAGATATTGTCCGATAATCCGTCCTATCGGCAAGCCGAGCACCATTGCTAATGCGCTGCCCATAGCTAACAGCCCGATGGCTTGTGCTTTTTTGTCTTTTGGCGCGACACGCACTGCAAGGGACGTGGTGATTGACCAGAAAATGGCGTGCGTAAAGGCAATGCCAATACGGGAAAGTAGCAATATCCAGAAATTCCACGCCAAAACTGACAAAATGTGGCTGGCAATAAAAATAATGAATAATTTGATTAACAGACTACGTCGTTCTAGCTTTGCCGTCATGAGCATAAAAGGTAAGGACATCAGCGACACAATCCACGCATAAATAGTAATCATCAGCCCGGTTTGTTCTACCGGAATCTGAAAACTTTGGGCTATATCTGAAAGCAAGGCGACCGGTAAGAATTCTGTTGTGTTAAAAACAAAGGCGGCAAATGACAACAAAATGACGCGAAAAAATTTTAAGCGTCGTACGATTTTTAAAGTGGCCATTATTCCCGCCCTAATTTACGTTTAAGAAGATCTTTAAGTTGATTGCGCAAGTTTTTGTCAAATAGCACTTCATATTGTGGGGAGTAGCAATTATTAAAGAAACGCAGGGGCAGAACAAATTCCGAATATTTTTCATTATTTGCTCGAAGCGTTAAATTCACATCACATTGCATGGATTTTAAGTTTACCTGACCGCTTCCTTCCCCTGAAAGTGCGGTGGTTTTTAACAGGATTTTGTCAATCTTCAATTGATTCTCTTGAAGCATAGAACTCATAACAAATTTTTTATACGGCGTTTTGATCGCGTCTTTTTGTTTAACTTCGGCATTTTGCCAATTGATCGGTAAATATTGCCCGGCAAGTTCCAGTAAATTTACACCAGATAACTCGCCATCATGCGCACTAAAGTAGAATTTACCGGCTTTTATTCGCGACTGAACGAACTCGGCGGTAATGTCAAAATCCGTGTTGCCGGTGAGCGTATTCGGAAAGTTAAATAACGCCAATAAACGTTCGATAGGGTAATTTTTGCCTCGAAAACTGACCGCACTTTGATCGGGATCGCTCGCATAATCTAGGTGTGCGAGGCAAACGAAATCGCAATCCGAGATAATATCAGCGGTAACATATTTAGTGTCTTTGGATAAATCGACTTCCGCACGGAGAGTGCCTAGCGGTTGTTGGTTTAGCTCAGCGTCTTCAAACACCACCGCAAAGTCTTTTTCGGCGAATCGGGAAATTTCCCCTTTATTGAAACGAAAATGAAAACGCTGTAGATCACCATATAATGGTTTGTCCCATTCAAGCGTTAAGGGCTGAGGCCCATTGAATTGCACGCGATCTTGGCGAACATTATCCAGACTGAAATCGGAGAAATATATTTGTATATTCGCTGCATTATGTGCCTTATCGGAAAAACGAATCTTTTGAATATCTAACTGCGCAAGTTGCACATTGCCGGAAATTAACGTGGAAAAATTCAATTTCCCGGTTAACTTCCCAATAGTCACTTGGTTATGTTTAACCCCTTCAAAAGCCACATAGGGCTGCGGGAAAAAGCCAATATGAAGATCTTGAACAACTGTGTTATATTGCGCTAATTTGGTACTGACCGCACTTTCCAGCTTATTCAGTTGAACGTAAAAAAGTGCTGAGATCGCCAACATCACGACCAATGTCATCAGGGCGATCTTTTTCATTTATTTATCCTCGTCAATGCGACTGGCAACCGCGTTTTGTTGATTTTTGTATTTAGCATCTTTACGGCTGTTATATGGACGTGCCGCCGCGCCACTTAACACTTCAAAACTCAAGGCGCCAATCACCATATTCGGACGCAACGCTAACGGCAATTTACCGGAATTATAAAACTCCAACACAATTTTGCCTTCCCAACCCGGATCGATACGATGTGCCGTTACGTGCACCATTAAACCCAACCGGGCTAAAGAAGAACGACCGTCCAGCCAACCGATAATATTCGCCGGCAGTTTTACTGATTCTAATGTGGTGGCAAGGGCAAGTACACCGGGGTGCAAAAAGAACGCTTCATCATCAGCAATAATAATTTCATCGCTCATGACCGACTCTAACTGCGCGGAGACTTCTTCTTTCGGGCCGCTTAAATCAATGTAAGGTGCGGAATGTTCACGAAACACACGAAAAGAATTTCCCAAACGAACATCAATCGTCGCGCCATTAATTTTATCGTTAGACGGTCGTGGATTCAGAGAAATCAAGCCTTCATCCAGATAACGCTCAATGTCGATATCACATAATCTCATGCCAGGCTCCTATTTTTGGCTTAATAATTGCATAATTTGCGCTTTTAACATATTGATAGCAATACGGTTTTTACCACCGCGAGGGATCACAATGTCGGCGTGTTGTTTAGACGGTTCGATAAATTGCAAGAACATCGGACGCACAGTAGCACGATATTGATCAATGACGGATTGCAAGGTGCGTCCACGCTCTTCCATGTCGCGCTGTAAACGACGAATAAAGCAAATATCTAACGGCGTATCCACAAACACGGAAATATCTGCCAACTGGCGTACACGCTCGTCTGTGAGTAATAAAATTCCCTCTAAAATCACAATACGTTTTGGCGTGAAATGGGTCACTTCATCGGTTCGGGTATGCTCCACATAACTATACACGGGAATATCAACGGCGTTGCCGGCTTTTAAGGCTTTCAAATGGGCTATGAGCAAATCACGGTCCATGGAGTTTGGATGGTCATAATTGGTTTTAACCCGTTCAGACATCTCCAAATGGCTTTGGTCTTTGTAATAACTATCTTCTGCAATAATACCGATTTCTTCACAGCCCAATTCATGACAAAGCTCTTTGTGCACCGTAGAGGCGATAGAACTTTTTCCTGAAGCCGAAGCGCCTGCAATGGCGATAATAATACAAGATGATGCTTGATGCTCTGACATACCGTTTCCCTTTCTCTCATTGAGTAAATAAATTAGCGAAATTATAAAGAAAAAAGCGTTTTTTTGACATAAATAGATCCATTTACAAACAATTTTTCTACAATTAATTTTTTACGCAACATATTCGCCCATAAAATTCTTCGTTTTGTGAGACTTCTCACATTAATGGCGTGGGATTTTATGTAACATGCTCACCTAAAAAGCGCATACCGAGCGATATCGGCATGTTATTTTCATCTCATGGACAATAAAGAGGTACAACATGAAGTTAAAATCACTTTCTCTTGCAATTTCCACCGCACTTTTAGCTGGTGGTTTAATGGCAAACCAAGCGGCTGTGGCAAAAGGTCGCTTAGTCGTTTATTGCAGCGCCACCAATATTTTATGTGAAACCACCACCAAAGCGTTTGGTGAAAAATATGATGTTAAAACCTCCTTTATTCGTAACGGCTCAGGCAGCACTTTTGCCAAAGTAGAAGCGGAAAAAAATAACCCACAAGCAGACGTATGGTTCGGCGGTACATTCGACCCACAAGCGCAAGCCGCTGAATTAGGTTTAATCGAACCTTACAAATCTAAACACATTGATGAAATCGTAGAACGTTTCCGCGATCCGGCAAAAACCAAAGGTCACTATGTTTCTGCTATTTACATGGGGATCTTAGGTTTCGGCGTGAACACAGAACGTCTGGAAAAATTAGGCATCAAAGAAGTGCCGAAATGCTGGAAAGACTTAACGGATCCACGTTTGAAAGGCGAAGTGCAAATTGCTGACCCACAAAGTGCCGGTACAGCCTATACGGCGCTTGCCACGTTCGTACAACTTTGGGGCGAAGACAAAGCCTTTGATTTCTTAAAAGCGTTACATCCAAACGTTTCCCAATACACCAAATCCGGTGTCACCCCATCCCGTAATGCAGCTCGCGGTGAAGCGGTCGTGGGTATCGGTTTCTTACACGATTACGCCCTTGAAAAACGTAATGGCGCACCATTGGAACTCGTAGTGCCATGTGAAGGTACGGGCTATGAATTAGGTGGTGTGAGCATCTTAAAAGGTGCACGTAATATCGACAACGCGAAATTATTCGTGGATTGGGCGTTATCTAAAGAAGGCCAAGAATTGGCATGGAAACAAGGTGAATCCTTACAAATCCTAACCAACACAACGGCAGAACAATCGCCAACGGCGTTTGATCCAAATAAATTGAATCTCATCAATTATGACTTTGAAAAATACGGCGCCGCCGAACAACGCAAAGCCTTAATTGAAAAATGGGTTCAAGACGTTAAATTAGCGAAATAACACGCCAAAGTGCGGTCGAAAATTCTTGTATTTTTCTCACCGCACTTTTCTTATATTGATGGTTCGTGTCCTCACGGCGTGAGCCTATCGCCATCATTAGGACGCACATCAACAAAAGTGCGTTACCTCGAAATCAAAAACACAGGAGTGTTGAAATGAAACTCTCAAAAATTGCGTTAGCGCTTTCAGGCGTTGTACTCGGTGGGATGTTATTAAGTGGCAATGCTGTGGCAAAAGGTCGCTTAGTCATTTATTGCAGCGCACAAAATACTATGTGCGAGCAAGAAGCCATGGCATTCGAGAAAAAATATGATGTAAAAACCAGTTTTATTCGTGGCGGCACAGGCACTATCTTAGCCAAAATCGATGCGGAAAAAGATAACCCACAAGGTGATGTTTGGTATGGTGGCACCATGGATCCGCATTCCCAAGCGGGTGAAATGGGCTTATTAGAGCCTTATAAATCATCAAATCTGCCACAAATTGTAGAGCAGTTCCGTGATCCGGCTAAAATGAAAGGCAACTATTCCTCAGCTATCTATCTTGGTGTATTAGGTTTTGGTGTGAACCCTGAACGTTTACAAAAACTCAATTTGCCAATACCAAAATGCTGGAAAGATTTAGCTGATCCAATGTATCGCAATGAAATTCAAGCGGCAGATCCGCAAAGCTCAGGAACCGGCTATACACAATTAGCGACCTATATCCAGCTTTGGGGCGAAGAAGAGGCCTTCAAATACTTGAAAGCGTTAAACAAAAACGTGTCGCAATATACCAAATCCGGTAACACCGCAACCCGTAACACGGCGCGTGGCGAAACGGCAATCGGCATCGGCTTTTTACACGAATATTCGTTAGAAAAAGCCAAAGGTGCCCCGGTTGAATTAGTGGTACCTTGCGAAGGTACGGGATATGAAATTGGTGGAGTCAGCGTAATTAAAGGCGCACGTAATCTTGAAAATGCGAAACTTTTCGTGGATTGGGCGTTATCGAAAGAAGCGCAAGAATTAACATGGCAAAAAGGCGAAGCCTATTCCATTTTAACCAATACCACAGCGCAACAATCCCCTTATGCGTTGGATTTTAAATCGATTAACCTGATTAACTATGATTTTGACAAATACGGCGCCACTGACTTGCGCAAACGTTTAATCACGAAATGGGTTGATGATGTTAAACTAGCCAAATAAATTGTTGTTAAATAAAGAAGCAATGTCTATTGCATTGCTTCTCTATTTCTTCTTATGCGAGGTTGTATGAACGCAAATAAACTACCAATCACACATTCTGCGAATTTTTGGATAATCTTGTCCATTGTTGCATTTCTTGTTCTCCCTTCCCACGCCTTAGATTACGGCTTGTTTGACAGCACCGCCGATGAATTCTTTGATGCCATGGGATGGTCATCTTTTAACATTACCGCTTTTTGGTTCTTGCCGGTGATTTTGTACGGTTTATTGCCGTGGCTAAAATTACCAACCAATACACAAGCCAAAGCGGAACTTTACTTATTAGCACTGGCGACATTATTTACCTTTATCAGCGCCAGCGTGCTGAAAATCAGCATGGGCTATTCGGTGATCGTTTTACTCATCACTTTCACCGCACTTGCTACGCTCTCTTTGGCGAAGTTAAAGATTATGCAAGGCGACAAATTTATTATTGCCTCCTTGCTGTGCATTGTGTTGCTGATTTTCTTCTTTATCGTTTACCCGACATTGGCGATTTTTGTCTCCATGTTCTACGACGGGGACACCTTTGCACCACAACAAGTGATGCGTATTTTGACGCAAAGCTACATTGTGCGTGTCATCAGTAACTCCTTGTTCCTATCCGGCTTCGTGGGTATTGTTTCTACAGTGTTCGGTTTAGCCTTTGCCCTTTACACAACCCGTATCGCACGCCGTACCGCATTTATCGGTAAAATCTTCTCTATTTTGCCGATTGTGACGCCACCGTTTGTCGTCGGGTTAGGGGTTACCTTAATGCTGGGTCGCTCCGGTTATGTGACCGAGTTTTTATCCACCAATTTCGGTTTTACCAATCATAACTGGTTATACGGTTTTAACGGTATCGCCATTGCACAGATTTTGGCATTTGCGCCAATTTCCTTCATGATTTTAGATGGCGCATTAAAATCCGTGCATCCGTCTATTGAAGAAGCGTCTTATACGTTGCGTGCTAACCGTTATCAAACCTTCTATAACATCATTTTCCCGTTACTGCGCCCTGCCTTGGCTAACTCGTTCCTCATTGTGTTCATCCAATCGCTCGCAGACTTTAGTAACCCGTTGGTGTTGGGTGGTAGCTTCGATGTGATTGCAACGCAAATTTACTTCTACATTGCCGGTTCACAATTAGATTACGCCTCCGCCAGTACTCTTGGATCCATGTTGTTAATCTTCTCCTTGGCGATTTTTATCATTCAATATTTATGGATTGGTAACCGCTCTTATGTGACCGTTTCCGGTAAATCTTATCGCGGCGATGTACAAGAACTCCCTGCTGGCTTGAAATACACGATTATTTTCATGCTCGGCTCTTGGGTTATCTTCAACCTTGCTTTATACGGCAGTATTTTCTACGGAAGCTTCACCGTCAACTGGGGTGTGGACTATACCTTAACCTTGAAGAACTACGCCATGTTGTTCGGACAAGGATTGAGTGATGGTGCATGGCCTTCCTTAATTAATACCTTAATTTACGCCGGTATCGCGGCACCACTTACCGCCATTTTTGGTTTATTAATTGCCTATATTGTGGTGCGTAAAGACTTCCAAGGGAAAAAATCCCTTGAATTCTTAACCATGCTTTGTTTTGCCGTACCGGGCACGGTGGCGGGGGTCTCTTACATTCTTGCCTTTAACAATGCGCCAATGTACATCACCGGCACCAGCATTATCGTGGTGATTTCCATGGTGATGCGTGATTTGCCAATCGGTATGCGTGCTGCGATTGCAGGCTTGGGACAATTAGATAAATCTCTGGACGAAGCCTCCCTTTCTCTGAAAGGGAGCTCATGGAAAACCCTGTGGTATATCGTGTTGCCATTATTAAAACCGGCCTTGCTTTCTGCGCTTGTCACCAGTTTCGTGCGTGCCATGACGACAGTGAGTGCAATCATCTTCTTGGTGACTGCGGATACCCGTGTAGCAACCGCATACATCCTAAACCGTGTCGAAGACGGTGAATATGGGATTGCCATTGCATACGGCTCTATCTTAATTGTGGTGATGATGGCGATTATTTTATTCTTCGACTGGATTGTTGGTGACACCCGCATTTCCCGTTCCAAAGCGAAAAAAATGAATTAAGTTGTAGGTAAAAAATATGAGTAATGATTTCTTAGTATTAAAAAATGTCACGAAAGCCTTTGGCAAATCTGTGGTAATTGATGATTTGGATTTAACCATTAAACGCGGCACCATGGTGACGTTGCTTGGGCCATCCGGTTGCGGCAAAACAACCATTTTGCGTTTGGTTGCCGGTCTTGAAAATCCAACCTCCGGGCAAATTTTCATTGATGGTGAAGACGTAACAAAATCGTCCATTCAAAATCGCGATATTTGTATCGTGTTCCAATCTTATGCATTATTCCCGCACATGAGCATCGGTGACAACGTCGGTTACGGCTTACGCATGCAAAACGTCAGCAAGGAAGAGCGTAAACAGCGCGTTAAAGAAGCCTTGGAATTGGTGGATTTGGCCGGGTTTGAAGATCGTTATGTGGACCAAATCTCCGGTGGTCAACAACAACGTGTGGCGCTTGCTCGTGCGCTTGTTCTCAAGCCGAAAGTGTTACTGTTCGATGAACCGTTAAGTAACCTTGATGCTAACTTACGCCGTGCGATGCGGGAAAAAATCCGTGAATTACAACAAAGCCTTGGCATCACGTCTCTATACGTGACCCACGACCAAACAGAAGCCTTTGCCGTATCCGATGAAGTTATCGTGATGAATAAAGGGAAGATCATGCAAAAAGCACCGGCGAAAGATCTGTATCAACGCCCGAACTCGTTATTCCTGGCTAACTTCATGGGCGAATCCAGTATTTTCCCTGCAAAATTGCAAGGCAATACCGTGAACATTCATGGCTATGAACTTGCCTTAAATAATGCGGCGCAATTCAATTTACCGGACGGTGATTGTTTGGCAGGCGTTCGCCCGGAAGCCGTTTATCTTCATGAAACCGGCACAGAAGCGCAACGTTGCACGATTAAAAGTGCGGTGTACATGGGCAACCATTGGGAAGTTGTGGCGATATGGCATGGTCAAGATTTGTTGATTAATTGCCGTCCGGAACAGTTCAACCCGGCATCGCAAGAAGCCTATGTGCATCTTTCCGAGCAAGGCATTTTCTTGTTAAAAAATCAGTAAAAATTAAAAAATAATTGAAATTTTAACCGCACTTTGTATTCAAAAGAGTAAAGTGCGGTTATTATTTACGGCACTTTTAAATTTGACGTGATCAATTCGTCTAAACGTTTTTCATCTAAGTTTGAGAATAACATGAGTAAAAAAAGAAAAGTTACTTTAACCCTTGCTGCCATCCTTGTTGCACTGGGTGGGGGCGCACAGTTTTATACCAATCAGCAAGTGGAGCGGGTTTTGCAAAAATTCCCTTATTCTTTAGATAATCAGCTCAGCCTTCATGTCACCGAAACGGGAAATCATTTTTTTAGTCGAGACCTCACATTTAGCTTGGAAAATAGTGAGGGTAAGCGCACAGAGGTGATTTCAACCAAACTGACGGCGTTGCCTTTTTTTATTACGGCAGAATCTCAGCTTTCCGAACAGTTGGTGCGTCAATTAAATAAAAATCTTAATATCACGCTTGATAAAAACACCATTAACAGCAAATTTTCTCCGGTAGGCGATTATTTGCAATCGGATCTTGTTGCTGAATTTCGTGATTTTACGAACAAAACGCAAACCCTTTCTGTGCTATTTAACTTTGATCCAAGTAGCAAAAATATCAAGGTGAAATCCACGTTGAGTGGATTTAATTATGATAAAAACAGCAAATTAGAACAGCTGCAAGGGCACGCACAATTACAGCGGGTCGATGACAATGAATATGCTATTCGGCTGTTAGAACTGAATGCCAAGCAAGTTGGGGTGGATTTATTAAATGGTGAAAACACGAAAATTCAGTTAAAAAACGCTGCTTATCGTCTTGATGTCAAACCGCATCCCGAGACACAGCAACGAGATTTATTGACGCAATTGAACAGCGAAACCTTCCAAATTACCGATAAAGCACATAAAGCGGAGGAAAATCCAACGATTGTGCGTGGCTTATCACTGAATCTTGAGCAACAAGGCGTGCAAAGTGCGGTGGATTTTGCCAGTGAATTTAACGCATTGAACAAGCAGCCGAGTGTTAAAAATGCCGTGAATTTTGTCATTGGTGTGCTGACCCATAATGACCGTTTTAACGGTTCGCTGTCGGTGAAATCCATTGACGTGCCAAAAGATCAGCAACCTTATTTTTCTTTAAAGGACACTGCACTCCAGCTTGAATTAAATAATACAGATCTTGCCAAAGCCGGTATTACATTGCAATTAAAGGCAGCCGATATCAAACAAACACCGACAGAACCAACGAAACAATGGCAACTTAGCGGTGCGGATATTCGCTATCAACTGGATGACTATCCGTTACAAAATGAATTCGCGTTTATTCCGTTTTATTTAGAAGCGCTGGCGACCAAAACACCACCGAAAGAAGCGAGTCAAGCATTATCTGCCTTGAGAGATCAATGGGTGAAGTCCATGGAAGATAAGGCACATTGGGAGATGACGCTGAAGGCTTTTCGCTATGGTGATGTAGCGTTGGAGGCGTTGGCGGTAAACGGTGATGCGAAGGTGGAAAATCAACATTATTACGGGACATCGCACCTTTCATTAAAAACGTTAGCCTTGCCTGATTTGCAAGTGCAACTTGAGGGATTGCAGATAAATATGCCGATGGTGCTAAACAATTACCCTCAGTTAGCAATAACGCAATTCTGTATGGGAATGCATAGTCTCTTGTGTACTGCGTATTTTCCACCGGAAAGCTATAAGAAAATGTTCGATAATCTCTGGACTACGCTGGATCTGTCAACAGAGGGCACAACGGTAGCATTGAATCTCAATACCTATCCGACAACCAAAGCTTATCCTGTGAACCTTGCTCTTAAAGGGGCGGCATCTGTGCCACAAGAGAGTAAAAAGTCTGCTGGGTTGTTTAAGCAAAATCTTAAGGGAAAAATGACGTTTTCATTTGATAAGGCGCTACTAGATGATACACAGGAAGCCGCTTCAAAAATCAAAAAGAATTCGATGTTTTGGCAATCATGGCAGACGGAACTCAAACCCGAAGGTAAGCTGATACCCCTTTTCACTGAGCAAGATGGAAAATATGTCATGACCTTGGAAAAGGATAAGGAATGGCTTGTGAATGGTAAGACATTAGAGGCGATTCGTCAGGAACGTCTTGCTCAGGCGGAAGCCGAACGGAAAGCCGCGGCTGAACAGGAAGCACTTGAACAAGAAACGCTTCAGAAAGCTGAACAGCATGAAACGGAAACGCCTGCGGTGTTAGAGGCGAACGACAAGGCTGGTGATGAATCCTCCTGCGGTAGCGAAAGAAGCAACGAAAGATGCGGCGGCACCACAGGATTCCGGTAAACCGGAGGTAAAGGAACATTCCACGAATGAAAGTGCGGTTCAAGAAAATCCTGTTAAAGAGAATGTCGCTCAAAAATCAGAAAGCGTTGAAACCCATAAGGGAAAAGACATCAACAAGGAAAAAGCCGAAAAATCGACGACAACATCCCATTAAAAGAGACACTAAAAAAGGGCTTGATTCATATCAAGCCCTTTGTTTATCTCATATACGGAATAGGTATATTTAGCCTATCCAAGGATTCATTATGAACGTTTCATAATTTCAAAGAAGGCTTCGTTGGTTTTTGCCACAGCGAGTTTGTCGATAAGGAATTCCATCGCTTCCACTTCGCCCATTGGGTTAAGGATTTTGCGGAGGATCCACATTTTTTGCAACTCGTCAGGGGTAGTGAGCAAGTCTTCTTTACGGGTACCTGAACGGTTAAAGTCGATAGCCGGGAACACACGTTTTTCCGCGATTTTACGGGAAAGATGTAATTCCATGTTACCGGTACCTTTAAATTCTTCGAAGATGACTTCATCCATTTTGGAACCGGTATCTACTAATGCGGTGGCGATGATCGTTAAGCTACCGCCTTCTTCCACGTTACGTGCGGCCCCGAAGAAACGTTTTGGACGGTGTAATGCGTTAGCATCCACACCACCGGATAAAATCTTACCGGATGCCGGGGTCACGGTGTTATAAGCGCGCGCTAAACGGGTGATGGAGTCAAGTAAAATCACCACATCTTTTTTGTGTTCTACAGAACGTTTGGCTTTTTCGATCACCATTTCAGCCACTTGAACGTGACGGGTTGCCGGTTCATCGAAAGTAGAGGCAATGACTTCGCCTTTTACGGAGCGTTGCATTTCTGTAACTTCTTCCGGGCGCTCATCGATCAATAACACGATAAGTTCGACATCCGGGTAGTTGTGGGTAATGCTTTGTGCAATATTTTGCAACAACATGGTTTTACCCGCTTTCGGTGGCGCCACGATCAAACCACGTTGGCCTTTCCCGATAGGGGCGGCTAAATCTAAAATTCGGGCGGTTAAATCTTCGGTAGAGCCGTTGCCGCGTTCCATTCTTAAGCGGGAGTTGGCATGTAATGGCGTTAAGTTTTCGAAAAGGATTTTGCTGCGGGAGACTTCCGGTTTGTCGTCATTGACTTGGTCAACTTTAAGGAGGGCAAAGTAGCGTTCGCCTTCTTTCGGCGGTCGGATTTTCCCTTCGATTTTATCCCCGGTTTGCAAATTGAAACGACGAATTTGGCTTGGGCTGACGTAAATATCATCGGGACCGGCTAAATAGGAACTATCTGCTGAACGTAGGAAACCGAAACCGTCCGGCAAAATTTCTAAAACGCCACCACCGAAAATATCTTCTCCGCCTTTCGCGTGTTGTTTCAAAATGGCAAAAACAATGTCTTGTTTGCGTAAACGGGCTAAGTTTTCTAAACCCATTTGTCCTTCGCCAAGTCTCACAAGATCGGAAACCGGCATATTTTTAAGTTCTGTAAGATGCATAGTTAATTTGAGAGTTGTTTAGATTTGATATTTAGATATAAATAAAAAGAGGTGATTTTGAAATTGGTGCGTAAATT